>CALAQT010000262.1 GCA_937888775.1 uncultured Actinomycetes bacterium | reverse complement strand
ACGATCCCCCCGGACTGCAGCTCATCGGCCTCCTTCTGCATCCGCTCCATCGCCAACTCGCGCGCCTGATACAGGGCCTGCGTGAAGTTCGGCATCTCGATGTTGCGCCCGAGCTGGCGCAGCGAAGCGAGCATCCCCTGGCGCGCGACGTGATACACGCAGTTGCCCATCACCAAGCCCGCCGGCCGGTAGCCGGCCCGCAGCAACGTGGCGAAGTCCTGCCCGTTGAGATCGGACGTGAACGGGCGGCCGTTGGGCGCGCGATGGAGTTCGCCCTCCCGATGCTTGACCGCGGTGCCGACGGCGATGAACTCGGCCAGGTCGGCTCCCCATTCATAGCGGCCGATCTCCAGCCGCACGCCAACGATCCCGTCGGCGCCGAGCGCGTCGGCCTCCTCCTCCATCCGCGTCATCGCGAGCTCGCGCGCGTGGTACATAGCCTGCGTGAGCACGCCCATCTCCTGATTCTGATTCCAGCTCGCCTGCTGAAAGCCGATGTGGTAGATCGAGCTACCCAGCACGAGCCCCAAGGGCTCAAAGCCGGCCTGCTTGACCAGCAGGAACTCGTTGACCGACAGGTCGCTGGTGAAGAATCCGCGGGCGACCTCCTGCTTCATCCGCTCGATCCGCTCCACGCCCGAGGCCGGGATGCCGGCCAGCGAGCCCGACTGATACGAGGCGGGATGCGGAGCCTCGGTCGTCGCCACCTCCTCGGCCTGCGCCGATTGCTGTTCGCCGTCCCCGTCGCGTTTCAAGAAGCCCATCGTGCCTCCTCGTTGTTTTCGCGAGGCTCGATGGCCCGCGCTTGGAATCTGATCATCTCGTCTCAGGCATCCGGAGCTTCGGCATCCGCGCCGCCGATCAGCATTCGCTGCAGCGCCCGCCGTGTGCTCTGGCTGCGCTGAGCCTCGGCGGCCAGCGCCTCGCCGACGGCTGCCAGCCAGGCGTCGACCTCAAGTGCGTCGTTCTTCAGAACGATCCCCCCGGACAGGCGGGAGGCACGGGTGTCGATGGCGCCGTTCTCAGACCGCAGCTCCAGGCGCCGGTCGCCCGCTTCAAGCGATATTCGGCGCACCAGCTTGCGTCCGAACATGCCCTCGCGCCGGCGATCGACCCGTACGCGATCAGGGGCCGCATCCTCGAGCTTGACGGCCAGCGCCTCGACAAACGCCCCCAGGTCGCTGGCGTCGGCACGCAGCGACGCGGTAAGCAGATCGATATCCAGTGGCGTGTCTTCTTCAGCCATATATCGCGATCCAGCGTACGCCTCCACCAGGCCCGGCGCGCGCTGGTCAGTGGACTGGGAACGTGGCCTTCGCGGCCGCCAGCACGCGTCCCGTGCGCGGGTTGACGAGATACGCGCAGGCGTGGTCTGACTGCACCGGCGCCCCGGGCTCTATCAGGGATGTCTTCCATGCCGAGGTCTCGACGAACGCTCCGGAGACGGTGTAGTCGACGGACTCACCCACGGCGATGCGGTTCTCGGCGGCGAATGTGGCGGCACAGCGTCCGTAGTCGACGAACAGGTAGGCCTTCGCCTTGCGCAGGGCCAGACCGCTGATCGAGATGTCGTATTGCCTGTGCTGCTTGACGCGGCTGGGGACTACCAGAGCAATCGCGTTACGCCGGCGGGCGAAGGCCGGGGCGGCAACGATGATCAAGCTGGTCAGGGCGAGCAGGGCGATGCAGAACGCCGTCACGGCTCTGAAGCGCTGAGTGGTCATTTCAAGTGGTGAGCGGTCTCAGGTCTGAGCTCGCTCACCACAGATGGTAATGCCCCCCGGCTCGCGTTCACAGAGCGGCCGATCGCCCAGAACCTGGGGCAAGCCGCCATGCCAAGATCCCCGCCATGGAATTCGAAGCCGTGGCGAGGTCGGTGCAGGGCATTCCGTTCATGAGTCCCTCACTTGGGCGCCGGGTCTATGACCACATCCGCGCCACGCGTCCGCAGCAGGCCCTCGAACTGGGGACCGCCCACGGCGTCTCTGCCGCCTACATCGCAGCCGCCATGGAGGCCAACGGCGAGGGGCACCTGACGACCGTCGATCACCGGGGCGCCGCCTACGACCCTGCCCCGGAGGTCGTGCTGCGGAATGCCGGGCTTGACCACCGCGTGACGATCGTGCGCGACCACAGCTCCTACAACTGGTTTCTCAAGCAACAGATCGAGCAGGCCTCAGACGATGCCGGCAACTGCGTCCCCCGCTACGACTTCTGCTACCTGGACGGCTCCAAGAACTGGAACCTCGATGGGCTGGCGGTCGTGCTGATCGAGAAGCTGCTGCGACCCGACGGCTGGCTGCTGATGGACGACCTGGAGTGGACCTATGACAGCAATCCTTGGATCATCCCCGAGGCCAACGGCCGGCCGCTGGGGCCGATGTCAGACAGCGAGCGAAGCGAACCGCACCTGCTAGCCGTTTTCGAGCTGATCGTCAAGCAACACCCCTCCTTCACGCACTTCGTCCGGGAAGACGCCTGGTACGGGTGGGCTCAGAAGCGCCCGGACGCCCCGCGGCGCTATGAGCTGGCGAGCAGTCGGCCGCTGGGCGCCCTGGTCACCGCGGAGCTGCGCCGGCTACGCTGGCGCCGCCAGCGCTCCTGACCCATGCGTCGACCGGGCGCTTGGGCTTCGGCGACATTATGGGTCGTCCAATTCCGCCCCTGATGTCGCCGGGAGCCCTTATCCTCCTGGCCGTCCACCCCCGGCATAGGAGGCTCAGTTGCCCGACGTTGAGGCCCATATCACGGGCACCGTCTGGAAGATCGAAGTCGAGGTCGGCGACAACATCAAGGAAGGGGACACCGTGGTGATCCTCGAGTCGATGAAGATGGAGATGCCGGTCGAGGCCGAGGATCCGGGCGTGGTCAAGGAGATCCTGTGCCAGGAGGGCCAGTCGGTATCCGAGGGCGACACGCTCGTTGTCCTCGACTGAGCCCGGAGACCGCGCCGGCCGAGGTGGCCGACTGCTGGTCGACGAGCCCGCGCCCGGAGTAGCGCGGCTGACCATTTCTAACCCGGGCAAGCGCGGAGCACTCGATCACGAGATTCTCGGCGGCTTCGCCTCGACGATGCCGCGTCTGGACGCGCGCTGCGTGATCGTGACCGGCGAGCACAGAACGTTCTCGGCCGGCTACGACATCGGCGACCTGCCCGACGGCGTGTTCGCCGACGAGGCCGAAAAGCTCGTCTCACATCCCTTCGCGGCCGCGATCGACGCGATCGACGCCTACCCCTACCCGACGGTGGCGGCGCTCAACGGGCACACGATCGGCGGCGGGCTTGAGCTGGCGCTCGCCTGTGACCTGCGGCTGGCGGCCAGCACGATCGCGCTCGCCATGCCGCCGGCCAAGCTCGGCCTCGTCTACTCCCACACCGGGATCCGCCGGTTCATCGACGCGATCGGCGCTGCGCGGACGCGGGAGCTGTTCCTCGTCGGGCGCCGGATCGACGCTCAGACGGCGAGCGCCTGGGGGCTGGTCAACGGCACCGCCGAGCCAGATCAGCTGATGGCGCAGGCGCTCGACCTGGCTCAGGAGATCGCCGCCAACGCACCGCTGGCGCAGCTCGGCAACAAGCGGGTGATCCGCGCCGTGCTCGACGCTGAGGCGCAGCTGGCACCCAGCGTTGAGCGCGAGCTGATCGAGATGCGCCGCGCGTGCTTCTCCTCCGAGGATTTCCGTGAGGGCGTGCGCGCCTTCTCGGAGAAGCGCCCGCCGGAGTGGAAGGGCCGCTAGGAGGTCGTGGGCCCCGATCCCGGCCGTCCGGACCTGGCCCGTCGCCCGTCCGGGCCGAGGCCATCTAGCCGTCCGGGCCGAGACCGTCTAGCCGTCCGGGCCGAGGCCGTCTAGCCGTCCGGGCCGAGGCCGTCTAGCCGTCCGGGCCGAGGCCGTCTAGCCGTCCGGGGCGGGGTTTAGCTTCTTGGGCGTGCCACCCCTGATAACGCCGTCCGAAGCCCTGCGACTTGGCGAGCTTGAGGACCGTCGCGAGATCGAGGCTCTGGTGCAGCACGCCTGGCAGGCGCGCGTGCGGCGCTTCGGCGACGCGACCGACATGTGCTCACTGGTCAATGCCAAGTCCGGCGGCTGTGCCGAGGATTGTGGCTTCTGCGCGCAGTCCAAGTACGCCGAGGCCGATACGCCAATGCACGCGATGATGGAGCCCGAGCAGATCCTCGAGCACGCCAAGGCGGCCGAGGCGGCGGGGGCACACCGGTTCTGCATGGTCACCCAGGGTCAGGGGCTGTCCAAGCGTGATTTCGAGAAGGTGCTGGCCGGCGCCCGGCTCGTCGCCGAACAGACCAACCTCAAGCGCTGCGCGTCGATCGGGCACATGTCGCGCGAACGCGCGCTGGCGCTCAAACGGGCCGGCATCCAGCGCGTGCATCACAACGTCGAGACGGCCGAGTCCTACTATCCCCAGGTTTCCTCCACCGTCCGCTACCAGGGACGGCTGAGGACGATCGACGCCGTGCGTGAGGCGGGACTGGAAACCTGCGTCGGCGGCATTCTCAACCTCGGCGAGACGCGCGAGCAGCGCGTCGAGATGGCCTTTGAGCTGGCGGCCATCAATCCAACCAGCGTGCCGATCAACCTGCTCAACCCCAGGCCCGGAACGAAGTTCGGCGACCGGCAGCTGATGGACCCCTGGGAGGTTGTCAAGTGGATCGCGATCTTCCGGCTGATCCTGCCCGAGGCTCTGTTCCGGCTGTGTGGCGGGCGCGTGGAGAACCTGGGCGAGCTACAGGCGACGGCGATCAAGGCCGGTCTGAACGGCGTGATGATGGGCAACTTCCTGACCACGCTCGGCAACACGCCTGACCAGGACAGGGCGATGTTCGAGAATCTGGGCCTCAACGTGGCCCGCCAGGCCGACAATGGCGCCAACCCGCGTCCTGACAACCGTTCCGGCTGGCTGGAGGGTGAGACGCCCAACGTGATCGGCGACGCACTTGCGCAGCGAGCCCAGGCGGCGGCGCCGGCATCAGAGCCCATCGCCGAGTTGCCCATCCGACTCTGGGACCCCTCGACCCAGCTGCGTTTCGCGGCCAAGCGCAGCGTGCCGCCGCGACCAGACGGCGCGGCGAACAAGGGACGCGGACGGGCAGCGGCATGACCGAGACCGGACGCCAATGAGGGAATTTTGGGTGCATGACCGAAGCCGTGGGTGCATGACCGAAGCCGTGGGCGCATGACCGAAACCGTGGGCGCATGACCGAAACCGTGTGCGCATGATCGAGATTGAGGCGCGGTTGCACGAGCTTCATGCGCTCGGCCTCAACCGCCGCATGCGCCTCGTCAGCGGACCCCAGGGACCCCACGTCCTGCTCGACGGCAAGCCCGTGCTGCTGCTGTGCTCCAATAACTATCTCGGGCTGTCCGATCACCCGCGCCTGCGCGAGGCCGCGGCCGATGCCGCGATGCGTTGGGGCGTCGGGGCGGCCGCCTCGCGACTGGTGTCAGGGACGATGACCATCCACCGTCGGCTGGAGGAGCGGCTGGCCGAGTTCAAGGGCCGCCAGAGCGCGCTGCTGTTCGGCTCCGGGTATCTCGCCAATGCCGGCGTGATCGCCGCACTGGCTCGCCCCGGCGACGTGGTCTTCTCCGACGAGCTGAATCATGCGTCGATCATCGACGGCTGCCGCCTCTCACGGGCCGATGTGTTCGTCTATGACCATTGCGATGTCGAGCATCTGCACTGGGGGATCGGTAAGGCGGAGGGCCGGGGAGCGCTGATTGCGACCGACAGCGTGTTCTCGATGGACGGAGATATCGCGCCGCTGACCGAGATCGTCGAACTGGCCCAGCAGCATGACCTGCGCGTCTTGGTCGACGAGGCCCACGGCACCGGCGTGCTCGGGCCGGGCGGACGGGGCGCTCTGGCCGAGGCTGGGATCGAGGACCAGGTCGACGTGATCGTCGGCACGCTCGGCAAGGCGCTTGGCTCCTACGGGGCGTTTGTCGCCTGCGACGAGCCGATGGCCCGTTACCTGGTGAATGCGGCACGGACATTCATCTTCTCCACGGCTCTTCCCCCGCCGGCAGTGGCCGGAGCGCTGGCCGCGCTCGAACTGCTCCAGGAGAGCCCGAAGCGTGTGCAGCGCCTCGCGGCCAACGCCGCGGCGCTTCGCGACCAGCTCGAACTGGAGGGCTTTGACCTGCGCGGCTCCCGGACCCACATCATTCCGCTGATCGTCGGCGATGCGCAGCTGGCGCTGCGCATCTGCGAGGCCGCGCTGATGCGCGGCGTGTTCGCGCAAGCTATCCGGCCGCCGACGGTGCCGCCGATGACCTCCCGGCTGCGTCTCGCCGTGATGGCGACGCACCGCCAGGAGGAGCTGCGCGCCGCGGCACGCACGCTGGCGCAGGTGGCGCGGGCAGCGGGCTTGCAACCGCGCATGCACCTCGGTCCAGCGGCCGCCAAGCCACTCGAAGCGCCGGAGTCGGCCCCCGCCGAAGAGACCGCGCCCCCAGGACCACCGCGCGTCGGCGTGTTCGACTTCGAGGCGTCAGAGACCGTCAGGCGCGCCGCCTGACGGCGCTGGACCAGCCTCCCCTCGGCTTGCGCGGCTGCTTCATCACCGGCACCGACACGGGTGTCGGCAAGACAGTGCTGGCGGGGGCGCTGCTCGCCAGCCTGCGCGCGCGGGGGAAGCGGGTGCGAGCTTTGAAGCCGGTGATCACCGGACTGCGCGATCCCACCGACCCGGATTGGCCCCACGATCACCAACTGCTGGCGCAGGCCGCCGGCTGCGATCCGCGGGAGGTGATGTTGGTCGGCTACCAGCCGCCCACGTCGCCGCACCTGGCGGCGCAGCTGTCCGGGCGCCCGTTGATCCTGGGCGACCTGATCAGCGCGATCGTCAGCGCCGTTGGCGCCGGCGAGTTCGCGGTTGTCGAGGGCGTCGGTGGCTTGCTGGTTCCGCTCAGTGAGCAGCACTCAGTTCGCGATCTGGCGCTCGGGCTGGGTCTCCCGATCGTCGTCGCCGCCCGGCCGGGGCTCGGCACGATCAACCACACGCTGCTGACCCTGGAGGCGGCGCGATCCGCCGGGCTCGATGTGGCCGGCGTCGTCCTGACGCCCTGGCCCGAAGCGCCCGACAGGATCCAGCGCAGCAACCGGGAAACGATTGCCCGCCTGGGCGCCGTAGAGGTGGCGACGCTCCCCCACGTGGCGCGCGCCGATCCGGACCTGCTCGCCCGGGCTGGGCAGCAGCTGCCGCTGGAGCGCTGGCTGGCCTGACCAGGCGTGACACGAGTTCCGACCGCGGCGGAGGCTAGCTTTTCATCATGCGTTCCACCGCCGATCTGGTCGCCGCCGACCTCCGCCACCTGTGGCATCCGTTCACCCAGCAGCAGGGCTGGGGCGAAGACGAACCCGCGCTCGTGATCGAGCAAGCTCAGGGCACCAACCTGTACGACACCGATGGCCGCGCCTACATCGACGGCGTCTCGTCGCTGTGGTGCAACGTCCACGGGCATCGCCACCTGGCGATCGACGGCGCGATCCGGACCCAGCTCGATCAGGTCGCGCATTCGACGATGCTGGGACTTTCACACCGGCCCGCGATCGAACTGGCCGAGAAGCTGATCGCGGTGGCGCCGCCGGGGCTGGCCCGCGTGTTCTACTCCGACAGCGGCTCGACGGCAGTGGAGATAGCGCTGAAGATGGCCTACCAGTGGTGGGCCCAGCGTGACGAGCCCCAGCGGACGGGGTTCGTCTGTCTCCGCAATGCCTACCACGGGGACACGCTGGGCGCCGTGTCGGTGGGCGGCATCGATCTGTTCCATTCGCTCTACCGGCCCCTGCTGTTCGAAACGTGGCCCACGCCGGTGGGTGACTCCGACCATCTCGACGCGCTACTCCGGGAGCGCCGCGGAAGGGTGGCGGCGGTGATCGTCGAGCCGCTGGTGCAGGGCGCGGGCGGGATGCTGATGGCGCCCCCCGGCTACCTGCGAAGCGTCCGCGAGCTATGTGACAGCTATGGCGTGCTGCTGATCTGCGACGAGGTCGCGACCGGCTTCGGGCGCACCGGGCGGATGTTCGCATGCGAGCACGAGGACGTAACCCCTGACTTGCTGTGCGTCGGCAAAGGACTCACCGGCGGTTACCTGCCACTGGCCGCGACGCTCACCACGGAGCGGGTCTACGAGGGCTTCCTTGGTAGCTCGGAGGAGCTTCGGACCTTCTTCCACGGCCATACTTTCACCGGCAACCCGCTCGGATGCGCCGCAGCGATCGCCTCGCTGGAGACCTTCGAGCGCGAGCGCACGCTCGAGATGATGGCGCCCAAGATCGAGCTACTGACCCGTCTGCTGGATCAGCGAATCGCGATCCTTCCGGGCGTTGCCGAAGTTCGCCAGCGCGGGTTCATGGTCGGAATCGAGCTGGTCTCGCGGCCCACGCCCGAGCGTCTAGGTCAGCAGGTGATGCTGGCGGCCCGCCGCCGCGGCGCGATGATCCGGCCGCTGGGAGACGTGATGGTGCTGATGCCCGCGCCCGCGATGTCGGCGGCCGACCTGCGCCGCCTGGTCGCGATCACCGCTTCGTCGATCGCCGAGGCAACCAGCGGACGTCTTCGCAGCGCGGCGCAGGCGACTGCGGGCGCTGCGGCGTAGGCGACTGCGACGGCAAGCGCTCAATCCTCGTAGGGCGTGAAGTCGCGCTTGCGCGCGCCACAGACCGGACAGAACCAGGTCTCAGGAATGTCCTCGAACTCCGTGCCCGGAGGAATGCCTCCGTCGGGGTCGCCTTCGGCTGGGTCATAGATGAACCCGCATGACTCGCACATCCACTTCACGCGCGGAAGGGTAGTGCAACGGGTCATGCGCCGACGCGCACGATGTCCGCCGCGATAGGGTCGCGGCATGTCGACCGGTCGTCCCGGACCCGGAGAGGAGCTCAACAGCGGACCTGAAACGGTCCCCCGTCTGGCGGCAACCGTGATCCTGCTGCGCGGCGGGGCCGACGCCGTCGAGGTGCTGCTGGTCCAGCGCAATCCGCAATCGCGCTTCATGGCCGGAGCTTGGGTGTTCCCCGGCGGCGCGGTGGATCGCGCCGAGAGCTCAGGAGACCAAGCACTTCGCTCAGCGGCCCTGCGCGAGCTCGCCGAGGAAGCAGGAGTTCGGCTCGCCGGCCCCGACGAGCTGGTGGCGTTCTCACGCTGGATCACGCCGGCCGAGGTGAAGATCCGCTACGACACCTGGTTTTTCCTCGCCCTGCTGCCGGAGGGCAGCGAAGCGCGAATTGACGGTGGCGAAGTGGTCGATGCGCGCTGGTACTCGCCTGACGCAGCGCTCGCCGACGCCGCCGCCGGACAGATCCTGCTGGTGTTCCCCACGATCAAGCATCTCGAGCAGCTGGCGGGGTTTGCCTCCGCGCGCGATTTGCTCCAGCATGCCCGCGCACACACGGTCGCACCGGTGCAGCCGCGCGTGCTGAGCTTTGGCGAGACGGCGCGGATTGTGCTTCCGGGCGAACCCGGGTATGACGACTGAGCGCTTGCGCCTCGGACCGGGCTGGACCGAGGTTCCAATTTCGCCACATATTTCGTCGCGAGCCCCTAGACTCGCGCCGTGAAGACGGCGCCACTCCGATCCCGGGTCTGATGATGGCGAGCCGCCGCTCCACAGCCACACGGTCGTCGAAGCTCACCGTCGCGGTCACCGGCCCGACGGGCGACATCGGGCGCTCGCTGCTGCGCTCGCTAGAAGCGAGCCGCGAGGTCGGCCGGATTCGGGCGATGGCCCGGCGTCCCTTCGATCCGGCCGCCGAGGGCCTGCGCAAGACCGAGTATCGCCAAGCCGACGTGCTGGACGTAGGGGCGGTGCAGGAGGTATTCGCCGGCGCCGACGTGGTCGTGCACCTGGCGTTTCTGATCATGGGCGGCCTGGAGGAGACGCGCTCGATCAACCTGCAGGGGTCGCGCAACGTGTTCGAGGCGGCCGTCGCCGCGGGCGCCGAGCGGCTTGTCTACGCCTCCTCGGTCGCCGCCTACGGATTTCATTCCGACAATCCGAAGCTGCTCTCCGAAGAGGTCATCCCGCGCGGCACCGAGCGTCACTACTACTCCGCCCAGAAGGCCGAGCTGGAGCTGACGCTGATCGAGCTGTTGCAGGGTTCCAGCACCGAGGCGTACGTGTTCCGGCCCTGCATCGTGGCCGGGCCGGACGCGATGACGATGGTGCAGAGCATCCCCTACATCCAGCTCTCGGAGCGGATGCCGGCGGCGATGCTGCGGGCTCTGGAGTTCTTGCCCGTCCTCAAGCCGGTGATCCCCGATCCCGGCGTTCCGTTTCAGCTCGTCCATCACGACGATGTCGCCACCGCGCTGCGGGCCGCCATCCTCGGCCGGGGCGAGCCGGGCGTGTACAACCTGGCCGGCCCCGGCACGCTGACGATGTCCGATCTCGCCGACGCCCTGGGCTGGTACAGCATCCCCTTGCCGGAGCTGGCGATGGATGCGGCCGCCGAGCTGGTCGCCCGGCTCCCGTTCGTGCCCACCGAGGCGCAGTGGATCGAGAGCTTGCGCAGGCCGGTACTGATGGACACCGTCAAGGCGCGTCGCGACCTGCGCTGGCGACCGCGCCACGATGCGCGGGAGACTCTGCAAATGATGGTCGACGCGGCACGCTTCGAGCGGCTGATCCGCTAGCGACATCAGCTCGACGCCGTCGGGCGCGGGCGCGTCAGTCGACCGCCTCCTCGGCGCGCGTCAGTCGACCGCCTCCTCGGCGCGCGTCAGTCGGGCGCTTCTTCGGCCGAGATCACGTGCATCACCGCATTGATCAGCGCCAGGTGGGTGAACGCCTGCGGGTAATTGCCCAGGTGACGCCCGCTCTGGGGGTCCAGCTCCTCGGCGTAGAGCATCAGCGGTGAGGCGTGAGCCAGCAGGCGGTCGCACATCGTCGTCGCTCGGTCAATCTCTCCGATCTCGCACAGCGCCGACACCAGCCAGAACGAGCAGATCAGGAATGTGCCCTCGGTTCCTGACAGCCCGTCATCGGTCTCGTCGACGTCGTAGCGCAGCACGAAGCCGTTGACCTGCAGCTCGTCGGCGATCGCCAGCACGGTCGCCTGCACCCGCTCGTCGGTCGCCGGCAGGAAACGCAGCAGCGGGATCAGCAGCGTCGAGGCGTCCAGTGCGTCGGTGTCGTAATGCTGTCTGAACACGCCGCGTTCGCTGACCCCCTTGTCCAGAATGTTTTCCCGGATCTCCTGAGCACGCTTGGTGAGCTCCTTGGCCAGCGCAACCTCGCCCTGCAGCTCGGCGATTCGGGCGCCGCGGTCGACCGCCACCCAGCACATGAGCTTGGAGGAGACGTAGTGCTTGGGCTCCCCGCGCGTCTCCCAGATTCCTTGATCAGGCTGGGACCAGACCGTCAGCGCGCAGTTGACCTGATCCTTGAGCACCGGCCACAAGCGCTGGGGAATGTGGCCGCCGACCTTGGCGTGCAGATAGACCGAGTCGAGCACCGCGCCGAACACGTCGTTCTGGCGCTGGTTGTAGGCGCCGTTGCCGATTCGGACCGGCACTGACTCCTCATAACCGGTCAGATGCTCAAGCTCGTGCTCCTCCAGGTCGCGCTCGCCCGTCAGGCCGTACATGATCTGCAACGAGCCATCGCTGTCACGGGCGAGGTCGGCGACGAACTGCATGAAGTCATCGGCCTCCCAATCGAATCCGAGCGCATGCAGGGCCCAGAGCGTGAAGGTCGCGTCGCGCATCCAGCAGAAGCGGTAATCCCAGTTGCGCTCACCGCCCACTGTCTCGGGCAACGAGGTGGTGGCGGCGGCCACCGTCGCCCCGGTCGGGCCGTAGGTGAGCCCTTTGAGCGTCAGCGCCGAGCGCTGCAGATGCTGGCGCCAGCGGTGGTCGGGAAAGCGCCCGCCGGCGAGCCAGTTGCGCCAGTAATGGGCGGTCATGTCCAGGCGCCGGAAGGCGTCGTCGCGGTCCGCCGGTCCGGCCGCCCCATGGGTCCAGCCCAGCGCGACAAACCGTCGTTCGCCCTCGACCAGGGTGTGGCGGGCCCGCGCCCGGTTGCCTTCGATCCCGATCCTCAGGTCCGACATCAATCTGAGCGTGGTCGCCCCGTCGGTGGCGTCGGCAGAGCTCCAATCTTCGCTCAGCCGCTCCCACCGCGCCGGTGTCCGGCCGTAATCGAAGATCGGCTCGCAGACCGCTTCGACCTGGACCTCTCCCTGGATGCACTGCACGGTGCGGATCAGCATGTGATCCGCGTCGTGATCGGTGGGCGGCCGCGTGTGGGAAGCCTCGTCGGCATGTTGATCGTGCCAGGGCCCGATCGCCAGGCCGTCGCGCACGACGATCCAGCCCGACGGGGTCATCCAGGTCGTTTCCAAGATCAGCGTGCCCGGCAGGTAGCGCGACGACAGCGGCACCACGATCCCGTAGGGACCGAGCCTGAACGAGCCCGCGCGGCGATCCAGCAGCGACCCGAACACGCTCGGCGAGTCAAAGCGAGGCACGCACATCCATTCGATGCTCCCGTCGGGCGCCACCAGCGCCCCGGTGTGGCAGTCAGACAGGAACGCGTAGTCGGCGATCGGGGGAAATGGGGAGCCTCCGACGAGCGGGACGTCGTGTGGGGGAATGGGAATGCTCGGGCACATGGCGAGCGCAGCCTAACCGGCCGTGCGGTCCGCGTCATGTCAAAGGCGCATGCCGCAAACTCAGACGGGTAGCCTTACGGTGTCGAAGATCCACGGAGGAGAATGAGATGTCCGACGACCAAGAAAGCAAACGCCCGGATCGCCATTCCTGGAGCGTTGATGGCGCTGCCGCGCGTTGGGAGGACACGCATCCCGACGAGGCTGCCGAGTACCCAGCTCCCTCGGCGATTCCCGAAGATGATGAAGTCGTCCCCGGGCGACATTCGGCCAGTGCGGAGGCAGCCTCGCTGCGCTGGCACGAGCAGCACGACGACTGAACTTCGCTGCGCCGGTGGCAGGACCGGGGTCCGGCCAGTGCCGCGGTCAGCCGCCGCCGTAGGTGACGACCAGATCGGTCAGCACCCCGACCAGGAATCCGGCACTGACCATCAGCAACTCGAGCTCTCGGTAGCCGTAGCGGCGCATTCCGTTCCAGATCTCACCAATCACATACAGGATTGCGCCGCCCGCGATCGCGTAGAAGACCAACTCGAGCGCGTTGCTGGTAACTGCGTAGCCGAGGATCGATCCCAGGAACGTCGGGCCTCCGCCGATCAGTCCTGCGAGCCCGAGCCATCGCCAGGAAGGCCGCACGTCGCCCAGCGGGCCGACAATCCCGAACCCCTCCGTGGCGTTGTGCAGCGCGAAGCCGATGATCAGCACCGTCGCCAGACTGATCGCCCCGGCTCGCGCCGAGACGCCGATCGCCAGCCCTTCAGCGAAGTTGTGCACCCCGATCGCGGCCGCGATCGTCAGCCCGGTGCGTAGCGCACTGCGCCTGGCGGCGTCGAGCTCGGCCGCCACCGCGTCGGGCTCCAAGCCGGCCAGCGCCACCGCCGGAGCGCCACCGGCGATCGTCGGAGTGCGAGCCCCGAGTGGCCGGATCCGGCGCTGAATCGTGGCCAACCCGGCGCTCCCAGCCGCAAAGCCCGCCCCCAGCAGCACGACCAGCCAGACCAGATACCCGGCCGAACCGTGATGATGCTTGACCGCCTGCAGCGTGTGATCGACGATCGAGATCCCGTTGGAGAGCACGTCGACGAAGATGAACGCCAGCACGCCGACCGAGAACATCGCCAGCGCGACGCGCGAACGGCCGCCCAGCAACTGGACCCGGGCGACGGGCAAGCCGATGTAGATGGTGAACCCGGCGAGGGCGCCGAGCGCGACGGTCTGGACGAAGGACAAGAGCGCTGGGAGTTAGGGAACCCTAAGTCTGCGGATCGCGCCAGCGTACCAGGTCGAAATGTGCCCAGATGCAGTAATTAGCGCTCGCGGCGAAATTAGTGGCGAAATTGGACCGGAGACCCGTGGAGGCTGCTGCGTCGCACGCGAGCGGGCGTGCCTTTGGCACGTTGAGCATCGCGGGTGGCGTCCAGCGCTGCAGCCGGATGACTCGAGCGCAGCCGAGCCGCGAGGCTGGATGCCGAGCAGGCTGCGCTCGAGGGCCGGACAAGCCGTCAGTAATTCCGCCGCGAGCCCTTAGCCCGGATTGGCTGGTGGAGCCGGGTCAGGTGTCGGCGTTGAGGTCGGGCAGTCCCAGGCCCTGGATCCAGTGGCTCACCGTGATGTTGAGCTGCGTGAACTCGCCGGTCCAGATCAGCACCCCCATCGAGATCAGGACCAGGCCACCGGTGCCGATCACGACCGGGTAGTGGCGCTTGACGACCGCGAAGGCCGCCGTGGCCGTGCCGAACGCAAGCCCCGTGATCAGAAACGGCACCCCCAGCCCGGCGCAGTAGAAGGCCAGCAGGATCGCGCCGTGGGAAGCCGACGACGACGTCCCGGCGGCGGTGACGATCGCTCCAAGCGTCGGTCCCGTACACGGGGTCCAGGCCAGCGCGAATGCGGCGCCGGTCAGCACCGGTCCGCTTCGCCCGGCTCGCTGCATCAGCTTGCCCACGTGCCACTCGCGGCTCAGCGACGGCACGAATGGCGCCAGTACGAACAGCACACCCATCACGATGATCAGTCCGCCAGACACCTTCAGCGCCGCCGGCCCCGTGAGGGTGCTGCGCAATGCGCGCTGGCCGAGCAACCCCAGGGCCATGAAGATCACGGAGAAGCTCCCCACGAAGGCGAGGCTTGGGCCGATCACCCGACGTGTCCTGATCTCCGAAGGCGCCACGCCGGCCACGGCCGAGAGGTAGCCCGGCACCAGCGGTAGCACGCAGGGCGACAGGAACGAGATCAGCCCCGCGCCGAAAGCCACCGGAATCCCGACTCCCGAAGCTGGATCCAT
>CALAQT010000261.1 GCA_937888775.1 uncultured Actinomycetes bacterium | reverse complement strand
GCCGCTGCCGCGGGCGCGGGAGCCGGCGCGGGCGGAGGCGCAGGCGCAGGCGCAGGCGCAGGCACGTAGGCGCGGATCCACGACCGCGCCCAGGAGGCGATCGTGTCCGTGCGCGTGTAGACGGTGGGCCGTCGCGTGGAGCAGCGCCCGTAGACGTGGACGGCGATCCCGATCTCCACGGGTTCTCCGCCCGCAGGGTCCGGCGCGACGAGCGGCCCGCCGCTGTCGCCCGAGCAGCCGCCGGTGGCGTAGGCGGGCGGGTCGACGGCACACATCTCCGTGCGCGGGTAGAACGGCGGCGCGTAGCGGCGGCACCAGGTGGGCGCCTGCACGACCGTGGGCGCCGTGCGGAGCTGTTCGGTCGGGCCTCCCTGGGCGAAGCTCGTGACCCCCCACCCCGCGAGCAGCGCGGGCTCGCCCGCCTGGAAGTAGGGGCTGCGGGAGGCGGCGGCGAGCCTGATCGCGGGCGCGGTCGTGGGGGTGGCGAGCACGAGCAGCGCAGCATCGCCGGCGTCGGCGCGGCGGTCGTAGGCGTCGTAGACGAGCACCGCGGATACCGCGGAGATCTGCCGTTCGGCCCCGGCCCAGGACAGCGTGCCGGTCATCACGTGGTAGCCCGAGGCGGGGTTGAGGGCGCCCGTGCGGACGTTCTGGGCACAGTGGCCCGCGGTCAGGATCAGCGTGGGCGCGATCACTGTGCCCGTGCACTGGCCGACGAGGCTGCCGCGCACGTCGAGGATGTCGGCGACCGAGGCGAACGTGCCCGTGGCGGCGGGCGCTCCGCCGATGATCGCCGCGCGCGCGGGCACCTGCGCACTGCTCGGCACGGGGGCGGGCGTCGCGATCGCCGCGGCGGCGCTCCAGGCAAAGGCGCCCAAGAGCGCGAGCACGAGCAGCGCGAGCACGGCCGTGGAGGCCGGGCGCCCGAGGGAGCTTGAGGTCGAGGAGGACGGCATGGTGCTCGGAGATCGCGGAGGTCCCGCCTCCCTGCTATCGACACCGACCCCTGTGAGCTTGATCGTGGCTCACGGGGCGCGCTCGTTGAGCGAGTGCGCGACGGCGACGGCGGAGGTGCGCTCGTAGAAGTCCACGGCCACGATCGCGCCCTTTGATCCGCGCTCCTTCGGGCAGCGCTCGAGATGCCCGCGGAGAGCCGGCTCGCGACCGATCGTCGCGTTCAGCGTGGCGCTCGGCGGGAACGGCGGGATCCAGTAGTTGACGAGCAGCAGCGGGCTGTCCTGTTCGCCGCGCTAGCGGGTGCACGTGAGCTGGCTCGGGCGGACCGCGCCGAGGGGCGTGTCCTGGATGAAGGAGAACGCTGGCATGTACCACGCCGGCGTGCCCCCCCCTCCGCGAAGACGACCAGGCGCGTGTCGTGCGCGATCAAGGCGCCCCTCGTGGGCAGCGGCGCGTGCCGGTCCAACGTGACGGCGTAGCGGGTGAGCCCGGCCTGCGCGAATGAGCGCTCCCCCGACTGAAGGGTCGAGCGGGTCGGGCGGCTCACGCGGGTGCTCCCGTGCCTGCGCCCTGGAATCGGGGTCGGTCGACCGGCACGCGCACACTCTTCCAGAACGTCTGCGCAGTCGCCACCCGCGGCGCGTGGAGCTGGTCGCAGCGTCAGACCGAGCAGGGGCGCGAGCGGCGGTCCACCCCAACTTCGGTGATGCCCGCGGAGGTGATCTTGATCCGCGTGGGCACGTTTCCGCGCTCGAGCAACTTGCGCAGCACCGACTCGCCCTTGGACTCGATCCCCGAGCGCAGCGGCTCATCGAACGCCTCGGCTTTCAGCTGCTCGGCGATCTGCACGTAGACGTGCTTCTCAGCGGAGCCGTGCTGGACCTTCCAGCGGTAGGTGTCCCCCGCGAGCGGGGACTGGATCGAGGTGGGCCCGCCGATGATCTCGAGACCGTCAGGCATGTGTCCAATGTAACTGACTCCCACGGGAGCGGATGGGGCCCGCTGGCCAGCATGCCCGCGAGGCCTTTGGACAGGTGCAGGATGCCCGCGCTGCTACTCCACGGCGATCGCGGGCTCGGCGGCGACGTCGGGGGTTACGAGGATCGCGCCCTCGCCCGCCATGTAGGCCTGCTCGCCGTGCTCGACGATGTCCATGCCCAGGGCCTCCTCGCGTGCGCCCGCGCGCAGCGGCATCACGAGCGCCATCAGCCGCAGGATCACGAACGTGGCCGTGAAGGCATAGGTGGGGGCGGCGAGCGCGGCGAGCGCCTGATGCCCGAGCTGGGCGGCGTTGCCGTAGAGCAGCCCGTTGGCGGAGCCGCTCCAGGAGTGCTGTGCGAAGAGGCCGATGAAGAGGATCCCGGTCAAGCCCGCGAGGCCGTGCGCCGCGAGCACGTCCAGGGTCTCATCCAGGCGCCAGCGCGGGCGCCAGACGATCAGGGCGTAGCTTGGCAGCGCCGCCACGGCCCCGAGCAGCATCGCCGCCATGGGGCTCACGTAGCCCGCGGCGGGGGTGATCCCGACGCACCCCACGATGATCGCCGTGGCAGCGCCGATCGCGGTCACGCGACGGTCCCGCAGCAGGTCGAGCACGAACCACACGACGAGCGTGCACGCGGGCGCGAGCAGCGTGTTCGTGAACGCGAGAACGCCGGGGCGCCCCGTGGAGTATCCGCTGCCGCCGTTGAAGCCGAACCACCCGAACCAGAGCAGGCCGGCGCCCAGCAGCACGAAGACGGCGTTGTGCGGCAGCAGCGCCTGACGGCCGTAGTCCTTGCGCTTGCCGACGACGATCGCGGCGGCGAACGCGGAGAAGCCTGAGGCCATCTCCACGGGCACTCCGCCCGCGAAATCGAGCGTGCCCCGCTGCGCGAGCCAGCCGCCACCCCATACCCAGTGCGCCATGACGGGGTAGACGAGCACCGACCACAGCGTCATGAAGATCAGGAACGGCCCGAAGCGCATCCGCTCCACGACCGCGCCGGAGATGAGGGCGGCGGTGATGATGCAGAAGGCGGCCTCGAAGAGCATGAACAGCAGCTGCGGGATCGCGGTGCCCGCGCGCGGCTCGAAGGCGACGCCGCGCAGCAGGACATGGCCGAAGCCGCCCACGAACCAGTTGCCCTTGTCGAACGCGAGCGAGTAGCCCACGAGCGTCCACGTGATCGTGACCACGCCGAGCGCTGCGAGGCTCATCATGAACGTGTTGAGCGTGTTCTTCGAGCGCACCAGGCCCGCATAGAAGAGTCCGAGGGCGGGCGTCATCATCAGCACGAGCGCGGTGGCGATGAGCATCCACGCGGTATCCGCTGCGTTGATCGGCGCACCCGCCGCGAGGTGGGCGGGCGTCACGGATCCACCGGCGTCACGGCCGCCTGGTCGCTCTCGCCGGTGCGGATGCGGATGACCTGCTCGAGCGGAACGACGAAGATCTTGCCGTCACCGACCTCGCCGGTCCTGGCTCCCTCGCACAGCGCGTCAACCGTCGGCTTGACGAACTCCTCGGAGACCGCGATCTCGAAGCGGACCTTGTCGGTGAGCTCCATCTTGACGGTCGTGCCGCGATAGGTCTCCACCCGGTCGAGCTCCCCCCCGTGCCCCTGCACGCGGCTCAGCGAGATGCCGGTGACGTCCGCGCGGTAGAGGGCCTCGAGCACCTCGTTGGCCTTCTCGGCCCGAACGATGCCGATGACGAGCTTCAACGTCCACCCCCTCCTATGGAGGCCCGGGACCCCTCGCCCCCGGCCACGACGAGCCGCCGCCTCATGCGGGGCCAGCCGATGCGAGCGGCACCGTATCACGGCGCTGCGCCACCCCTCGCCGGGCGGTCCGGCGGTGGCCCGCCCACGGCGGCAGCGCCCGCGGCGGCGGCCCTGCCGTGATCTATGGTGCCCCGGGATGCGCTCGGAATCCGACATCGTTCCCAACGCGCCGCGACGGCCCTGACGTGGCCGCGGCGCTCGGTTCGTGGCAACCCCGCCCAACCCCCGGATGAGCCCTGAGCTGAGGGCCTGGCTCGAGCGCGAACGGGCGTGGGGCGGGCTGGCACTCAGGGCGATCGCGCGGCGCGGCGGGGATCTCCACGCTGAGAACCGCGGCCTCGAACGGTTCGGCGCCCGCATGGCGCTCGTCGAGCTGACGGGGTCGGTGGCGAAGTGGGCGCACGGGCTCCACGACGGCCTCGGCAGCTCGGGCCACGCGCAGGCGGCGGCGGCGTTCGCGGTCGCTCCGCCGTTCGCGGCGACCGATCCCACGAGGGACGACCGCGATCACCTCGGCGAGTACGTCGAGGCGCGCCTGGAGATACTGCGCGACGTCCTCGCCGAGGCCGGCGAGTGAGCGCCGGCGAGACGATGGGCCGCTGGGAGCTGCCGCGGTGAGCGGGCACCCGGAGGGCCTGCGGGCCGGGCAGCTGGGCACGGCGGACGTGACGGCCTCGACGGTCGCGAACATCGGGCCGGGGATCGACTTCTACTTCGCCTTCGGCGTGATCGCGGTCACCGCGGGCGTGGCGGCGCCGCTGACGATCCTCGCGGCGGGTGTGGCCGTCGTCCTGCTCGCCTTCGCGGTGGCCGAGTTCACGAGGGCGGAGCCCTCGGCGGGAAGCTTCATCACCTACGTGGAGACCTCGCTGGGTGCGAGGGCCGGTGTCGCCACCGCCCTGCTCGTCGCGGTGGGATACACGGTGGCCATCGCGGGGGTCTTCACGATGTCGGGCGGCATGGTGGCGATGACGCTCGCCCACTACACCTCGTGGCACCCCGCCTGGGAGCCGCTGAGCCTCGTGATGACCGCCGGCGCCGTCTGGCTGACCGTGCGCGGCGTCAGGCTCTCGACCACGGCGGTGGGGCTGGCCGTGGTGGTGCAGGTGGCGATCATGCTGCTGGTCTGCGTCGTCGTCCTCATCGACCAGCGCGCCCATCTCTCGGCGATCCCGTTCTCCTGGTCGCACCTCACCGGGGGGCTGGCCGGCCTCTCGGCGGGCTTTCCCCTCGCGCTCTACATGTTCATCGGGTGGGAGAACGGCCCCGCGCTCGCGGAGGAGTGCCGCAACCCGAGGCGCACCGTTCCGAGGGCCCTCTACACCTCGATCGCGATCGCCGCCGCGCTGTTCGTGTTCTTCGCCTACGCCACCGTCACGGGCTTCCACTACGATGTGTCCTCGATCGGCCGCTCATCGGTCCCGTTCCTCACCGTGGCCGACCGCTATCTCGGCGCAGCAGCCGTCCTGGCCTGGGTCGCCGGCACCGTCTCGGTGCTCGCGACCCTGATCGCAGGCGTGAACTCCCAGGCGCGCATGCTCTTCGACGGCGGCCGATCGGGGCTGCTCCCGTCGTGGCTCGGACATGTGCGCCCGCCGGCCGACACCCCGGCGAACGCCCTGCTCGGCATGGCGGCCGGTGGACTCGGGATCATCGCGATCTGGTGGGTCTGGCATCTCCTCGGCCTGGCCACCGGATCGACGAATCCCGTGGGCCTGTATGCGGAGTGCTCGACGATGGGCACGATCGTGATCCTGTTCGTGTACTTCCTGACGACGCTCGCGTTGCCGGTCTTCATGTGGCGCCGCCACCGGCCCTCGTTCTCCCCGCTGCGCCACGTCGCGATGCCACTCCTCGGGGTCCTGACCCTGATCGTCCCGTTCGTGGAGCTGTGCAAGCCGGGGCAACCCGCGCCCTACAGCGAGTTCCCCTACATCGCGCTCGCGCTCGGTGCGGCCACCACCGTGATCGCCTGCGTGGTCGTGCGCCGCAGGCCGTCGACCGGCTCGGGGGAGGGCACGGCGTTCTCCGAAGCGTGAGGAGCGACCGGAGCGACCCCGAACGAGGCGCTACGTCGCTTGCGCGTAGTGCCCGTTGACATCCGGTGGAGCGTGGGAACAGGGTGAGCATCTTGTTGCGCTCGCTGCCAACACGTCGGCTGCTGGTAACGCTCCTCGTCGCAGCGCTGGGCTTCGCGGCGGCCTGGGGGACGGCCCAGGGCAGCACCACGCACGACCTGCGCGGCACGTTCACCGACTACGCCTGCCCGGGAGCACCGGGGAACACGTGCCCCCCCAGCGGGTCCAACTACCCGGGTACGAACATCATCACCGCGGAGAACTTCAGCTCCGGTGAATTCTCGGGCACCGGCTCAGGTGGCGGTTCCACGTGGAACCTCACGGGCACGGTCTCCGGCGACAACGTCACGATCACCTTCGTCTACACGAACATCTCCTACGAATCGCACATGACTGGAACGGTGAGCGCGGACAGCAACACGCTCAACGGCACTTACACCGCCAGTGGCGGAGGCGTCGGTGCGATATCGCTCTACCGCGCCGGCACGACGACGACCCCTACGACCACGACGCCCACGACGACCGCTCCGAAACCCCCGCCGACCGGATCGAGCCCGTCGGCTACGAGCGTCAGCTGCTATTTCGACGTCGCCTCGGGAGTCGATACGTGCACGGCGCAGGTCGCCGACGCGGCAAACCCGCCGAGCGCGATTCCCACGGGCACCGTCGGGTTCACGAGCAGCGGCGCGGGTGCCTTCACCGCGGGGCACGAATGCACGCTGCGGGCCTCCGCGGACGCCCCGTCGATCCCGTTCTGCTCCGTCACCTTCCTGCCGCCAAACAGCAACCTGCCGTCGATCACCGCCAGCTACAGCGGCGACGCGCACTTCGCGCCCAGCAGGGGCATCACGCAGTTCGCGATGACCGACGCTCCGCCGATCACCGACACGCCCTCGCCGCCGCCGTTCGCCAATGAAGTCCCGAACTCCGTGACCGTCAACACCACGGTCCCGGCCGACGGGACCACGGTTGCGACGTCCGCGGAAGACAAGGATCAGGTGAGCAAAGAGCAGTACGAAAAGCTGAACAAAATAGACGTCCCCGAAGTCAACCCCGAAGGCATCGGAAAGAAAGACGCCGGCAAGCTCGACGAACTGCAGACCGCGATCAGTCTCGTGGTGGAAGCTGAAAGCATCAAAGAGTACGACGAAGAAGTGGACAAGCGGTTTGCCTCACTCAACGCTCGCGCCAGCGAACTCGAACACTCAGGCTACCCGGGTCAGGAAGCCGAAGGTCGAGCGCTCAGCTCCGAGCTGGACTTTCTGGGAATCTACGCGGAGAAAGTCTACGAAGTCCTGCACGGGCATCCGTCCGGCGCGGAAGACGCGAGGGCCTCAACGGCCGCCCAGGGCTTCAGCGCCCGCGCGAGCGCCGTCCGTCATAAGCGCAAGATCCCGCACAAGCGGGCGGGCAAGCGCGTCAAGCACGTCACCGTGCTCGCCCGCTCGGTGCGCAGTCACGTCGCCGCGGGGTCCTACTCGGTCACGCTCCACTTCAGCCGCGCACAGCTCAAGCGCATGATCGGCAAGCGCAA
The DNA here is from genome assembly GCA_937888775.1 of uncultured Actinomycetes bacterium. Next base: position 17,207 of record CALAQT010000261.1, on the reverse strand, counting down.
GAAGCTCACCGTCTACATCACGGTGTTCATGCGCGTCCCGCACAAGGGCCTCAAGGGCGGAATGCCGGTAGTGAGCGCGAAGGCCGTCACACTCACGCGCCGATAACCCTCGGACACCGCGGGGCGGCGCAAGCGCGGGCAGGTGGGGTTGCCCACGCGGGTAACAGGCGGTAATGTCGAAACACCTGACATCAAGCCGGTGGGGGTTGGGAATGGCAGGGGCTACTGGGTGGCACGCCGACGGTTCGAACGAGTCGAGTCCGATCGTCGATCCAGCATGGATCGCCGCCCACCGGAGCGACGCGAACGTGCGGCTGGTAGAGCTCGACGTGAGTCGCGCCGCCTACGACGCGGGTCACATCCCCGGCGCTGTCTTCTGGAGCGCCTACTCCGACCTGCGTGACGGCGACTACGTCGCGGACCCCGCGATCGCCCTGCTCGACGTTCGCTCTCCGCTGGAGTACGACGGCGAGCGATTCTGGCCCTCGGGCGCAACCGCGGACGCGGGGCGCGCCGGTCGCGTCCCGGGTGCGATCAGTGTCCCGATCGACCTGCTCCGCACAGAGGACGACACGTTCCGGGAGATCGAGGAGATGCGCCGCGCGCTGGAGCGCGCGGACGTGACGCGGGAGCAGAGGGTGATCACGTACCGCACGATCGGAAACCGGGCGAGCCAGGCGTGGTTTGCCATGAGATACCTGCTCGGGTACCGGCATGTCAGCATGTACTACGCCTCGTGGGCGGAGTGGGGGAAGACGGAGGGCACCCCGATCGAAAGCTGAGACGCTCCGCCTCGAACTCGCTGCCTGCCCAACGGGGAATGCGACCTGCACGGCCGCAGCCCCGCGCCGGCCATCCCCGGACGGCTTCGAGGCCCTTCGCGACCCTTCCGTCCGTGGGAAACGGCGGGCCGGGTCGATCATCCACACAGTCAGGAGAGAGAGAGCGATGATCTGCACGCTGACCGCCCGCCGTCTGAAGCCCGGCGCCTACGAGGTGGTCGAGCAGTTGGGTTGACGCCAGTTGCTCGGCTTGCGGGAGAGGGGCCGCGGGACCTTCCAGCCCGGCGAGCCCGTCAGGCCTGCCGTCGCCGTTCGCCCTCGGGCGCGGCCGCGCGCCAGCGCTGAGAGCCGCGGCAAGCGGCTGTGGTGGCGCCAGCACTCCGGCAACAGCCCTCCGCCGCGCTAGCCTTGCATGTGTGCTCACTCAGGCAGATCGAGCAGCAGAGCGGCGTCGCGTGAAGCTCGAGGACGTCCAACGGCAGGTCAAGGAAGGCTCGCTCAAGATCCGCTCGATGACCGCGGACGAGCGCAAGCGCTACCCCGCCGTGCCCGTGAAGCCCCGCCGCAAATAGCGTCGCGCCCGGCTCACCCGGCGCGCTCCTCGCGGCCCTGCATAGACTTGCCGGCACCCTCGAAAGGACAGAATGCATGTCTGGCATCACGAGCGTGGGCAGGGTCATGGTTCCGGTGGCCGACCAGGACGCTGCGATCGCCTTCTACACGAGCGAGCTCGGCTTCAAGCTGGCCGCCGACGTGCCCTTCGGCGACGGCGAACGCTGGGTCGAGGTCGCGCCGCCGGGCGGCGGGACGGCATTGGCGCTCGTCCCCCCGCGCGGCGAGTACCAGACAGGCCGCATGACGGGCATCGCGCTTGAGACGCCCGACGCTCGCGGCCTGCACGCGGACCTCAAGGCGAAGGGCGTGGACTGGACACGGAGATCATGGGCGGAGACGGCACCGTGCCGACGCTGTTCTTCTTCCGCGACCACGACGTGAACACGCTGATGATCGTCGAGCGCGCCTGAGTCACGCGCCGGCCTGGCGCTCCCGCGACGGGCGTGCCGCCCCTAGAGGGCGACGAGACCGTCGCTTGCGAAAGGAGGGCAGTCGATGCCGAGGTGCTGGGAGATCAGCCCCAGCTGCTGCTCGATGGCCCCGAAGCGAGTCGCCAGCTGCGCGTCATCCACGAGCGCGAGCCTAGCGGCCAGCCTCGAGGCACGCACCGCCTTCCACGGCGGTCGAGCTACGCTCGTCGGCATGCGCGTCGAGGTCATCTCGCGGATTCGGCCGGGGATGGCCGGCTGACACGCCGATGCGCTTCCGTCGCCCACGAGCCGGCGTGGCCAAGGATCCTCCGGTGGTCATCGACGACCCCCGCGTGGAGGGCTGGGAGACGGTGAGCACGTTCGGGGATCAGCGCACCGCGCTGGCCTGGCGCGACCAGCTGCGCGCGCTGGGACTCGATGCGGCGTGTACCGCCGATCACCCGTTGGATCGATTCGGACGCGGCGACATCTACCTCGTCGTGGCGCCGGGTCAGTGGTCGCGGGCGAATGAGATCCTCGAGAACCTGGAGTAGGCTCAGCTGCACGACACGGCAGCGCGACCACCGGAGGGGATAGCGTGAGCACCACGACAGAGGATCAGACGCCGCTCGAGGAGGTGCGTGTCGCCGATCGCGTCCGCTTCCGGGAGGGGCAGCCGCTCGAGCTGTTCCGGCGACTGCGCTCGGAGTGCCCGGTCCACTGGTCGAGCGGGATCTCGGACTACGCCGACGAGGATGGCTTCTGGTCGGTGACCACGGCCGACGACGTGTTCGAGGTGAGCCGCGACTGGCAGACGTTCTCCTCCGAAGTCGGCGGGTTCATCGCGTTGAAGAACGCGATCCTGCCGGTGGAGCTGCAGCAGGCGATGTTCATCGGCATGGACCCGCCCAAGCACGACCGGATCAAGGCGCTCTTCCAGCGTGGCTTCACCCCCAGGCGGATCGCTGAGCACGAGGACGCGATCCGCGCGATCACGGCCGAGGTGCTCGACCGGCTCGAGGGTCGCGACGAATGCGACCTGGTCAACGACGTGGCGCAGCCGGCGGTGGCGCGGGTGATCGGCAGCTTCATGGGCCTGCCGCCCGAGGATGACGAGGTCTGGGCAAGCCTGATCAACGTGATCGTCGGGGCGGGCGACCCGGACAACACGCCAGAGGGCGCCCAGAGCGTGATGGAGCGAGAGGTACCGGAGGTGTTCGAGCGCTGCGGCAAGCTGATCGCCGAACGGCGCGCGTCACCGACGGATGACCTCACGAGCGTGCTCGTGCACGCGGAGCTCGCCGGCGAGCGGCTCGAGGACCACGAGATCGTGATGGGCTTCTTCCTGCTGATGGCCGCCGGGAACGACAGCACGAAGGCGACCTACTGCAGCGGCATGCGGGCCCTGATGGAAAACCCCGACCAGCGGCAGATGGTTCTGGAGGACCCCTCGCTCGTGCCCGCGGTCGTCGAGGAGTCGCTGCGTATGTTCCCTGCGTTCGCGCATTTCGCCCGGACCGCGATCCGCGACACCGAGCTGCACGGGCAGACGATCCGCGAGGGCGAGAAGGTGGTGATGTGGTACTCGTCGTCCAACCGCGACGAGACGCGCTACGAGGACCCCGACCGCTTCGACATCACGCGCAACGCCGAGCACCAGGCGTTCGGCGCGGGCGGCCGTCACTTCTGCCTGGGCACTGCGCTCGCGCGCCTCGAGCTGCGGCTCATGATCGAGGAGACGCTCAAGCGCTACCCCGACATGGAGATCGCCGGCACCCCGACCTATGTCGAGTCGCCGTTCGCCAACCAGCACAAGACGCTGCCGGTCAGGCTGGCTCCACCGCCGGCTGCTCCGTCGGGATCCGCCGGCTGAGGCCCAGCGCGGCCAGCGCGAAGATCGCCAGCACCGAGAGCGCGGTGCGCAGTCCGTCGAGGCGTGCCTTTTCGTTCTCTTCGAGGATCGCGTCCGTTGCCCCCGGTGGCACGTGGGCCTGGTCGAGCGCGGTCTTCAATTCAGCGTCCGAGACGAACGGGACGCCACCCGAGAGCTGAGTCGTGGCCTTCGATTTGACCGAGGCGGGGACCGCCGGGTCCTGCTCGACGCCGGTCAGGAACGACGTGCTCAAGGCGGCGATCACAATCGCGCCCGTGAGCGCCGTGCCGACGGAGATGCCGAGGTTCGTGATCGTGTTCTGGATGCCGCCCACCTCGCCGCTCTACTCATCGGGCACCGAGGAGACCGTGACGCTCCCGAGCTGCGAGCCCAACGCGCCCATCCCGAGGCCCGCGAGCAGCATCGGCCAGGTCACTATCTCCGGCCCCGCACCCGCGTCGAGCGCGCCGACCAGCACCACCAGACCCGTGAACAGCGCGAGGAAGCCGAGCTGCACGACCCGCCGCGGCGACGCGTCGGGGAAGAACTTCGGGATCCCGGCGGCGGCCAGGATCAGCGTGATCGAAAGCGGCAGGACGCGCACTCCGGTTTCGATCGCGGAGAGCCCGAGCGCGATGGACAGGAACAGGGGCACCGCGAAGAACAGGCCACCCTGGCACCTTCGCCGCCCTGGCGGTCCTGAGCCGACGTGGGCCACTGGGGTCGCTACAGGGCGCAACTACAACTCGGCTACTCCGGTGCAACGTAGGGCGCCTGTAGCGACCTTGTGAGCGCGTCAAGTAGCTCGGCGGTCGTGATCGACGCGTCCGAACCGCGCCAGATACCTTCGCCTGCGTCGTCCTCGTCGCGCGTGTAGTGATGCACGACGCCATCTAGCTCGTGGATCACCACTACGACCGCACGACCTGGGGCTTCCCAACTCATGCCACGATGCTACTCCTCTCGTGGTGCTCGCGGTCCGCGATTCGCCACGCAAGCCCTTAGAGTCGCCCGCGACGACCGCGATACGGGCCGACGAACAGCAGGAGCACGACGAGGAGGAGCAACAACGCGAACGGGCTCACGAACGCTCCTCCAATTCCCAGAACTATCAAGACGATGATGACGAGGAGCAGGAGGTCCATGTGATGCCTTCCATTCGTTGTGAACCACCAACCTACATCTTTGTGACGGTCAGCACAAAGGACGCTTTGCTGTGTGCGGACCCGTTGTTGCCAAGCGCCACCTAGCTCATGTGTCATAGAAGTGTCACGGCTGAGGGCAGCGGGCAAACACGCCTGGCCTGAGGCCCATCGGGTATCGTGCGCTGCATGAGTTCTTCCTCCTCCGAGCACGGTGCGCCGGTCGGTGACGCGCCGGAGACAATGCTGCCGGCGCGTCAGCGACGCCCGCCGCTGGAGTCGGCATTTGTGCGCGTGGTGGCCACGGGCGGGGTCGTCGGGATCGGCGTCGCGCTCGGGGCGATCCTTGCCTCCCAGCACGTAGCGGGCTGGATCATCGGCCTGGCGGTCGCGGTTGTATCGGTGCTGGTCTCGGCTGTGCTCTGGTCCTCACGAGAGGTCTGAGACCGCCGTCCTGAACGGAATCGCAAACTTCGTCCCTAGCGGCTGACGATTAGCGGTGGAAACAAAGAGTCCCTAGGAGGGTCGAGCGAAACGAGTAGCGAAACTCAGCCATTCCCATGCTCGGTTTCCCCCTCGGGCTCGCCATGCCTTACGTCAAATCGAATTTGCTCGGCCACAACGCCAAGGCGCGTCGATGCCCTTGCAGCCATGATTTCGTTGGCCGCAGGGCCGCGAATCGCTCGGTCAAGCTCCTGGTCGGGATAGCCGCGCGATCGTGCCTGCTCGTAAAGCTGGACTACGCGGGGATGCAAGTTCACCCGATAGTCGTTCATCGCGGCGTGTCGGCGCTCACGCTCCTCCTCCCAGGCCCGTGCAAGATCCTCTGGCGTACGCTCTAGGCCGGAGTCTGTGGTCGCGCCGCGACCCAACCGCTCCAACGCCTCGCCGCTCACAGACCCCATTTCGTCTGCGAGCCCGAGCAAGAGCGCGGGACTAGACGGGATGGGCGAAACCGCCTCAACAGGAGTTGACTCACCAACGTTCATCACGTTGCCCTCAATAGTTACGTCCGTGGCAGAGCCGCCGCCAAAGTGGACGAGCTGTGGGCCGTGAATCGCCGATCCTTGCGCGCCAGACGCATCTCCACGGTGTCGGGCGTAGACCACGAGCTGGAGAACCACAACGAGCACAAAGATCGCTGCGAAGACGATCAGCGGCACCTTGAAATACCAACGGAAATGGCGAATCTGCGAGATCGCACCTCCCGCGTAGGTGATAACGACTCCAGCACCCGCAATTAGGCCCACGATGCCACTCCAACGCGCGACTTGGCGGTCGAAGGTGTCCATATGCGGAGCCTACGCGCATCGACTCCAAGGAGCAATCGGGCTGAGCGGGCGACCCGGGCGACAGCCCGATTTGCGCCGTTTTTCCGTCCGACACGACTGGTAGTTTCTAGCTTTCTAGAGCCAAAATTGACCCCCGCGCGGTTGGAGCCGCCGGGGGTCCGGATCAAGGAGATAGCGCTCCATGACCACGTTGAAAGTAGCACGGCGATCCGTCGCCTCAGACCTGTCGGACATCCTCGCCTCACCGGAGGTCTCCCGGCTCATTGACGAGCTTCAAGCGACCCGCTGGACGGGCCGTCCCGGCTATCCGCTCCGGTCGATGATCGGGATGGCGCTGGCGAAGTCTCTCTACACCGTGCCGACGTGGACGCGCACCGTCGCGCTCGTCCGAGAGCACCTCGCCCTCGTGGCCGTGATCGCCCCCGATGGCGACGTGCCGTCCGTGTACGCCTGCTACCGCTTTACGGCGAAGCTCCGCGACCACGCGCATCTGTTTGAGGGCTGCATCGCCCGCGTGGTCGCGGAGTTGAAGCAGCGAAACCCCGGCATCGGCAAGGACGTGGCGATCGACGCCTCTGACATGCCCGCCTACGCAAACGGCCAGCGCTTCACGTCGAAGGGCGGACCCGAACGCGAGACGTACTCCGACCCGGATGCGTCGTGGGGCCACCGCTCCGCCGTCTCGACGCGGAAGGGGGGCGGCTTCTACGGCTACCGCCTGCACATGGCCGTTGACGCCGCGACCGACCTGCCGCTTGCGTGGCGAATCGAGACAGCCAAGACAAACGAAGTGCTGACCGTCGCCCCGCTGCTGGACAAGCTCCACACGCTCGGGATCGACCCCGAGACGTGTGCGATGGACAAGGGCTACGACGCCGGGACCGTGTATGACGCGTGCGGTGGCCGAGCCATCGTCCCGGTGATCCCACTGCGCCAGACGCACGCCGTCAAACGCGGAGAGCACAAGCCGCCCTGCTGCGAGCACGGCGAGTGGCGCTTTGCCGGAGCCGACCACAAGCGGAACGCGACCAAGTGGCGGTGCCCGACCGGCGAGTGCAAGCCCGCGTCTGTGTGGGTCAAGGCCGACCGACTGCACCCCCTCATCCCGCGCGAGACTCTGCGCTTCAAAGGCCTCTACCGGGGCCGCGCGTCGGTAGAGAGAGCCTTCGGGCGGTTGAAGCACGAATGGGGCCTCGCTCCCCTGCGGGTGCGAAGGATCGAGCGTGTGCGCCTTCACGCGAACCTCACGATCCTCGCCCAGTTGACGGTCGCGCTGAACCGCTCTCAGGAGGCCGCGTTGGCGGCGTAGACTCGCGTGCGTGCCGACCGACCTGACCGGAGTGGACCTCAAGATCGAACGGGCCAAAGAGCACATCGACGATCTCGAAAGGCAGCTCGCCGCGTTCGACGCTACCGAACCGTATGCACTCATCGAGCAGGACGATCCGGAGAACCCTGAGCGCTTCCAGGGCATCATCAGGATCAACGCGCCGATCCCCCCATCCATCTCCCTCGTCACGGGCGATGCTGTCCACAATCTGCGCACCGCGTTCGATCATCTCGCCTGCGCTGCCGTCAGCAGTGGTGGGGGCACGGTCACCATCGAGACCGCGTTCCCGATCTCGCGCAAACCGAGCGTCCCCACCGAACAGCAGTGGTACTCCCTGGTTGCCCGAAAGGTAAAGGGAGCCCCCAAGCCGTTTATCAAGCTCCTGCTTGCGCTCCAGCCGTACGAGGGAGGGAACCATGAGGCGCTGTGGGCCATCGACTACCTCGACATCACGGACAAGCACAAGCTGCTCATCGAGGCGTTCAGCAGCTACGCCAAACTCATGCAGTGGGTCGGCCCTGTTGGACTCGGAATCAAACCCGACGGCCATGCGCTGCCGCTCAAAGACGGCGACGAGCTTTTCGGCGGACCGAAGCCGAATGAAAATCGCAAAATGGATGTCGAAATCGAGGTAGCGCTCGGCGAGCCGGGGGTTCTTGCGGGTGAGCCGGTTGTGCCAGCGCTGACCGATCTCCTCCAAACCGCGACGGCCATCCTCGACACGTTCCGCAAGGTGCTCTGAGTCGCCGCGTGGGGTAGGTAGGGGCGACTTCCGGGGTACGGTCACGACGCCGACCCCGTCGAGGCCCCGCCGTTACGGGGCCATTGAGTTTCGCTAGACCCTCCTAGCCACCCTCACGGCCCTGGCGTCTGCCGGGGCCGTGGTGTCTTAGTTTCGAGTTGTACTAATCCTGTCGAGCATCATCAGGAACTGGCCCGCGCACAGGGCCAGCAGGACCGCGCCGGCCGCCGCCGTGCTCTTGGAGGAGTCCGCCATCGTCAGCTCGTGACCCCGGCGATGCCGTGGCTCAGCAGCGAGGCTGCGAGCAGGACGAGGAGGACCGCAGCGATGATCCGTGCTCGCCGCTCCGTCCACAGACGTAGACCACGATGAATGCTCCCGCGAGGAGGTCGAGGACCGCGACCCATGTCTTTGGGGGTGCTCGGTTCCGTAGCCGCCGCGGCGTCGCCGATCACGAACGCGGCGAGCACTCCGATCAGGAACGTCACGCTCAAAGCAGCCGCGTAGAACCAAGCGCCCGTCCGCAACGGCCGCTCCCCGAGGACGAGAGCCCCTCAGTGGGCGATCGACCACTGGATGTGCCCGAGGCCGGGGAAGGCGAGCGCGGCGGCGGTCGCGCCGGTCAGATCCCACTCCCGGCCGACGATGTAGGGGCCGCGGTCGATCACCGGCACGGTCAGGCTGCGGCCGGCGTAGGTGAACGTGATGAGCGTGCCGCACGGCGCGGTCTTGTGCGCCACTCCGAGCTGGTCCCGGCCCAGCACGCCGCCGCACGCGAGCCCGAGGCCGTAGTCGGTGAACACCGACGCCACGCTCACCTGGGTTCCCGCCTTGGGCTCCAGCGACCACGGGAGCAGGCCGGCAAGGTTGGCGGCTGCTGCGCTGAGCGCCTGCTCGTGTTCCTTGCGCTGGACAGCGGCCATCTGCGCCAGCTCGCTCCGCACTTCGGCGTCCGAGGGCGCACCGGGCGCAGGCCGGAAGGCGGCGGGAACCGGATGGGCGGGCGGGATCGGGCGGCCCGGCTGCGGCGCCGGGGGGGCGTGCGCGGTCGAGACACTTGTGGTGGAGGGAGCTTTCACGGTGACTGTCGGGCTCCCTCCCGCCACCCGTGGGGCCGAGGTCGTTGCGGACGTGCGCGCGCTCCGCGCGAGGGGCACGTCGGCGCCCGGGGCCGAGGCCCCGCAGCCGGCGCTGAGCACGGCGATGAGGAGCAGCGCGACGGCGGTCGCGCCGGCTGCGCCGCTCGGGCGCCGCGATCCGGGCATCCGGGGATTATGGGCCAGCCGCAGGTCGCGAGCGGCAGCTGCTCGCCGCGCGACACCAGCGAACCTCCAAGCCCGTCTCGCTGCTGCGCGCTCAGTGGTCGGCGGGCGCCTGCAGTTGCGCCTCGCGCCGGCGGGCTCCGAGCGTGGCGAGCTCGCGGAGCTTCGCCGCCTCGGCATCCCAGTCATAGATGACCGCCGTCCTCGCGATGCGATCGTAGATCGCCTGGTGGGTGCGGCCGAAGATGATCCCCAGGAACCCGAGGCCCAGCGTCAGGAACCCGAGCGGGAAGGTGACGAGGCGCACGATCGCGTGGCGCCGGTCCAGCGACGCGCCATCCGCTTGCACGATCCGGAGCCCCAGCAGGGTCATACCGGGCGAACGCGCGAACACGACCCACGAGTTGCCGAAGTAGACCGCGGCCCAGAGCAGCTGCCCCACGAGGACGAGCCCATACGCGCTCTTGAGGTCCACGTGCCACGGCGTGGCGGTGTTGATCGCGAACTCCGTCAGGGCGAGCGCTGCCGCATGGACGACCGAGATGATCAGGAGATCCGCGGCGGCCCGACCGGCACCTCACCCTCCTTGCGGCGCAGCGCGCGGTTGATGGCGCGACTCAGGCGCGTGTCCACGCCCGCCGTCTGGCTTCGGGCCGCGTCTAGAGCCTCGCTCGCAAACCCACTCGTGGAGCGCGCCACGATGGTGCCCAGTTCGGTTTCCTCGACCACGGCGTCAACGTCCACGCGCTGCACGATGTCGTTCGCGTCGATCCGCTCGACGATCCGGTTCACATCGATGCCTCCGATGACGGCGTCCAGGTCGATCCGCTGCACGACGTCGTCCACATCGACGCGGCCCACCACGGTGCCGACCTCGGCCGGCGCGGTCGGCCCCCGGCTGCGCTGAGACGAGTCGCGCAACGGCGCTGGTGGCGCCCCAGCCGGCCCCCCCTATCTGCATCGCCAGGTGCGCTGCTCTGGTGGCTGCGCCGACAGCCAGGTCTGTCCCCGTCAGCACTTCTCCGGGGACGCCCGCGCCCGCGTGATCGGTGCCCCAAGGCACGATCTCTGTACTCCGGGACCCCCGATGTGGACCCCTGTCGGCCATCCGCCAGCTGAATCTACCGCCGCCGGGCTGCGCGCGGCACGGTCGCGACCGCGGATGCACGGACGTTCCGTCCAGCGGCTGGCTCGCAGCCCGTGGTTTTGATCAGCCATCTGCGGAATAGCCGCGATATCAGCCCCACGCCGCAGGACTAGCTTGCGGTGCACGGGCTCGCTGGCACCCGCGGGTCCCGCGAGCACCCCAAAGGCCCGGGCCCCGCGCCGTCCGCACATCGCACGCCCATCCAGTCCTCGAAGCGCTCGACCTTGAGACACGCTGACTACCGAAAGCGATGGCAGCCATGATCGCCACCTCAGACACGCTCGCACCGTCGTCGATCGGCGCGACAACCGAGCAGTTCGATCCAGTTGCCTGCGTCAGCAGCCGCGATCGCAGGCGAGCCGTGAACGTCGAGCCCGGCGAGCACGGGCGCTACATCCAGGTCTGCGGCCCCGATCAGGCGCTGCTCATCCCACTGGGCAGCGCTGTGCTCCACGTCGGCCGCGGCCTCGCGGCAGACCTGCAACTCGACGACAGCTCGGTGTCGCGCCGCCACGCGATCATCGTCTCACGCGGCTCAGGGGCGCGGATCCTCGACGACAGGAGCCTCAACGGCACGTTCGTCAACGGCCGGAGGATCGACTCCGTCGATCTGCGCAACGGCGACGTGATCACGATGGGGCGGTTCGAGCTCTGCTACCTCGACGCTTAGCGCGCGGGACAGGATGCGGCGTGCGCGGTCAGTACGCCCGCGTGGACGGGCCCGCGTAGAGCGTCCCCGTCGGGCTCGTCCAGCGCACGCGCCAGTGGGTTCCCGGCGTGAACGACGTGAGCGTCCAGTAGCCGAGCGCGTCGGTCGGGACCTGCGCGAGCTTCCTGAAGCGACTGGAGCCGGCAGGCTCGACTTCCACGGTCACAGTGGTCGCGCCTCCCGCGGGGCGCACGAAGCCCCACAGCGAGAACCCGCCACCCCGCCTCGTCACCGTCAGCGGCACGGGGAAGGAGGCGAACAGCGGCTTGGGAGCGCCGTTGAAGTACTGCAGGCCCGTCTGGAAGCCGACTTTGCCCGAGCCGGCCCTGCCGGAGATGGGATCGTCTTTGAGCAGGTACTGCGCGAACGACGCCACCCTGGGGTTCTGATAGGCGATGCGTTCGGAGATCGCGTCGTACTCGGCCTGCTGCGCAGCCGGCACGCCCTGGTACCGGTTGGGCTTGCTCATGATCCCGAACTCCGTGACATAGATCGGCATCTGCGCAGGCACTGCGTGCACGCGTGCGGCCAGGTCGAGCGCCTGGCTCAGCCGTGAGAGCACGCTGATCGTGATCGTTTCGCGATTGCGGGGCACGTACAGCGGGCCCGCGGCGTTGGGGTAGGGATGCGTGGCGTAGCCGGCGGCCCTGATCTCTCCGCAGGCACCGAACCTGCGGTAGTCGCTGCGCAGACACAGCGCTTCCCTGAGGAACAGGAGCGGACCCACGTTGCCGCTGCTCGATCGGATGGGCGGCCGCGCGTAGGCTTCGCCTTCCGGCGCCGTTTCGCCGAGCAACACCGCCGGCTGCGCGATCCCGGCGGCCCTGAGGCCCGCGTAGCCGGCCTGGAAGAGGCTGCGGTAGATGCGGGGCGAGGCGGGCGTGCCGTTGGCGTTGAACTGCGGCTGCAGGAATTCGTGGTGGTTGGGCTCGTTCCACAGCGCGAACAGGGCGACCTCGCTGCCGTAGTGCCTGCCCACGGCGGTCATGAACTCTTCGAACTGCCGGCTGCTCGGACGGTTCACAAGCGAGCCCGCTCTGGGGTTGGCCGTGGCCCACCGCGGGACCGGGGAGGTCACCGTCAGCAGGATCTTCCAGCCGAGGCCGTGCGCTTCTTCGATCAGCGGGTCGAACTGGCCCCAGTTGTAGCCCGTGGGGTTCGTCGCGTCGAACGCGGGCCGCCGGGAGCTGTTCGCCGCGGGCGCGACGGAGTGCCAGTAGAGCTCCACGCGCAGCGCGGTCACGCCGAGCTTGCGCAGCGTGTCGATCGTGCGCGGGCGGGTGACCGGGCTCAGCAGCTGGGCGGGCGCCTCGAAGAAGACGGCCTGCCCGTGCGATGCGGGGGCCGGGGACGGCGCGAGGCCGGCGAGCATGCCACCGGCGAGCGCGGCACACACGAGCTTTCGGAGATGCGACATGGGCTCCTTTCCGGTCACCGCGAAGCGATGCCTGCGGCGCTCGCGCGGGTCGGCGGGGCGCGTCCACGCGCGCAGCGTGCGTTGGGAGCTAAGACACGGCCGGCGGGGCTAGGTTGCGGTCGGCTGCCGACCGGGGCACGCCTAGTTCTCTCGTGGGGCGGTCGCTCGCGTAGTCTGTGCGCGGTGAGCACTGAGATGCACGCGCATGAGAACGGCGCCGGCCCCAACGGGGCGGGCGCCGGCGGCAGCCGGCGTTCGGTGGCGATCGTCGGCGGGGGCTTCGGGGGAGTGGGTGCGGCGGTGCTGCTCGCCCGCGCCGGCTACCGCGACGTGACGGTGTTCGAGCGCGGCGAGCAGGTCGGCGGCGTGTGGAGCCACAACACCTACCCGGGCGCCGCGTGCGACGTGCCCTCGCATCTGTACGAGTTCTCGTTCGAGTCGAACCCGGGCTGGTCGCGCCGTTACGCGCCGCAGGCGGAGATCCAGGAGTACATCGAGGACGTGGCCCGTCGCCATGGCGTGCTCGAGCGCACCAGGACCGGCACGGAGGTCACGAGCGCGTCGTGGGACGAGGAGCGGAGCAAGTGGCTGCTGCAGACGAGCGCGGGGCCGTTCGAGGCCGACATCCTGGTCCCCGCGTGCGGCCAGCTGTCGGTGCCGAAGAAGCCTGCGATCCGAGGGCTCGAGACCTTTGACGGCCCGGTGTTCCACACGGCGGAGTGGCGCCACGACGTCGACATGGCGGGCAAGCGCGTTGCAGTCATCGGGACGGGCTGCAGCGCGATCCAGACGGTGCCCGCGATCCAGCCGATCGCGGGGCAGATCGACATCTACCAGCGCTCGCCCGGCTGGACGATGCCAAAGATGGACTTCGAGTACTCCGAGCGCGCCAAGCGTCTCTTCGAGCGGTTTCCCGTGCTTCAGCGTCTCGGCCGCATGGCGACGTTCGTGTTCATGGACGCCGGCGCGGCCGCGATGACGAGCCAGCACTGGCTGCTCGCACCGTTCCGCGCTGCGGGCCGCAGGCAGATCGCGAGCGCGGTCAAGGACAGCCGGCTGCGCGCCAGCGTCACGCCCACCGACGAGATCGGCTGCAAGCGGATCATGCTCACCGACGAGTGGTATCCAACGCTGGAAAAGCCCAACGTGGACCTCGTCACCGAGCGGATCGAGCAGGTGACCCCAACCGGCATCCGCCTGCAGGACGGCACCGAGCGGCCCACCGACGTGATCGTGCTCGCGACCGGATTCGAGAGCCACGCGTTCGTCGCACCGATGGAGGTCACGGGAGCAGGCGGCCGCACGCTCGCCGAGGCGTGGGATCCCGTCGCGCGAGCCTACCTCGGCGTGAGCGTCCCGGGCTTCCCGAACATGTTCCTCATCTACGGCCCGAACACGAACGGCGGCACCGGATCGGTCATCTACGTGATCGAGGCGGGCGTCGCGCACGTCATCGCAGCACTCGACGCGCTGGAGCGCACCGGCACGGACCGCATAGAGGTCAAGCGCGAGCGAGCCGAGATCTTCGACCGCGAGCTGCGCGCGGCCCTGGCCGGCACGGTCTGGCACACGGGCTGCACCAACTGGTACGTCGATGAGCACGGAAACGACCCGAGCCAGTGGCCCTGGCTGTGGAGCACATACCGCCGCAAGACCCAGCACCTCGAACCCGGCGCTTACGAGCTCGCACACGGCCGGCCGAGCTCGGCCTGAGCCCGACCGGCACGCGGCTGGCCGGCGCTACGCGCCGATCTGGACGCTCGAGCTCGCGAACGTGCCGCTCTTGACCGCCTTGGCCTTCTTCTTGCCCGAGGCCACCCCGCAGGTCGGACCTCCCGTGAAGCTCTCCGATAGCGAGCTCGCGGAGAAGCTCGACAGGCTCGCGAACGGGCCGCCTTCGAGCGTGCCTTCGAAGGCACCCCCTGCTTCGGTCAGGGGCATGACGAGCGTACCCTTGGAGCTGCCCGCTTCGGCCGGCGACCATTTGACGGCCAGCGACACGCTGGATGTCGTCGGTTCGGCCGACAGGCTGGCGAGCGTCGAGCACGTGACTTCTTCGGCCGTCTTCAGGTGGGCGACGTAGGTGCCTTCGCTGAAGCTCAGCGGGCCGTCGCAGCCCTTCAGCGTGCCTTTCACGGTGATGCTCTGAACGTGAGGCGTTTCTTCCAGGCCCGGCGAGAGCTTGATCGTGCCCTGGTTCTGTTCGCAGGTCTCGGCGCCGCCGCCCCCACCGCCGCCGCCTTCTCCTTCGGGGCCGCCGCTGGCGGCTTCGATCGGGCTGCTCGCTTCGCTCGTGCCTTCGGCGTCAGTGTTGGTGACGGTGATCTTGTATTTGGTGTTCGGCTGCAGCGGCCCCACGAGCGCGCTGCTCGAGCCGCCGCTGACGGTCGTCGTGAGCACCGGCGCGCCCGAGCCCACGGGCGTGGCCGTGACGGTTGAGGAGATGATCAGAGCGGCCGTTTCCGCGGCCGGGGTCCAGCCGACCTGGAACCGGACAAGGACCGTTTCTTCAGGCGTTTCCACGACCGAGAGCGTTGCGCTCACCCCGCTGGGCGCGGCGGGCGGGGCGATCGGCGGCGAGGTGGTTTCGAGGAATGCGGAGGTGCCCACGTTGTACAGGCGGTCGCCAGATGCGTCTTCGGCTGAGAATTCGGTGTTCCCTTCGGCTGCGCCTTCGAGCCGTGCGAAGCTGCGCGTCTCGCCGACCCAGTCCCACGTGACGGTCGCCCACGCCGAGTAGGTCGTCGTTTTGTAGCCGCCGCCGCGCCCGCTGCCGCCGCACCTGGTCTGCATGTAGACGTCGCCCTGGGGAAAGCCGCCGGGCCCGAAGCCGGTCGCATAGACCTTCTCCTGGACCCCGCCGCAGGAGTGGCCGAGGATCGAGAACGCAGCCGACTGGCTGAGCACGAGCTGCGTGCGCGTCGCGGCGCCTGCCGCCGAGGTAAGACCCAAGCAGATCAACGCCGATGCAACCGTGCCGAGAACGACTTTCCGCGCCATGGTCCAAGCTCCCCCTTGTCCGATTGATGGCAACAGCGGGTGCGCTGCCTGCTCGACCCCTAGTCGCCCTGCCACACGTGAGACACGCCGGGCGGGCAAGTTATAACGGTCCACGGTGAGAAATTCGCCATCGGCGCCGGAGGACACCCCCGCGGCCCGCGCGTCTCCCCCCGCTTCAGAGGCCGAACCGCGGGCGCGGCGGCTCGAGCCGAAGCGCTGCTTCTCCGCGACGAGGGCAGCGGCCGGCGCGTTGAAGCTCCCGGTTCGCGACGGACCCGATCATAACCGCGGGTGGGCGCGAAGGCACCTCAGGGGACGGCCACGTCGATGTCCCGCTCAGTGACCGTCTCGGCGGCGGCCGGCTGGCTGCGGCCACGCAACGCGTCGAGCACCTCGATCGGGATCGGCAGCACGAGCGTGGAGTTGTGCTCGCTGGCAACCTCGGCGAGCGTCTGCAGGGTGCGAAGCGTCAACGTGCCCGGCTCGCGCGCGATCACCCCGGCCGCCTGTGAGAGGCGCTCGGCCGCTTCGAACTCGCCCTCGGCGGCGATCACCTTCGCGCGGCGCTCGCGCTCGGCCTCCGCCTGGCGAGCCATCGCGCGCTTCATCGTGTCCGGAAGGCCCACGTCCTTCGTCTCCACCTTGACCACGTTCACGCCCCACGCTTCGGTGCCCGAGTCGATGATCTGCTTGAGCAGCTCGTTGATCGTCGTCTGGTTGGCCAGGAGGTCGTCGAGCTCGTGCTGCCCGAGTGTCGCCCGCAGCGTCGTCTGGGCGATCCGCAGCACGCCGTGCTGATAGTCGCGGATCGCCACCACGGCCTTGATCGGGTCGACCACGCGGAAACAACACGGCTGCCTCGACGCGCACCGCCGCGTTGTCCTTCGTGATGAGGTCCTGCGGGGGGATGTCGGCCGTGTCGACCTGGAGGTTGACCCAGCGAGTGCGCTCGATCAACGGGATGATCATGACCAGCCCCGGTCCGCGGGCTCCGCGAAGACGCCCGAGACGGAACACGACGACACGTTCATACTCGCGCACGATGCGGATGGCGCTGACCAGCAGCCCCAGGGCAACGACCGCTACAGCGAGGATCACGATGGTCGGTGCGGACATCTCCAGGACATCCTCGCGGCCGCGGCGCAGCCGGGCATCCGCGGCGGAGCGACGCCTCGCTGCGGCCTTCTACGGGCGCTCGACGCCCGGCCGGGCCGCGAGGAGGTCTCCGACGGTCGCCTCAGCGGACGATCCGGAATGCGCACCGGGTCGCCGACGAGCGCGGGCCGCTCGTGCCCTGGGCCACGGCGAGGAGGCGGTAGCTGCCGGGCGTGAGCGCCCGGCCGGACAGGCGCCCGGTGAATTTGAAGCCGGCCGATCCCGCCGCCGCGAAGCCTTTGACGGGATCGCGGAAGCTGCCCCGGAGCGCGAGATAGCGGCTGCACGGCGGGCGTCGCCGGTTCCCGGCGCCCGGGGCCACGCAGCGCCC
>CALAQT010000260.1 GCA_937888775.1 uncultured Actinomycetes bacterium | reverse complement strand
TATATCGAGGGCGCCGACCTCGCGCTCTTCGGCATTCTGCAATCGGAGATGTTCTCGGCATGGCAGCGCACCGTGGGCGGGCGCATCAAGAGCGACTACCGATTCAACAACCGCTTGGTCTACAACACCTTCCCGTTTCCGCAACCGAGTGACGGCCAGCGCAAGCGCATCGAGGAAGCGGCCAACGAGGTGCTGCTGGCGCGAGCTGCGCGCCCGCGCTCGTCACTAGCTGTCCTGTACGACCCGCTCACGCAGCCAGGCGACCTCGTGCTGGCCCACCGACGACTGGACCAGGCCGTTGACGGCGCCTTCGGTCGTCGCGCCCGACTCGGCGAGGCCGAGCGCCTATCGTTCCTGTTCGGTGAGTATGTGCGCCTGCTGTCGGCGGGCCAGCTGACGCCCCCCACCCGTCGCCGGAGATAGCCATCTCGCGTCCAGACTGTCCTTTAGGACGGTGCGTGTGGGAGCTACAATCCACTCCATGACTGCCAAGGAAAAGGTGCTGCAGCACCTGCCGCGTTGGAGCGAAGAGCAGGCCGAGCGCGCACTGCTGGCAGCCGAGAGCGAGCCCAAGGACCCAGTCTTGGCACTGCTCGACGACGCGCCTGAGGACGACGAGCCGCTCACCGAAGGGGACGAGGCTGCCCTAGCTGAGGTGGCAGCCGACCGAGCCGCAGGCGTGCCCACAATCCCCTTCGAGGAGATCAAGCGCAAGTACGGGCACGGGTGAGCCAGGCCCCCTGGTCTATCGAGTTCGAGCGAGCCGCCGAGAAGGATTTCGGTCGTCTGGACCCTCCGATACGCATTCGCATCGTCGCCGCGCTCGACCGGATCATCGCCGACCCCGAGCACGCGACCGGAGTCAGCAAGCTGCGCGGGCGCCCCGAGTCCAGAGTGCGCGTCGGCGACTGGCGCGTGATCCTGTCAACCGACCGCGAGCACCACAAGATCCTCGTCAGCCGCATCCTGCCACGGGGACGTGCCTACGACCGCTGAGCGACCGCTTGGCCAAGCGCAGCGACGTGATCTATGGAACCTTGGACGTATGTTCACGAAAGGTCGGATTCACGTCCTCGCTCTGAGCATCGTCGACGCACCCCGTTCTTAGAACGAGGCGTGAAGCAGGCGAGAATCGCAAGCCCACGCTCCAACGATTGGGAGTAGCGAGGGTCGCGCAGATCCGAAACCGTCCATCGGCGACACGGCACCCGTCGCACCTCGTGGCGACGCGCGGTCCCCGGTGGCCAGCGCAGCCAGCTATCAAGCTGGCCAGTCGTGGGGCGCTGTGCATGGGCGTAGAGTGATTGTCTCTACGAGGAGGCCGTATGGATCAGCGACAGGTGCGCAGGGATCACCTTGCTAACGCCGCCAAATCACGCAGCCTGGCCCAGGAGCGTCAGGCCGAGCGTGCCGCTGAGATAGCCGGGAAGCAGGCCCAGCTCAAGCGTGAGGCAGAAGAGCGACGCGAGGAGAAGCTCAAACCCAAGTGAGCCGCGAAAGTCGACGCGGTCCCGGGCCGCTCGAGGAACCCTCATCGTCGCGCCCGTGAGGGCGTGTCGGCTCGGCGAGACGAGCTGGCGCTACCGCGGTCGTTGCACGGTGATGCGTCCCACGACGACCGTGCCGGGGCTCGCGATGCGATGTTCTTCTCGTGGGTTGTAGAGCACTTCGAGGATGACGCTGGACCCGCACGCGTTGGCAAAAATGGCTTCCATCGGCACGGTGACTGTCGCGCCGGCTTTGATGTCGCGGTCGATCGGATCGATCACGGTTCCCTCATGGCACGGCGTGGGACTCGCAATGGAGTAGCCGCTGAGGGCGTTGGGGACCGCGTAGGGCGCGCTGAACGTCACGACTGCGCTGAACCCGCCCGGGGCGGTGGTGGGTCGCAACCGCACGTGCACGGGGCGATGCAGGAGCAGGGAGGGCTGGAGAAATACTCGGTGGGGGAACACCTGCCGCGGGCGCGGACAGGGGTTCGACGCCTCCGCTTCGATGCTGTCCTGGCAGGTCGCGGCCCCCAGCCGGTAGGTGATCGCGGTAAGCGCCCCCTCAGGATTGGGCAGCGGTGAGCCTCCTGGGCGGCTTGCGCCGGAGCTGCCTCCGGATGTAACGCCGTTGCGCCGATTCGTACCGGGCTCGATTCCCGGCAGCACGATCAGGTAGGTATCGGTGCCGGGTTCAACGGGAACCGTGTGAGACGTGCCTCGGTAGCTGTATGTGATGCTCACAGCTTCGGGGCCCAGCAGTCCGTAGGAGATCCATCGGTCCCGGGAGAGCGCCCCCAGGTTCCCGGACTCGGGTATCAGGCCGCTTTCGGGGATCCCGGACACTTCAAGGCTCACCCGATCGGCTTCCGGCGTGCAGCTCGTAGCGCCGGGCTGACGGCCGATCGTATCCGGCGGCAGCGGATGAAACTGGCCGTCGTCGCCGAACGCGCCATCGAGACCGAGCACCCCGAGCGCTCCGCGATAGAGCCGTCCGACCTGCACGCAGACCAGGTCTCTCGTGGTGTGCACGATCCGCATGCCCCACGGAGGTCCACCAGCTGGGTCGGGGGCGCTGACCGCGAGCACCCGCGATCCGCCGCGAGAGGGAACGCCGAGCCCGACCGTCGGCGTCAGCCGCCTCGCGGACGGCACTGGGGATCCGATGCGAAGGATCCCGCTCGCCGCTAGCGCAGCGGCCGCCACCAGCAACAGGGACAGGACGGCAAGCGCGATCAGGGGCAGCCGCCGCCGGCGGCGCACCGGAGCGGCTCGACCCGCGGCCGGCGTACCGAACAGCGCCTCGGCGGCCGTTACGAGCTGCTGCTTGTAGTCGCTGTGAAAGTCGCTCATGTGCTCGCCTGCCTTGCCTGCCGGAGGGTTGAGATCGCGCGGCTGACCCGCTTGCGGACAACGGCCGTCCGTCGGTCAGTTCGCCTGCGGTGCGCGCCACATCATCCATAACGATCAAGCGAGGGTGTTTGTGACCGCATTGCGGTCATCTGTGGCCGTGCACCGCGTAGAGGTGCTCCGCGCAAGGCGATTCGGAGTGTGACCCCCTCGTTAGCGCCGCCGCGGGTCAAGATGCACAGCATGTCGCAAATACGTTGTAGGCTGCCGCGACGCCGCTCGACGACTTCGTGACCGAGGCGTCGCGCCATCCGGTCTTCCGCTTGAGCGACCACTGAGCAGGCTGGACGGACGAGCTGCAGCACCGCCCGACGAGGCGGACAGTCGCTGGGGGCTCAGCTCGCCAACCGGATCCGAGGGCTTGACGTAACATGAGCCGATGAGCCGGCATAGCCGCCGCGGACGCTGCGAGCCGGCGCGAGCAGGGCGCGGAGTCCGGACGCCGGTGCGGCGTCGCGAGTCGCGGCCCGTCGATCGCCGCGACGCGTACGTGACGATCACGATCGAGCTCGGCGGGGACACCGCCAAGCGCCTGGACGAAGCGGCGCGTAAGGCCGCGCTGGACCAAGACGTCGCCGGCAGCGACGGGCGCCTCGTGTCGCTGGCTGGCTATCGCAGCGTGATTCTCGAAGCGGCCTACATCATCGTCGGAGCGGCGCCGTGGAGCGGCGACCTACGGTCCCTGGCCGGCCGCGAGCGGACCGAGAGCTTCACGATCGAGCTGACCGCGCAGACCGCTCAGCGACTGTGCGGCGACGCCCGCGACGCCGCGCTGGCCGAAGGGGTCGGCGTGGACGACGACGAGCTCGCCGGCGCAATCGCCCGACACCGCGCCGCGCTGCTCGAGAGCGCCTTCTGTTTCTGCTCGTCCTCCGCGGGAGCCGACCAGATGGACTCGGGTGTCCTCCCGCGGCCGCGGGCCTGACCTCGCCCTTACTCGTCGTCGCGCCTGTAGCCCAACCGTGCGGAGATGCGATCGGCGGTGGAGACGAGGTGCGGGCTGAGCGCGTCGACCAGCTCCGCGAGCGAGATGATCGAGGTGTGCGCCTCGAGGCTGACGGCCGCGACGACCTTGCGCGCATGGTTGCGAACGGGCACCGCGATCGAGTGCAGCTCCGCGGCGAGCTCCTCGTCGTTGACCGCAAAGCCTTCCTCTAGGATCTCCTCGAGCTCCGCGCGCAACGCCTGCTTGCTGGTGATCGTGTTCGGAAGGCGCTTTGTGAGCTTCATCGAGACGAGCATCTCGTCCTGTTCTTTCTTGGGGAGATTCGCCATCAGCAGCTTGCCGATCGCCGTGCAATAGGCGGGCAGCCGCGAGCCGGGGTGAACGCCGAGGTCGATCGGGCTCTGCCCGCGGCGAAAGCTGCGCGCACAGTCGATGTACAGGATCTCGGGGCCGTCGAGCATGGCGAGGCTGGTCGTGTAGGTGCTCCGCTCGCGCAGCTCCTCCAGGTAAGGATGGGCGTGCTCACGCACGCCGGTCGCGTTGAGCGCCGACATGCCGAGGTCGGTTACGCGCAGGCCGAGGCGGTACTTGCGCTGCGCGCCCTGCTCCAGGTAGCCCAGCGCGGTCAGCGTGATCACGTAGCGGTGGGTGGTCGAGCGGCTCATGTCGAGCTCATCGGCGATGTCCGCGATCCCGAGCACCGGGCGCTCGGGCGTGAAGCAGGCGAGGATCGCCAGACCACGCTCGAGCGATTGCGAGAAGCGCGGTTCACGCAGGCCGGGAAGCGACCACGCGGGGTCCTCTTCGACCGTTGCGGCTCTGGGTTTTCTGAGGGCTTTCTGGGGCATCGTTCTCCGGGTCCGCAAGAGACTAGCTTGTGAGCGGCCCTATGGGAAGTTGGGGCATCTCACAAGATGATCCCCGGCGTGGACGCCGTCACCCAACTCGCCCAGAACCTCGTCGCGGCCCGCAAACACTACGGATTGACCCAAGAGCAGGTCAGCGACCGCAGCGGCGTACACCCTACCGAGATATCGCGTATCGAGCACGGGCAACGCGATGTCCAGATCACCACGATCTTCAAGCTCGCCAAGGCATTCGACCTGACACCGGGACAGTTCATCGACGGGGACCTGACCACGCTGACAGACCGGACGTGACCGTCGTTTCCTCCGCGCTCTGGCACGCAGAAGGATGACCTCCAGGCGATCGGCGAACAGCTGGCCATTCTCGCGAGCGCGGCAGTCCAGCACGCGACAGCAGCCGCACGCACAGCGCTCGCGCATACCCTCTGCTGATGTGGTACCCGACGCTCGATCGTCTTCCGCCGTGCCCGGCCGGTAGCGAGCAGCTCGCGGTGGATCATGGCGGCGGCTTGCACGTCGTCTATCGGGCGCCGAGGATCGACGCATGCTTCGAGAGCGCTGCGCATGTTGCGAGGAATCTCAGTGTGGGGACGGCGCGGAGCGTGGGCGAGGATTTGCCCCGGCTTTGCGCTGGGGGCAAACCGTTCACCGCGATCGCGGGCGGTGCGGAGCTGGCGCAGCTGGCCGCAAGCTTGCTCGAGCAGGGCATGGGGGTGCGCCGTGGCGCGAGTCCGGGGACATTGATCATCGCGATGACTGGCGTCGTCGGCGAGCGCCTGGACGTCGAGGCGCTGATCTGCGACTGGCGTGCCTACCTCGCCGATCGCGATGAGGAGGCGGTGCTCCGCCGGGTCTGTGAAGAGCTGCGTCGCGTCGCGGCGTTGCCGTTCAGCGCGTTCGCCTGCGACGTGGACGTGAGCACCGATGCGTTGCCGAATGACCCGGGCGGGTGGGCGCGCGCTGGGCTGCTGTTCGGCTATCCGCCGGTTAGCACCGCGGCGATCGTCGGCATGGGATTGCGGCTCGACGGGTTCGCCGAGTTCGACGTCGACCTCGAAGAGCTGCCATTCAAGTTGCACGAACCTGGCTGGATGGCGCCCGCGTTCACCGGCACCAGCGAGCAGGCGAGCGCCCTCGCCGCCGCGTACTGGCGCACGGTCACTGCTCGTCCTGGCGCTTAATCCAATGCGTCTGTGCGACCCCCACCGCGAGCTACTCCGCAAGATCGCGAAGACTCCAATCCGCCGGCAACGCGCCATCGGGCGCCGTTTCCAGGAGACGCCGCTCCCAGGCCCGTACGTCGTCTCTACGGGCTTGCGAGCTCTGCGCGCCGGCTGCGGCCACAACGCCGCTCTCCGCGCGCCACACGCGGCCGTCCGGGGCGCGAAGTGCGCAGCCACGGTACCCGAGCGCTGGCGCCTTGCTGGGCGCGGGCGACGTCGGCGGGAGCTCGGACCATATCCTCACGAGCTCGTGTGCCAGCACCGCTGGAACGTTCCAGGTTGGATTGGGGCGCCCGGAGAACAGATCGGCGGAGGCGGTCCAACGGTCAGGCGATCTTGATGTGGCCATGCATCACGATCATGAAGGTGCAGAAGTCGGTGTACGGTCCGCGGTTGGCGGTGCGTGGATCGGCGATCGCGTTGCCGGAGTTGTCGACGTTCGTGACCGGCGTGCTCCCGGGCTTGTGCGTCCACATGCCGTCTTTGCCCTTCCGGTACCAGTGGAAGTCCCAGCCCGGGTCGATCACCAGCGCGACGAGATGGCCGTTCGCCGGACAGGTGTTGCTCTCGGTCGCGTCGGCGATGAGATCGTCGGCGAGGGCCGCGGCGCTTACGTCCGCGCACGTGAACGAGGTGTACTCTGCGCCGGCGGCCTTGCCAGGCTGCGCGAACGTGTCCGTTCGGTAGTTCGTCGCGTAGTTGTAGCAGTTGTTGACCGGCTGGCGCGCGGGCACGTTCCACCAAGCCGGCTCGTACAGCGGCGCGCACTCGCAGGGGTTGACCCACGGCCACGGCAGGTATTTCCACCACGGCCATTCGTAGATCTCTCGCCGCGCGCTGGGAACCAGCTCGCGCAGACGCGCGAGGAGCTCGGGCTCCTCGAGCCTGCGAAACGGGCCCTCGGGACCCGTGATGAGCTCCTCGACCGCGATGTCCGCCGGCTGGTGCGCGAGGCCAGGACCCGTGATCGTCTCGCCGAGCAGCCTGAACGAGTCGGGGAGGTCGGGAACGTAGGCATCGGCGCCGCGCACGATGACACCGCGGTATCCGAGGTACGACGGAGGCGTGAGGTCGGGGACCGGCGCCAGACGCGCCTGCGGACGAAGTCGCTCGACGACATCGTTGACCTCATCATCGTCAAGCTCGACAGTGGGATTGGGTCTGCCGCTGAATGCATCGATCTCCAGAACAAGAGACATCGTTTCCTCCGTTATTAGCAGCGCGAACGCGAAGAGATACGCAAGCTTTTAGCACTTAGCGGGGTGTCGTCGTGTTACCAGGAGGTGCGGAATATCTGGCCCGGTTGCGTGCCCAGGCGGCCGATGCCGGTGACCGGATAGGAAACGCCTGCATCTCAGGAAAGTCCACAAAATGGGACGCGCCGATTTGCCACAGACCCTCAAGGGTTCCTAAAGATGAGTCGATCGCTCGGTGCTCCGCGCGAGATCTCTCAGCGGATCGGCACGTGCCCGTCGGTGCTGCGCTCGTCACAAATCTCGCGCTCGTGCATCTATAGGGCCGACGCAGCTCGCGGTGCCGGCGATGTCGCCGATCTCTGCCGACGGCTGATCGTTGACTTTATGCCAACATGCGCGAACGGAGGTACCGAGGAAGATGACCGATCTCATCAGAGTTGGCGCGCGCTTTCGGCGCCTGGTTGGCGGCCCAAACGTAAGACGGATATCGACTTCCGGAAGGAGAAGCGCGATGAGCTCCGAGCGGGGCAACAAAGAGACGCCGCAGGCAGGCCGTATTCGCCGGCGCGCACTGAAGGCACCGGCTCAAGTATTCGTTGCCGCTGCGGTCATTGCTGCATTTGCGGCTGGGCCGGCATCGGGAACGGAAGCCAACTACCAATGTTCGTTCTGCGCGACCGAAAACGGACCAAACCAAAGCCAGGTCAGGTACAACGAAGTCGTCGACTACACGTACAATAATGTCTGTGACACGCTCTGGAAAAACAACGGAGGGGGAAACTACAACTCTGTCGGCCACGAATGTATTGGGTTCTACACCACAGCCGTGTGCACCGACGCAGGAACAGTTCCGGGCCACGGAGAGGTTTACAACATCGAGTCCGGGGCACATCAGGCTGGCCATCAGGACAATTACTCTTGTTAACCCCGCGCACGCAGAACAGGAGATAGTCTAATGCGCAAGTTGCATACCAGAGTCCAGATGCTGTTGATAGTCGCTGTTGCCGCGATCGTGGGGTCCGCTCTCGCAACAGGTGCCTTCGCGGGTAGTAAGGCGCGCATACCCAGGTGGCCAATCAGCGTCTTCTCTCATCCCCTACACCGCGCGCACAGTGCAGGAGTGACGACGCCAAGGATCATGGCCGGCGTTTCGGGCGTGTCGTTGGTTGAGGTGCAGGGCACTAACGAAATCTTCGTTGGCCGTCGGCACAGCCCGACGAATGACGACTGCTTCTGGGTACGCACCCCGAGCGGCGGACACGGAGGGTGCGGCAGGGCGGCCGAAGTTGAAGCAAAAGGCGCCGTATCGCTGTACGAAGCGAATGAATACGCGCATCCCTACATATTGACGTTGGTGCCTGATGGGGTAGCGAGCGTGGTCATTACGGATAGTGACGGTTCTTCTCACACTGTCGCGGTAACGAATAACTTCGCGGTGTACGAAGACCTCAAGATCCCGTCATCTGTCAGCTTCACACTGCCAAATGGCGTTACCGAAACCACGAACGTCTCAGCGTGGCGCACGCCTCCCCGGCCAGGGGTCGGCACCGGCTGAATCACTCACGCCTAGGAAGTGACTGGCTAGCAGGGGGGTCGGCCGCGCTACACCGGGCCGACCCCCCTCTGCGTGCCAGCCGAGATCCAGCGCGCTAGCTTGAATCTCCCTCTGCGCCGTCCGGCGGCTGCAGCCCACGCACCAGCTCCGCCGGGTCGTCGAGCCCGCGGGAACGAGAGTACGATGGGGTTCGGGCCTCGGCTATGGCCAGGATGCAGCGTCCTCTACGGGCTACGCGCGTCCGCGTGCTGCTCGCGTCCGGCGGGGGTGCTGGCATGAACCTCGCCGATGCCCTCCGACAGCCTCTACGGAATCCGTGCAACTCGTGCATCGCCGCCAGGCCATGCGCGCGACGATGAGGAGCGGCGGCGAGTCTACGGCGCGGCGCTCGCGCAGTTCGATGAGCTGATCGCGGCTGCATCGGTGGTTGGCTCGGCGTCACGGCCGCTGCCTCTGTTCTACGCCTTGAGCCAGGCGGGGCGTGCCGTCGCGGCGGGGCACGCCGAGGGCGCTTGGCGTCTGCGCGGGCACGGGCTCTCGGCCCCTGAGCTCGACCCCGCGCCGCTCGACATCGAGGTGAAGCGGACGGCTGGTGCAAGCAAGGATGGGAGAGCGGTGGACTCCGTCACCGGAGTGGCTGATGCAAGCCGCAGCGAAGTGTTCGCCGAAGCCGCGACGATCGGCGCCCTCTGGTCCTCGCTCCCCGACGTATCCGAACTGCTGCCGGCATCGTTCGATGCGGGGCCGTCCCCGTTGCTGCTCGTGCCCGACAGTCCGGGGGCCGAGAACGTGCGCCTGCTGACTGATGCAGGGCACGTCTACGTCACCGTGGTCGGCTTCTCTGGCACGGGGAACGAGCTCGCGCGGTACTTGGCCGAGCGGTATCCGACCGCCTGCGATTCGGGGCTGTATCAGCCGCAAGGTCTGTCGAATGTTGAAAATCACACCGAACATGGCGCTGGCTTCTTGTTCCGGTGGCAAGCGGATGCTCCGAACATTGACGGCCACGTCAGCACCCTCGAGCGCATCGCACCCGGCGGCACTGGCTTCGAGGCGCGTTGGCTGCGACCAGCTGTCGGGGGCGTAGCGCTCTCATCGCTGCTGACGTGGTGGGTGCTGCTTTTCGGCCTCTCGATGCTCGCGCGCTACGAGCCGGCCGGATGGCTGCGAGCACTCGACTATGACTCGTCCGAGCTCGCCGCGCCGCTCGACAGATTGCTGGAGATCGGTCTGAGCCGCGTGCCCGAGCTGCTCTTGGCGGCTATCGTGGCCACGCCCGAGGCACCTCCACATCAGGCGAACACCTAACCGCCGCTTCGCCACCGTCCGTCGCACCTCACGGCCGACGCGGCCCGCGAGAATCCGCTCCACCACCGTCGGCGT
This sequence comes from uncultured Actinomycetes bacterium, assembly GCA_937888775.1. The sequence continues at coordinate 4,651 of CALAQT010000260.1, read as the reverse complement.
GAGCCAACCTTGCTCAGCGCGGGCGGGTGGCTCGCTCGACCTGCGCGCCGCGCGCCGTCAGCTGCCATGCGTTGGCCGCTCCCTTCTCCTGGCCCTCGCCATCGTTCTCGACGAGATTCAGCCCCGCGAGCCTGGTCAGGAGCTTGGAGATCTGGCCCTCATCGACGATGCCCGAGCCTTCCGCGATCTCGCGGTTGCTCGCTCCCGGATGCTCGGCGATGACCATCAGAACCCGCACCGTGCGGTAGGTGAGGCGCATGTTCAGACCTTCAAGCGGGTCTCTGCTCCTCGCCGGCCCGCGTGAGCGCTTGCCTCGCGGAACCTCGAGCGCCGGCCTGCTCAGTTCGCGGCCGGCGGCCGTCGCTCCGAGATACGGGAGCACGATCATGCTCATCAAGGAGCCGAGCAGATCGGTGAGCGGCTGCCCGCCTTCCTCGAGCAGGCGCGTGTGGAGCACCGCGAAGATCCCGCCCACGATGCCTTCGGCTGTGAGCGCCGGCGGTTCGCGCGTGGCGTGCGTGGACAAGCGCCCCCGGTCGATGACCTGCGCGAGCTCGTCGAGCGCCTGGGCGCGGCGGTCCAGGACCCTCTCGCCCGCGGCGAGCGCCTCGACCACGCAGAGCTTGGCCAGTCCGGGCTCTTCGTCCATGAACATCAGCACCCTCGCCAGCGCCGCGCGGATGCCATCGCGCCAACCGGAGTCGCCCTCGTATGCCTCTTGCGCGATTAGCCTCGCCTGGCTGAGCGTCTGCTCGAACGCGGCCAGGAAGCAGTCCTCACGGTCGGCGAAGATGTCGTAGAAGGTCTTCCGGCAGACCCTCGCCCGGCCGATGACGTGCGCGACGGTCATTCGCGCGTAGCCCACGTCCTGCACCGCGTCGACCGCGGCCGCGAGCATTCGACCGCGCTGAATCTCCGTCACCTGGGCGCGCGGCAGCCCGTTCTTACCCGGACGCAGGCGCCCAGGTGCAGTACATGTCTTGTTATCCAAAAGCCATCTCTTCTCCGTGCCGGACGTATAGATGCGCGAACGCGAGATTTGTGACGAGGGCTGGCCGCCCACGGAGCCGGCTCTTCTCCGGCGATCAGCGGGGTGTCCGGGGCGGCTGACGGCGAACCGTCCTCCTATCTGGACTTTCCTGAATTGCAGGGGATTCGCCTCGAGCGCCCGCATCTTGCGACGAAAAGGCGCATCGGTCGTATCGTCAGTGGCCATGTTGTCCCCGATGGAACGATCGCAATTGGATCGCCCGCGTCCCGCGCGCCCGAGAGCCGCGTCAACCCCGCCGATGTGATGAGGATGAGGGGTCGACTCACGAATGGCCTGCCCGGCTTGCTTGCGCGCTCACGAGCGTCGCCCGACGCGTTCGCCGACTTCTACGAGCAGATGGCGCCCCAGGTGCTTTGCTTCTTTGCGACACGGACGGGCGATCCCCAGCGGGCGGTTGACCTCACGGCCGAGACGTTCGCGAAGGCTTTCGAGCACCGGCGGGAGTTTCGCGGCGCGAGCGACGAGCAGGCGGCCGCGTGGCTGTGGAGGATCGCACGCAACGAGCTGGCGCAGCACTGGCGCGCGAGGTCCGTCGAGCTCGCCGCCGTACAGCGGCTGGGGCTTGAGCACCTCGCTCTGAGCGAGGAGGAACTGCTGGAAGTCGAGCGGTTGATCGCCGCGGAGGAACTTCGCGAGGAGATAGGGCACGCGCTCGAGGTGCTGCCTGACGACCAGCGGGAGGTGGTCCGCTTGCGCTTCATCGATGACCTCAGCTACGAGGAGATCGCCCAGAAGCTGGGAGTCTCAAACGATGTGGTCCGGACCCGCACGTCGCGCGCCCTGCGTGTTCTGAGGACAAGCGCTGACCTGCATGAGGCGATCCAAAGGCTCGAGGCATGAGCCCCGAGTCGCGTGATCCCTGGCGGCTGCCGGTCCTCGAGAGGATCGGGGCGCAACTGCGCGATCTCGAGCGCGCCGACCGGCGGGTCACGCCGCCCGGGCGCCGACGTCGGCGCATCTCAGTCTCAGGCGCGCTCGCCGCGGGGTTGATCACGGTCCTCGCTCTCTTGGTCACGGGCCGAGTGGCCCGCGCGCTCTCCCCGGTCAATCGCGCTCCCGCGGCGGCCGCCGCGTCCGAATCCGTTCGTTTCCACTCCACGATCACGATCACGGTCAACGGCGGCCAGCAGGGGCGGTTCACCGAACACGGCGAAATCGACTTCGCACGACGAAATTACCGCACGACGCTCCAGTTGGGCCCGGGCGGCGGCGCCATCGAGCAGCGTCGCGTCGACGGGGTCCTCTACATCGCGCAGCTGCCTGGTGGGCGCAGTCCACGTGCACCGATCCGGTGGCTCGGGTTCCCGCTCGCGCACGAAGCCGTTACCACGTTCGCGTCAGCTCCCGAAAGCGAGGAGTTCACGAGCCCGCTGGTGCTGCTGGACGAGCTTGGCGGCACCCGCGCTCCCGTCAAGGTCGTGGACACGGAAGACCTCGACGGCGTACCGACCACCCTCTATCGACTCCAGACCAACCTCGCGTCCCTCCTGAGCGCCTCGCCGGGCGCAGCCAGCCAGCCGGCGTCCTACCGGGGCATCGGCGCGACGCTGACGGTCTGGCTCGACCGTCACGGACGCCCTCGGCGGGTCGACGAGACTGTCGCGGGCGCATCCTCAGCCGGAGAAGCAAGCATCACCACCGTTACCGACTTCACCGGCTATGGACAGCCGGTCGCCGTGCGCGCCCCTGCCAAACTATCGGTCACAGCAAAACACAGCATCGTGGCGCCCAGCCCGCTTGCCGCCTCGCCGAGCCGGTCCTTCGAGCGGCTGCTGTTCGCGCATCGCTAAACGCCTGGCCTCGGCGAGCGGCCCTGCATCGTGTGCCGCACCGCGCCCGGTGCGGCACACGCGTTGTGCCTTGGGCCGCTGCTAGGAAGTGGGCTCGCAGAACTGGTCCCCGTTGACCGGAAGGCCGGCACTCCCAACGCCGCTGCCATTGCTGCCCAGCCATTCGAGACCCGTGGGGTATGGCGCGCCCGCCGCGGGGTTGGTCCCGTCGAACTTGAAGGCCCCGCTGAGGACCGACGTGCTCCGTGATGTTCCGTCGCTGCTGATCAGACGAACGCTGACCACTCCTTCCGGCGCGAGCCCGGTGATCTCCATCAGGTTCTTGCCGGTCGAGCCGCATTCGTCGCCCACCGAGACGGCGTGCCCTTCCGCGATCTCGGCTGTCGTAGCGCACGTTTCACCGGCGAAACGGCTGCCGAGGCTGCGCACCAGGCACTTCGTGACAGCGTTGGACACGAGGCCGACGCGCTCGCCGTTGGCGAGGGAGAACAGCGGCTGCGCTTCGGACGCGTTCAATCCGTTGGCCCGTAGCTGGCGTTCCGGGCCGGGAGCGACGGTCGCGGCCTGTTCACCGGGACCGGCATCGGTTCCCGAGTTTGCGGCGGCGTAGGCCCCCGCACCGCTCACGGCGAGCGCGGTTGCGACGGCGCCGGCGACCAGCAGGCTTTTGCGGCTTCCGATTGTCATCATCTTTTACCTTCCTGAAGTAGTCGTGGCTTGCTGGATTCGTGGCACTGTGTGGGCTCTTACGTTCCCGCGTAGCCACCGACAACGTGGGACGTGCCGCTCTGGTTGTAGACGCGGGCCGTCACATATTCGCCCCCGCCGTAGTAGACATCGCAGTAGCCGTACCCGTGACTCACTTCGTTGTGACCGCCGTTAAAGAGTTGACACGCGAGATACGGCGAGCCTGTAGACGAGCCTTCGTTGAAGTAAAACGTGTGCGCCTTGCTGGATTGGATGTAACAGTTGGAGCCGCAGATTTCGTATCCACCGTAGCCTTCGCTGAAAGCGGAGGCAGCGCCGGCTGTAGAGAGAGCCAGGACGAACGCTGCGGCGAGCGAGATGGCGAGGACCGTCAGGCGACGATCGCGGAGGAATCGGGACATGGGGCAGGTTTCCTTTCGTGGATTTGGTTGTCTGCCGTCGCACTAGAGGCTCGGCCGCGCTGGGCCCAGCCAGACACGGCGGCATCCAAGTCACCCCGTTGCTCGACACGAGCGGCCGGGCTCACTGCCGCGCCGAACCTATAGATGCGCGTGCGCGAGATTTGTGACAGGCCGCTATTGCCTCGTGTGAGCGGCCAGGTGATGAGACATCAGGTAGGGCTCGCTCACGTGCTGCGGAGGAGGCCGTAGCGGCGCCTCGCCCGTGACTGCTACCTAGTCGGAGATGGTGCTGTCAGGCATCGGCCGACCACGCGGATCGCGCGGCGACCTCAATCTCCGCTCCGATCCGTTCGCGACCTCGGCCGGGCAGCTCATTCGCTCGTGCGCAGCTCCTCGACGATTGCGGACAGTCGGGTATATGCTCGTCAGCCTGAAGTGGCTAACAGGAGGAGCCGATGGAGGGGATCACAGGGATGTCAGGGGTGCGATCCGCCGCTCAGCCGCGCGGCGGCAGCGGCGCGTTGGTCGGCCGTCGGTCCTCGGTCTCGAGTTCGTCGGCTCGCTGGGCGAGTTCAGCGAGCGACCATCCGAGCGCACGAGCGATGCAGTCGGCCACGTGCCAGGTCGGATTGGCTTTGCCCGCTTCGATCTCACGAAGTCTGCGCACGCTGATTCCCGCCGCGTCGGCGAGTGCCTCCTGC
>CALAQT010000259.1 GCA_937888775.1 uncultured Actinomycetes bacterium | reverse complement strand
GCCGGACCGCCCGGCTCCGAAACCGCCGCGCCCGAAGCCGCCCGACCCGCCCGGTCCGCCGATCGAGGCGCTGGCGGGGCCGCCGCTGGGGAAGGTGCCGCTGGTGGCGTGGCCGAGCGTATCGGCCGCCCAGGTGGCGGGCGCGGCCAGCAGCGCCGCTAGCGCGATGCCCACTACCGCCAACCGGACCCGCGCTGAAAGTCCCAGCGCGAGCAGCAGCGCGCCGCCCACGGCGAAACCGATCACCAGCGGCTTTGCCCACCCGAGCTGACCGCCGAGATTGCCCAGCACGACCAGTTCGGTGACCGCCGCGCCGGCCAAGGCCAGCGGGGCGAGGAAGCGGACATGACGGTCGCCCTGGAGGATCTGACCGACCCCGGCGCCTACCAGCGCCGCGGTGAACGGAGCCAGGAAGGAAACGTAGTACGGATGGAAGATGCCCTTGGCGAAGCTGAATGCAATCGCCGAGACCAGGAAAGCTCCGCCGATCGCCATCAACCAGCCGGTGCGGGGATCGCTGCGGCGCAGACGGGAGGCGACCAACACCCCCAGCCCGGCGACCAGGGCGAATCCCAGCAGCCATCCGGCCTGGTCGCCCAGGCCGGACTGCAGCAGGCGAAAGACACCCGTGGCGCTACCGAACGGGCCGCCACCGCCACCGCCACCGGCGAACGACTGGGGCCCGCCGGTCTGGCCGGCGAGTCGCCCGAGACCGTTGTAGTTGAAGATCAGCGACCAGATGCTGTTGTCCGCCGTGCCGGAGATCCAGGGGCGATCGGCGGCCGGCGTCAGCGAGATCAGCAGCGGCCACGCGCCGCCCACGACGAGCATCGCGAGACCTCCCCAGAGCAGCTGACCGACGGCGCGCACCCGCCCAGCGGATGCCTCGCGCGCCGGCCAATCCGGATGCCGAGCGGCACGCAGGCGCGAGGGCGCTACCCAAAGGTAGGCCGCGGTGATCCCGGGGACGATCATCAGCGCGACGGCCATCTTGGTCTCAAAGCCGAGCCCGATGCAGACGCCGCACAGCACCAGCCACCGCGTGCGGCCGGTCTCCAGCGCGCGCAGGGCCAGCCACAGGGCCGCCACGCAGCAAAGAATCAGCAGCTGATCGGGATTGTTGTGGCGGGAGATGGCCACCGTCATCGGCGTCGTCGCCAGCACGATCCCGGCGACGAAGCCGGCCACCCGTCCGAAGCACCGGCGCGTCAGGTCATAGATCAGGCCGGCCGCGGCGATTCCCATCAGCGCCTGCGGGATCAGGACGCTAAGCGGGTGAAAGCCGAAGATCCGCGCCGAGAGCGCCTGCACCCAGAGGCTCAGCGGCGGCTTGTCGACGGTCATCAGCCCGCTCTTGTCCATCGACGCGAACAGGAAGTCGTGCCAGCTCGTGCTCATCGAGCGCACCGCGGCCGAGTAGTAGGTGTTGGCCCAGCCGTTGATCCCCAGTCCCCACAGGTTCAGCACCGCTGCCACGCTCAGCACCCCGAGCAGCTCAGGGCGCGCACGCAGGCGCTGCGCGACGGCGGGCAGCACACGAGCGCGCCGCGGCGCGCGCAGCCGCGCCGGATACGAGATCGAGTCAGAGCTCACGGCGTCAGGATGCGGGCTTGGAGTGAGAAGAAGCTAAGAGCGCTGCGCTTCACGGCTGGTCAGGCGCCCTGGTCACCTCGGCATAGGCGCCTGCGGCGAAAAGCGCACCGAGGACACCGGCGGCGAGACCCGCGAGTGTGCGAGCCATGATGGTCATGCTGATCTCCTTGGATGCGGCTGGCGTTTGCACGCATCAGGATCGGCAATCGATCGAAGCCCCGGCGAAGACGTCGCTAAGAGCTGTGTAGGAGCCAAAGTCCCGCACCTGCCCGACGGCGCGGGCCGAATCGACCATCGATCGAGAGATCGCCTCTGCGCCGCGCTCGGCGTGGCGCAGGAAGTAGGTCACCCACAGCGATGCCGTGAGGATGAACCCGATCACGAACGATGCGTCCACGGCGAACGTGCCCCGCTGCTGTGAGAAGGCCAGGCCAACGGCAGCACCGACTCGCCCAGCGCGATCATCAGCACCAGCTGGCAGCGCTCGGCGAGATGGGCGCTGGCCAGCGTCCAATCCCCGATCGGCGTCGGCGCTACGCCCGGCAGCCGGAACGCGTGCATCGGCGCCCCCACGTCGAGCACGATCGCCAGGATCCAGATCAGGATCCGCGCGTCCCCGGCCTGCAACGCGCCGACGATCCACGCAACTCCGGCGATCGCCGACCACACCAGCAGTTGGGCGTAGTTAGGACCCATCCGTTGCTTGCGCCCCGAACGCCGCCACCATCAAGCCGCTGCGCAGCAGCTGGATGCAGACGTAGGCGGCCGCGAACGGGAGGCCGCGGGCGCCGAACGCCTAAGGGATCGCCGCCGACATCACCAGGCTGATTGCCATCAGCACGACCATCAGCAGCGCCACCGGCGCGCGCTCAGGATCGATCCAGTTGGTCGCCCAGGCGGGGTAGTTCCACGCCCACCAGACCGCCGTGAACATGATCAGCGTCTCCAGTGCACCCCGCAGCGAGGGCTGCCCACCCCGGAACAGGAAATCGGACAGCTGCGTGATGCGAACACGTACACGAGCTCGAAGAACAGCTCCATGCTGGTGGCGCGCGGCGCGGGGTCACCGCTGCGCTCACGTAGAACGCTCGAGATCACGGGGGGTCCTACAGTACGAGTAACCCTCTGAAAACATGGAGTTCGAATGTCCGCCAACAGCTTTGATTCCAGGGCCACGCTGAGCGTCGGCGAGCGGTCCTACGAGATCTTCCGCCTCGACGCGCTGCAGGCCAAATACGACGTCGCCCGGCTGCCGTTCTCACTGAAGATCCTGCTGGAGAACCTGCTGCGCAACGAGGACGGCGAGGCGATTTGCGCCCGGGATATCGAGGCGCTGGCGAAATGGAACGCCAGCGACGAGCCCAGCCAGGAGATCGCGTTCACACCCGCCCGCGTGGTGATGCAGGACTTCACCGGCGTCCCGGCGATCGTCGATCTGGCCGCGATGCGCGACGCGATGGGCGAGATGGGCGACGAGCAGAGCAAGATCAATCCGCTCGTCCCGGCCGAGCTCGTGATCGACCACTCGGTCCAGGTTGACGCCTACGGCACCCATCAGGCGTTTGCCCGCAACGCCGAGTTGGAGTTCGAGCGAAACCAAGAGCGTTATGCGTTCCTGCGCTGGGGACAGGGCGCATTTCACAACTTCAGCGTGGTCCCGCCCGACACGGGGATCGTGCACCAGGTCAACCTCGAATACCTGGCCCGCGTGGTGTTCGTCGACGAGGAGCGCAGCCTGGCCTATCCGGACACACTGGTCGGCACCGACTCGCACACCACGATGATCAACGGGCTCGGCGTGCTGGGCTGGGGTGTCGGCGGGATCGAGGCGGAGGCGGCGATGCTGGGACAGCCGATGTCGATGCTGATACCGCAGGTGGTCGGCTTCAAGCTCACCGGCGAGTTGCCCGAGGGCGCAACCGCCACCGACCTCGTCCTGACGGTGACCGAGATGCTGCGTGAGCGGGGCGTCGTGGGCAAGTTCGTGGAGTTCCACGGCGCCGGACTGGAGAAGCTGCCGCTCGCCGACCGGGCGACGATCGGCAACATGTCACCCGAGTTCGGCTCCACCTGCGCGATCTTCCCCATCGATGCCGAGACGCTGCGCTACCTGGAGTTCACCGGCCGGCCCAAGGCTCTGATCGAGCTGGTCGAGACCTACGCCAAGGAACAGGGGCTGTGGCACGACGAGGACTCCGAGGTTCCCACATTCAGCGACAATCTCGAGCTCGATCTCGCCGACGTAGTGCCGAGCATCGCTGGACCCAAGCGCCCCCAGGACCGCGTTTCGCTGACCGAGGCCAAGCCGGCCTTCCGAATGGCGCTGGAGGGCCTGATGCCCGATGAAGATGAAGAGGATGGGCAGCTGGCCGCCTCCTTCCCGGCCAGCGATCCGGTGTCCAGCCACGTCCCCAACGGCGCCGGCCACGGGCCGTCGGGCGGCACCGGCGGGACTCAGGTGGCCGATCGCCGTCAGGCCCGGGCCCCGGTGACGTTGGCCGACGGGACCGAGACCGAGCTCGACCACGGCCACGTGGTGATCGCCGCGATCACGAGCTGCACGAACACGTCGAACCCGTCGGTGATGGTGGGCGCGGGGATCCTCGCCCGCAATGCGGTCAAAAAGGGCCTCAAGGTCAAGCCGTGGGTGAAGACCTCGCTGGCGCCTGGATCCAAGGTGGTGACCGAGTACCTGGACCGGGCCGGGCTCACGGAGCCGCTCAACGAGCTCGGCTTCAACCTCGTCGGATACGGCTGCACGACGTGCATCGGCAACAGCGGCCCACTGCCCGAAGAGATCTCCAAGGTCGTGGGCGACAGCGATCTGGCGGTCGTCTCGGTGCTGTCGGGCAACCGCAACTTCGAGGGCCGCATCAATCCCGACGTGAGGATGAACTACCTCGCGTCGCCGCCGTTGTGCGTCGCCTACGCGCTCGCCGGCACGATGGACATCGACCTCTACGACGAGCCCCTGGGCGAGAGCAACGATGGCGAGCCGGTGTTCCTAAAGGAGATTTGGCCCGCCGCCGCCGAGGTCGCCCAGACGGTGGCTGACGCGGTTCAGTCCGACATGTTCCGCAAGAGCTACGGCGAGGTGTTCGACGGCGACGAGCGATGGAACTCGCTGCAGGTGCCAACCGGCGACAGCTTCGCCTGGTCCGATGACTCCACCTACGTCCGGCGCCCGCCGTTCTTTGAGGACCTGCCCGCCGAGCCGGAGCCGATCGAGGACATCGAGGGAGCGCGGGTACTGGCGATTCTCGGCGACAGCGTAACCACCGACCACATCTCCCCGGCCGGCTCGATCAAGCGCGACAGCCCAGCCGGCGAGTATCTGAAGGAGCACGGCGTGGAGTTCAGGGACTTCAACTCCTACGGGTCGCGCCGCGGCAACCACGAGGTGATGATGCGCGGCACGTTCGCCAACATCCGCCTGCGCAACCAGCTGAAATCCGACGGCGGGGGTTCTCTTCCCGAGGGTGGGGTGACGATCTACCTGGGCGATGACCAGCACGAGCAGATGCCGATCTACGACGCGGCGATGCGCTACCTGGAGCACGGCACGCCGCTGATCGTGCTCGCCGGCAAGGAGTACGGCTCGGGATCGTCGCGGGATTGGGCCGCCAAGGGCACGCGCCTGCTCGGTGTCCGCGCCGTGATCGCGCAGAGCTTTGAGCGCATCCACCGCTCAAACCTGGTGGGGATGGGCGTGCTGCCGCTGCAGTTCTCAGACAGCGACTCGGTGGAGTCGCTGGGGCTGACCGGGCAGGAGACGTTCAGCATCGCGGGGCTGTCAGGCGGCAAGGACATCCCGCGGCAGCTGACGGTCAAGGCCGACTCCGGGGCGCAAGCGCCCTTGGAGTTCGAGGTCACGGTCCGGATCGACACGCCCAAGGAGCAGCGCTACTTCCAGCACGGCGGGATTCTGCAGTTCGTGCTCCGGCAGCTGCTGGCGACGTGAGCGCCCGCGCCACTACCCTTGTGCGACGTGTCAACGCCTGAGCTACTGCGTCGTCTGGTCAGCGCCCCGGGACCCTCGGGTCACGAGAGCGACCCGGCGCGCGTCTGGCGCGAGAGCTGCTCCGCGTTCGCGCAGGAGGTCCGCAGCGACAGCGTGGGCTCGTCCTATGCGCGCGTGCCCGGCACGGCCGGCGGTCCGACGCTGGCGATCGTGGGGCACATCGACGAGATCGGCGTCCACATCTCCCACATCGACGACGACGGCTTTCTGCGCTTTGGCGAGGTCGGCGGCTGGGATCCGATCGTGCTGGTCGGCCAGCGGATCCGGATCGCCACCCGCGATGGGGCGGTCAGCGGCGTGATCGGTCGCAAGCCGATCCATCTGATCAAGGGCGATGACCGCAAGAGCGTGCCCGATCTGAAGGATTTGCACGTCGACATCGGCGCCAAGGACGGCGACGATGCCCGCGGGCGAGTCAGGATCGGCGACGTCGCGGTGATCGACGCCGAGCCGCTGGAGATGCCCAACGGCCGCCTGGTAGCGCGCTCGCTGGACAACCGGATCGGCTGCTTCGTCGCCGCCGAGGCTGCCCGCCTGGTGGCCGAGGCCGGCGGCGCTCCGGGCGACGTGGTGGCGCTGGCGGTGGCGCAGGAGGAGACTACGTTTGCCGGCGCCCGGACGAGCGCGTTCTCGCTGGAGCCGGATCTGGCGATCGTCGTCGACGTAACCTTCGCCACCGACCAGCCGGGGATCGAGCTCGGCCCGATCACCAAGCACCCTCTCGGCTCGGGCCCGGTGATCGCGCGCGGCACGACCCTGCATCCGGTCGTGACCGAGCTGCTGTACGCGACGGCCGAGCAGGAGGAGCTGCCGTTCACGGTCGAGTCGCTCGGGCGCGGCACCGGCACCGACGCCGACGCGGTCCACACCTCGCGGGCGGGGATCCCCACCGGGCTTGTGTCGGTGCCGATCCGCTACATGCACTCCCCGGTAGAGCTCGTGGCGCTGGACGACATCGCTGTGGCGGCGAAGCTGATCGCCGCGTTCGCGCGCCGGCTGACGCCGGGCATGACGTTCGAGCGCTGAGTGCACGTCGCACCTCCGGTGCTGCTGCTGCTCGACATCGACGGCACCCTGGTCAGCGGCGCCGCGGGCGCACACCGGGACGCTCTGCACGAAGCCGTGCGGGCCGTCCACGGCGTCGACGCACAGACGATGCGCGGACCACTTTCCCCGGCCGGGCGCACCGACGGTGAGATCGCTCGGATCATCCTGCTCGATGCGGGGATCTCGGCGCGGCGGATCGACGAACGGGCCGACCAGGTTCGCGAGGAGTGCTGCCGGGCCTACGTCCGGCTGTGCCCAAAGGACCTGTCCGACCGGGTCCTAGCCGGGATTCCTGAGCTGCTGCAGTGGCTGTCGAGCCGTCACGACGTCCAGCTGGCGCTGCTGACCGGCAACTTCGAACCCGTGGCCAGGCTCAAGCTGGGGCGGGCCGGGATCGGCGATCACTTCGCCCCCGGGCAGGGGGCGTTCGGGTCAGACTCCGAGGACCGGACGGCGCTGCCGGCGATCGCCCGACGCCGTGCCGGCAGTGCGGCCAGACCGTATCCGCGCGAACGGACGATCATCGTCGGCGACACCCCGCGCGACATCGTTTGTGCGCGGGCGGATGGAGTGCGATGCATCGCCGTGACGACGGGTCCGCACGCCAAGGAGGACCTGTTGGAAGCCGACGCGGTCGTGGCTGACGCGGTTGAACTCCACACCGCGCTGGCAAGTTCGCTGGCCGGCTGAATACCGCTATTGGTGATCCGGCCGTGGACCAGAGCCCTACGGCTTCGGCGTCGGGAACTGCGCGCGCATCATCAGGTCCCAGACCCGATCGGGCGTGAAGCGGCGCTGGTTGATCAGCAGGCGCGCGCTGGGTGTGACCGGGTAGCGGGCCCTGGGGCGCTGTGACTCTAGTGCCTGCGCGATCGCCTGAGCCACCGTGTCCGGACCTCCTCCGAGCTTGATCATCGGTCCCTGATAGGCGTCGGCGGTCACCTTGGCCACCCGGCGATTGAAGTCGGCGTAGGGACCATCGCCGTGGGTCTCGGCCACCGAAGCGAGGCCACGTCGCCGAAGCTCGTCTTGATCAGCCCGGGCTCGATCAGGATCACATCGATGCCGAAGCCGCGCACCTCGAACCGCAGTGCATCGCTGATCGCCTCCACGGCGTACTTGGTCGCGTGGTAGAGGCCGCCGCCGGGAAACGTCAGCTTCCCGCCCATCGAGCCAAGGTTGACGATTTTGCCCCAGCCCTGGTCGCGCATCCCCGGCAACACCAGCTGGCACATCCGCATCAGCCCGAACACGTTGGTCTCGAACTGACGGCGCGCCTGGTCGATAGGGACGCTCTCGACCGCGCCCGACTGGCTGTAGCCAGCGTTGTTGATCAGCACGCCGACGGCCCCCTCGGCCTCGGTCACGGCCGATACCGCGGCGCTCATCGAAGCCTCGTCGCACACGTCGAGCGCAAGCGTCCGGCAACGCAGCTGCTCCAGATCGGAGATCGCCTGCGGCCGGCGCGCGGTGGCATAGACCTTCCAGCCGGCGGCCGCCAGACGCTGCGCGGTGGCGTGGCCGATGCCCGATGAGCAGCCGGTTATCAGGACCGCGCGGGAGGGCACCGGCGAGCCTAACCGCGGACGAGCTTCTTGTAGGTGATCCGCTTGGGCCGGTCGGCCTCGGCACCGAGCTGCTCGTGGCGGAAGCTCTCGTAGGCCTCGAAGTTGCCTTCGAACCAGCGCACTTGCGAATCGCCCTCAAACGCGAGCACGTGGGTGGCGATCCGGTCCAGGAACCAACGATCGTGGGAGACCACCATCGCGCAGCCGGCGAACGACAGCAGCGCCTCCTCCAACGCGCGCAGAGTGTCGACGTCAAGGTCATTGGTCGGCTCGTCGAGCAGCAGCAGGTTGCCACCGGAGCGCAGCAGCTTGGCCAGGTGCAGGCGGTTGCGCTCCCCGCCGGACAGCTTGCCCACCTTGGTCTGCTGATCGATCCCGCGGAAGTTGAAGCCGGCGACGTACGCGCGGCTGTTGACCGTTCGGTCCCCGAGCGCGATCTGGTCCTGGCCGCCGGAGATCTCCTCCCAGACGGTGCGCGCCGGATCCAGCGCCTCACGCGACTGATCCACGTAGGCGAGCTGCACGGTGTCCCCGATCCGCAGCACGCCTGAGTCAGGCTGCTCCTGACCGGTGATCATCCGCATCAAGGTGGTCTTGCCGGCGCCGTTGGGCCCGATCACGCCAACGATCCCGCCGCGCGGAAGCTTGAAGTCCAGGCCGTCGATCAGCACGCGATCGCCGTAGGACTTGCGCAGCGCCTCGGCCTCGACCACCACGTCGCCGAGCCGCTGGCCTGCGGGAATGTGGATCTGGACCTGGTCGAGCTTGACGTTGCGGTCCTGGGCCAGCAGCGCCTCGTATGCGTTCAGGCGGGCCTTTGACTTGGTGAGCCGGGCACTGGCGTTGAGACGCACCCACGCCAGCTCCTGTTCGATCGTCCGCTGCCGGGCCGTCTCCTGGCGCGCCTCCTGCTGCAGGCGGGCGCGCTTCTGCTCCAGCCAGCCTGAGTAGTTGCCCTGGTAGGGGATTCCGCGGCCACGGTCGAGCTCGAGGATCCAGCCCGCCACGTTGTCCAAGAAGTAGCGATCGTGGGTGACCGCGACGACCGTGCCGGCGTAGTCATGCAGATGCTGCTCCAGCCAGGCCACTGACTCGGCATCGAGATGGTTGGTCGGCTCGTCGAGCAGCAGCAGGTCGGGCTGGCTCAGCAGCAGCCGGCAGAGCGCCACCCGGCGGCGTTCGCCGCCGGACAGCGTGGCCACGTCCGCGTCGGGCGGCGGGCAGCGCAGCGCATCCATCGCGATCTCGACCGTCGTGTCGAGGTTCCAGCCGTCGACGTGGTCGATCTGCTCCTGAACGCGTGAGAACTCGTCGGCCGTCTCGTCGGAGTAGTTCATCGACAGCTCGTTGAAGCGATCCAGCAGCGCGCGGATCTCCGACGCTCCCTCCTCGACATTGGCGCGCACGTCCTTGTCCGGATCGAGGCCGGGCTCCTGCTGGAGCATCCCCACCGTCGCGCCCGGCGCCAGTTGCGCCTGGCCGTCGAACTCGGTGTCGACCCCGGCCATGATCCGCAGCAGCGTCGACTTGCCCGCGCCGTTGTAGCCCAGCACGCCGATCTTGGCGCCCGGCATGAACGACAGCGAGATGTCGGTGAGCACCTCACGGTCAGGCGGATAGCGCCGGGAGAGCTTGTAGGTCGTGAAGATGTACTGCGAGGACACTGCAACGAGAGTAGAACACGTGCCGTGCTGCACGTCCTGGCGATTCTGCTGGCCCTGATCGCGGTCGCGGGCATGATCGTGGCGATCGCCGGCATGGTCACCGGCCGGATGGCCGACCGGACCGGCTGGCTGGTCAGGGCCGTGGCGGTCCTGTGCTTCGCGGGAGCGGTCGTCTGCAACGTGCTGGGGCACTGATCGGCCAGCGTATAGTTGCAGGCTCAATCACCTCCTTGGGAGAGGAATGCCATGAACAAGGCGCTGTATACGGCGGAGGCCACAGTCACGGGCGGACGCGACGGCCACGATCGGTCGAGTGACGGGCACTGGACGTAACCCTGGGACGCCCGGCGGAGATGGGCGGTGAGGGCGGCGGCACCAATCCCGAGCAGCTGTTCGCGGTTGGCTACGCCGCCTGCTTCGAGAGCGCGCTGGGGGTCGTGGCACGCCGTGAGCGCGTCGACCCCGGCGAGATCTCGGTCAACAGCCGCGTCAGCCTGCACCCCACCCAGGAGCGCGGCTTCGAGCTCGCCGTGGCGCTCGACGTCACCCTGCCCGGGATCGAGGATCCCGACCAGGCCGCCAAGCTGGTCGCCGCCGGACACCAGGTTTGCCCGTACTCCAACGCCACCCGGGGCAACATCGAGGTAGCGCTCACCGCCAACGGCCAGCCGGTGCAGTAACCCTCTTCCGGCGCCGGCGGCGGTGGAGTGAGCCTCTCTCGGGCCCGGCGCGGGGAGGCGCTGGGGCCACTTTGGATGCGGGTCCGCCAGCAGAGGCGGGAGGGTTTGAACCATCCTGGGGCTTGCGCCGTGCGAGGCCAGAAACGTCGCAATGAAGAGAGGACCGCCCACGAGCCAGGCCGCGGGCTCAGTTTTCCGGCTGCCAGGCGCTCAGCGCCCACTGACCGCCGCTCAGCCTGACCACGGTGGCGATGGCCAGGTGCCAGGCCGGACGCAGGCCGGCGTAGGCGGTGGTGTTGGTGGCGGTCGTGCGCTCCAGCGTGACGACGACGAATCGATCGGCGCTGTTGCGCAGCGGCGCGATCGCCTGCACTGTGCCGGCGTTCGCGATCCCGCCCTGTCTCAGCTCGTAGTCGTTGGCCGCGCCGGCGGCCGCGAGCGCCATTGCCGAGCGCGCCTGACCGACGCTCTGCGCCGCCAGCGCGCGCAGCCGGACGGCCACGTTCTGGGCATCCCAGTTGATGTAGGTACCGGCAAAGGCTTCAATCGCGTCAACCGGGCCGGTCTGGTCACCGGTCACGGTCTGAAGCGCCGGCGGCGGTGAGGGGTACTCGTGGGTCACCTCGGCCTGGGCGAGCTTAAGCGCGGCGGCGCTGACCGCGTGCGTCTTGGTCAACGCGGTCGTCGTGACGCCGAGCGGGGCGCAGCCGCACAGGCACACCGTCGCGCCCACCATGGTCGGCATGGCCCGCGCAACCCGCATGACCCGCACGACCCGCACGACCCGCACGACCCGCCCGACCCGCCCGACCCGCCCGACCACTACAACCCCGCCGGATGGCGAGCGATGAACCCGGCCGAGCTGCGCACCAGCGGATGCCAGCCAATGCCCGCGCTGCCGTCCTGCGGTCCGGCGGCGTTGTGGGTGTCCCAGCGGAGCCCCGCGACGTACATGAACACGTGGTCGGCGTTGGCGTAGATCGTCACCCACCGCCCCGGACCCGGAAGTCCGAACGACTCGAGCTGGCCCGAGGCCGCGTCATAGGTCACCGGCAGCAGCCGTGCGCCGTAGAGCAGGTGCTCGACGCTGCTGGAGCAGTCATAGGCCGCCGCAACCTGGTCCAGCGCCAAGCCGTGTCCGCCTCCGTAGAGATAGGGCCTGCCCACGATCTGGTCGCCGGCGGCGATAATCCCCTGCACCTCCGCCGGGGCGTCGGCCGGCGCCGCCGCCTGGCCGTTGGGCAGCAGCCGCGCGCGCTGTCCTGGGGTCAGCGGCGCGCCGGCCAAGATCGGAAGAGC
>CALAQT010000258.1 GCA_937888775.1 uncultured Actinomycetes bacterium | reverse complement strand
ACCCGAATCCCGCGCCACCACGCGGGATTCAACCTTTCAAATGCGAAAACTTCCGTTTAGCGACACTTTGTCTCCCTGTTCTCGATTTGTCTGTCTCAGCTCGGAAAGCCGATGCCTCAGCCCGCCCAGCTGCTGACCATTTGGAGCGCTCCGCGCACGGTGACCGGCTCGAAGTCGGGGGCCAGGTTGGCCAGTACGGTGAGCGCCGAGCGCGCCAGGTGGCGGGCGAGCAGCAGCGCCGCATCACTCGGATGGCGCAGTTCGCAGGCCCGCAGGATCGCCTCGTGCTCCTGATCGCCGAGCCGCCGCCCGGCGGCGCCATTGGCTCTGACCGACATTCGCCGGTAGGGGTCACTGCGCACCATCAGCCGAGTGATCTCCTCGCCCAGCGGCGCTCCGGCGGGACCCATGAGCCCGATGTGAAACGCCGCGTGCAGCGCGTCCCAGCGGTTCAGGTCGGTGGCCTGGCGCATTTCCGCCCCGGTTGCCTGCAGGGCCTCCAGCTGCACCTGCCCCAGCCGCGGTACCGCCAGCGCGATCCCCAGCGATTCGAGCATGATCCGACTGCCGTACACGGCGTCCAGATCGGCCGCGTCAAACGGTGGCACGCGTGGGCTGCGGTTACGTCGGGATTCCACCAGCCCCTCCGCCTCCAGACGGCGCAGCGCTTCGCGCAGCGGAGTGGTGCTGACGCCGATCGTCTTAGCGAGGCTGACCTGGGAGAGCTCGGCGCCCGGTTCGATCTGGCCGGTCGCGATCATCTCACGCAGCGCATCGACCGCCTCTGACACCGCATCGCGATCGCGTCGCCGTGCGGCCGGGGTGGTCGGCGCGGGCGCAGACTGCCGGCTCTCGGCGGGCGCGACCCCGTGACCCGCGGCGACTCGCTTCACCGAGGTGACCGTTTCGTAAGGGCGCAATGAGGCAGGACGACGGCTTTCATCGGCCGAACTCTATAGAGATGAGCAGGGTTAAGGCGGAAAGAGGGCTTCAAGGCTGAACATTGTTAGCCATCTCTATAGAGTTTGACCGTGCTCAAGTAGGCGCTGGTTCCCGACACCGTGTTCGCGGTCAAGGCGTCGCTGCTGCGGACGCTCGAGGAGCGCCAGGCCAACGATCCGCAACGCCCGGCCGGTGACGTGACGGAATTGGTCTGCGTTCTGCCTCGATATATGATCGCGGCGAAACCCGCGCAAGCTTTGTGCGCTCAGGAGAGCCGATGACCCTCACCCCGTCAGACAGAGCGCGTCAGCTGCTGCGCGGTGCCTACGACACGCACATCCACGTCGGGCCCGATGTCGTACCTCGGATCGTCGACGATCTCACGCTGGCGCGGCGCTTCCAGGCGCTCGGTCTGGCCGGCTTCGTACTCAAGTCGCATTACACCTCCACCGCCGAACGGGCCAGCGTGGTCAGCGCGGCGGTTCCCGAGGTCCGGGTCCTGGGGGCGATCGCGCTCAACCGGGCGGTGGGCGGGATGAACCCGCTGGCGGTGGAACTGGCCGCGCGCGAGGGCGCCCGGACGGTCTGGTTTCCGACCGTCGACGCGGTCAACGAATCCCACGAGCGCGAGGCCCCGCCGGGAGCCAAGGTCCCCGTGTGGGTCAAGCTCCAGCTCGAGCTGCGCGAGCAGGAAATCGAGATCGAGCCGGTACCGGTGGTCGATGCCGGCGGGGCGGTGCTACCGCAGACTCGCACCGTGCTGGCGACGATCGCCCGGCATCAGCTGGTGCTGGCCACTGGCCATTTGGGCCGCGATGAGATCTTCGCCGTTGTCGACGCCGCGCTCCAGGAGGGCGTGCGAGAGATCGTGATCACCCATCCCGAGTTCCCGTCCCAGAATCTCTCGGTGGAGGACCAGTTGGCGCTGGCCGGGCGCGGCGCGCTGCTGGAGCGGTGCTTCACCACCCCCCACACCGGCAAGATCGAGTGGGAGCGCTGGATCGAGAACATCAGGGCCACCGGCGCCGCCAACTCGGTCCTATCCACCGATCTAGGGCAGGTCTTCAATCCACCCGTGGAGGACGGTATGGCACTGATGGTCGATCGGCTGCTAGCGGCGGGCTTCGACGAGCAGCAGGTGCACGTGATGGCGGTTACGAACACCCGGCGCGTGGCGGGAGGGCAGCCATCATGAGCGCGCGGCGGATGCTGGTGATCGGGGCGCACTCTGCCGACTTCGTCTGGCGTTCGAGCGGTGCGATCGCGGTCACCACGGAGAGCGGCGGCGACGCGCTGGTGATCGCGCTCTCCTACGGCGAGCGAGGCGAGTCCGGCGAGCTGTGGAAAGAGGAGGGCCAGACGATCCAGCGCGTCAAGCAGATCCGCCACGGCGAGGCCGAGCGGGCGGCGGCTGCGCTCGGCGCCGAGTTCCGCTGCCTTGACCTCGGCGACTATCCGCTGGAGATCGACGTTCCCGCGCTGCAGCTGATCTCCGACGAGATCCGGGAGTTCGCCCCCGACGTGCTGATCACCCACACCGACACCGATCCCTTCAACCCCGACCATCCGGTGGCCCACGCGGCGGTAGTGCGCGCAACGGGACTGGCCGCCGGCGCCGGCGTGCAGAGCGCGTTTGCGACGGTCAGGCCACCCGAGCTCTTCCTGTTCGAGCCCCACCAGCCCGAGCTGTGTAACTTCACCCCGACGACGTTCGTCGACATCACCTCAGTGATTGGGCGCAAGCTTGCGGCGATGGCCGAGATGAAGGCCCAGAAGTATCTGCAGAGCTACTACGCCGAGCGCGCCGACCACCGCGCCAACCACGCCCGCCGCGCCTCGGGCAACTCCGAGATCCGCCAGGCCGAAGCCTTTCAGCGGGTTACACCCCAGGTGGTGAGCGCCCTGTGAGCGGCCACTATGAGCAACGGGTTGCGAAGGATCGATTCCAGGAGCTGGCTGCGCTGGGCTCGGCGACTGTCTACGAGGCCGGCGGCCGGCGCGGCTATGTTGATGCCGACCTGATCCAGGTCGTGCCGGGGTCTAGGGTCGCCGGCCCGGCCCGCACCGTGCGCTGCGGTCAGGACGACAACCTGATGGTGCACGCGGTGATGGCCGAGGTGCAGCCCGGCGAGGTGATCGTGCTGACGATGCCAGAGCCCCGGCCGGTGGCGCTGGTGGGCGAGCTGCTCGCCACCCAGGCCCACGCGCACGGAGCCGCCGGGATGCTGATCGACGCCTCGATCCGTGACCTGGAGGAGCTCGTCGAGCTGGGACTTCCGATCTGGGCCCGCTGGGTCCGGGTCCGCGGCGCCGTCAAGGACACCCCGGGCACGATCGGCGATCCGGTCCAGGTGGGCGGCGCCACGATCCGCCCCGGCGACGTGGTGGTGCTCGACGCCGACGGCGCCGCGGTCGTCGAGTACGAACGCGTCGACGAGGTGCTCGCCGCCTCATGCGAGCGCGCCGAGCGTGAGCTTGTCAAGCGCGCCAAGCTGGCCGCCGGCAAGCTCTCCTACGACCTCGACGGGCTGCGCGAGCGGGTGCAGGCGGCGCGCCGATGACCGAGCCGATCCACGACCTGGCTCAGATCGGGCACGCCGAGCTGCTGACCCCGTTCGCCAACGACAGCCTGCGCTTCTTCGTCGAGCAGTTCGGGATGGAGGTCGAGGCCCGTGAGGGGCAGTCGGTCTACCTGCGCGGCTGGGGCGACTACCAGCGCTACAGCCTGAAGCTGACCGAATCAGAGCTGCCCGGGCTGGGACACATGGCGATCCGCGCCTGGAGCCCCGAGGCCCTGGAGCGCCGGGTGGCCGCGATCGAGGCCGCCGGCCTCGGGATCGGCTGGATCGACGGCGACGTCGGCCACGGCCCGGCGTACCGGTTCACCGACCCCGACGGGCATCCGATGGAGCTCTACTACGAGGGCGAGCGCTACCGGCCCCCGGCCGAGCTGACCCCGGCGCTGAAGAATGTCCCCCAGCGTTTCGTGGGCCGCGGCGCCGCGGTCAAGCGACTGGACCACGTCAACGTGCTCGCCGCCGATGTCGCCGCCAATCGGAGCTTCGCGCAGGAGCAGCTGGGCTTCCGGCTCTACGAGCAGATCGTCAACGACGACGGCAGTGAGACCGGCGCCTGGATGAGCCTGACGATCGCCGCCCACGAGCTGATCTACGTGGCCGACCACGCCGGCGCCAGCGGCCGCCTGCACCACCTGGCGTTCTTCGTCGACACTCGGGATGATCTGTTGCGCGCGGCCGACCTGTTCCTCGACGCCAACGTGCCGATCGAAGCCGCGCCCTCCAAGCACGCGGTCGCGCAGGGGATGTTCCTGTACGTGTACGAGCCCGGTGGCAACCGCGTCGAGGTGACGACCGGCACGCATTTCATCTACGACCCGGCCTACGAGACGGTGGTCTGGACCCAGGCGGAGCGGGCCAGGGGCCAGGCGTGGGGGGTCAAGACGATCGACACCTTCCACACCTACGGCACACCCGATGTGAGCGGGACCGCCACCGGACCGCCGATCCCGCCCACGAGCCGGATCCCCGACCCCGGAGGCGCGTTCGCATGAGCGACGACCGCCGGCAGATCCGAGATCTGATCGAGAACTGGGCGCTGTGGCGCGACGCCGGTGACTGGGAGCGCTTCGCCACCGTTTGGCACGAGGACGGCTTCATGATGGCGACCTGGTTTCAGGGCCCGGCGGGCGACTTCATCCGCGTCAGCCGAGAGGGCTTTGAGCACGGAGTGAGCATCCTGCACTTCCTCGGCGGCACCACCATCGACCTCTCCGGCGACCGGGCCGTGGCCCAGACCAAGATGACGATCTCCCAGCGCGCCGCCGTTCACGAGGTGCAATGCGACGTCGTCTGCACCGGGCGCTTTTACGACTTCCTGGCCCGCGGCCCCCGGGGCTGGGGCATCGTGCTGCGCCAGCCGATCTACGAGAAGGACCGGATTGACCCCGTCGACCCCGCGGCGACGCTGGCGCTCGACGCCGAGCAGCTCGGCCGGTTCCCGGCCGGCTACCGCCACCTCGGCTACATCCAGACTGGGCTCGGCTATGACGTAAAGCGCGACATGCCCGGGCTGAAGGGCCCCGAGGTGCAGCGCCTCTACCGGCGCGGCGCGGATTGGCTCGCCGGTGGCGAGCTGGGCGATCCGCGGCAGACCGCTGAATCAGGGGGCTAGCCGTGCTCGTCACCGCTGAGTCAGGGGGCTAGCCGTGCTCGTCACCGCCGAGTCAGGGGGCTAGCCGTGCTCGTCACCGCCGAGTCAGGGGGCTAGCCGTGCTCGTCACCGCCGAGTCAGGGGGCTAGCCGTGCTCGTCACCGCCGAGTCAGGGGGCTAGCCGTGCTCGTCACCGCCGAGTCAGGGGGCTAGCCGTGCTCGTCACCGCCGAGTCACGGGGCTAGCCGTGCTCGTCACCGCCGAGTCACGGGCCTGGCCGTGCTGGTCACCCGGCGCGGCGCGGTGTTGAAGCTCATCACCCACCCTGAACATGGGCGTCTGGCCGGGCAGTTGGCGGCGCACTGGGGCAACCAGCGCTTCGCCGGCCCGAGCCCGATTGTGAACGCGGCGTTGCTCTCCGCCGCGTTCCACCACGACGACGGCTGGGCTGAACTCGACGGTCAGCCCGTCCATAACGAACCGGCTCAGCGCCCCGCCCATTTCCTGGAGCTGGTGTCGGAGCAGGCGGTCGATTCCTATCGACGAGGCGTGGACGTCGCGGGCCAAGTTGCCCGGTTGCGTCTGCGCTTCACGAACCTGCACCGCCGGGTGAGCGCCCTCGCCAACCTGACGAGCACCGCCTCGGGCTCGCTCGTAAGCTGCTTCCACGTCACCCTGATCACGTGAAAGCCCGCATCGTGAAGCTCGGCGTCCCGCCGGTGATCGCGCTCAAACGCCAAACGGCCACGGTGGAACGCATAGCCGTCAATCTCCACCACCACCCGCTCCGAGCGCCACAGGAAATCGACCTCGAACGGGCCGAGCATCACGTTGACCTCAGGGTCCGGTATGGGCGCCTTGCGCACGAGGGCCAGGAACAGCTCCTCGGCCTGAGAGCGGGTCATGGTGGACTTGCGCGCCGGGTCGGCGAGGGCCCGCAAGCGAGCCGACCCCGAAGCGCCGCGGTAGCGCTGGAGCAGTTCGCGGATCGCGGTAACCGTTGTCAGCCGGCGAGCGAGCCCCTCGTCGAAGGCTCGCTCGAGCTCCCGGTCGGCCAGCTCTGCAGCGATGTCCAGGAGCGTGCGGGCCGGCGACGTGATCGGGATCCGGTCGCGAATCCGCGCGTCCTGGGCCTGCAGCCGCTTGACACGGTGAATTCGGATCCCCGGGCGTCTGCAGTCGCCAGCGAGCAGGGTCACATCCAGATCGCCCTTCGCTGGCGGTCGCAAGCCCCATACCCCGGCCGCCGCGTGGTGGCTCAGGAACGACCCATCCCCAACGGCAAGCACGGCGGCGTGCTCGCGCGCAAGCGGAGGGAGTGCGGCGCTTGGGACCAGGGAGTAGACGCCGCGATGCATCGGGTGGAGACGCCCGCACTCCAAGGCGTAATCGATCGCCCCTGACCCGATGCCGAGGGCGAACAGCTGTCCGCGGGTGACAAGAGCGTGCTGGACCTCGGCCAAGGATCCGACGGCGCGATAGGGCCAAGCGCCAGTTTTCCGGGCAACTTCGCACTCGTCAGCTCGCAAAGGGCGATTGCGAAGTTTTCCATCGTTGTCGCCGTCACCTTCCCACTGGCCGTTCGTCGCGCTGCGAGTGAGATGTTTTCGGGGTGATCGGCGCTCCATTGACTCAGTCTCTCTCCGAACGTGGCCGTTTCCCGGCCGCGTTGCACTTCCGAGACAGACAATCGACGCTTCGGGCGCGTGGCGACACAGTCCAGTCACAGCTTCGGTGCAATCCGCCGCTCGGGCAATGCGCGAGCTAGCGCCCACCCGGCCGGCACAACGCCCACCCGGCCGGCACAACGCCCACCCGGCCGGCACAACGCCCACCCGGCCGGCACAACGCCCACCCGGCCGGCACAACGCCCACCCGGCCGGCACAACGCCCACCCGGTTCCGGAACGCGCCTACCCGGCGGCGGCGCGCTCGGTCGCGCTGGCCTCGCGCAGCGCTGCCAGCTCCCCGCTGCTCAGTTTGAGCTCGGCCATCGGCAGCGACTCATCGAGCTGCTGGGTGGTACGAGCGCTGGCGATCGGGGCGGCGACGGCGGGCTGGGCGGCGACCCAGGCCAGTGCCGCAGCGGCGACGGTCGTGTCGTGGGCGGCGGCGACCTGGTCCAGCGCGGCAAGCACGCGCAGGCCGCGTGCGTCCAGATAGACGCTGGCCTGGCCGGCGCGGGGACTGTCGATCTGGACTCCGGCTCGGTACTTGCCGGTCAGAAAGCCGCGGGCAAGCGCCCAGTACGGCACGCAGGAAAGGCCCTCACGCTCGCAAAGTCCGGCCAGCTCACCCTCGTATTCGTCGCGTTCGACCAAGCTGTACTCGGGCTGCACGGTGATGTAGCGCGCCAGCCCCTCGCGGTCGGAGACCTGCAGCGCCTCCTCCAGCCGCGCGGCGCTGTAGTTGGACGCCCCAATGTGGCGCACCTTGCCCGCTTTGATGAGCTCATCGAACGTGCGCAGCGTGTCGGCCAGAGGTGTGTTGGGGTCGTCGGCATGGGCCCAGTAGAGATCGATGTAGTCCGTCCGCAGTCGCCGCAGCGAGTTCTCGACCCCGGTGCGGATCGTGTCAGGCGCCAGCCCCTGCACGCCCGGCATCTTGCCGACCTTGGTGGCGAGCACCACCTGCTCGCGATTGCCGCGAACGCTGAACCAGTTCCCGAGCACGGTCTCCGATTCGCCGCCCTGGTTGCCCGGGGCGAACGCTGAGTAGGAGTCGGCGGTGTCGATGAAGTTGCCGCCGGCGGCCAGGTAGGCGTCCAGCACGGCAAATGACTGCTGCTCGTCGGCGGTCCAGCCGAACACGTTGCCACCCAGGCAGAGGGGGAAGACCTGAAGTTCACAACGACCCAGTCTCACCACCAAAACGACGCTAGCAGGGGGCCATTCCATATATGAAATCGTGTAGCGTCCGCCACGTGGTCAGCATCGCTGCCAGCCATGGGCCGGTCGCTGATGTGATTGTCGTCGGTGCGGGTTCGGCGGGAGCGGCGGCGGCCCGCAGGCTCGTTGACCGCGGCGCCAGGGTGCTGCTGCTCGAGGCGGGCGGGCCAGACACCAACCCGGCGATCCACGATCCCGCGCGAGCTCACGAGCTGTGGTTCGCGCCCGAGGACTGGGCCGCGCACACCGTGCCCCAGCCCCACGCCGACGGCCGGCGGCTGCACTGGCCCCGCGGCAAGGTGCTGGGCGGATCGAGCGCGCTCAACGGGATGATCTGGGCCCGCGGCGTCCCCGCCGACTACGACCATTGGGCCTGCCTGGGCAACTTCGGCTGGTCCTGGCAGGACGTTCTGCCGGTCTATCTGCGGATCGAGGACTGCGACTGCGAGGCATCCGAGGCGCACGGAGTGGGCGGCCCGCTGCGGGTCCTGACCGACTACGAGCCGGCACCGCTTCACCGCTCGATCGTCGCCGCCGCGCAGGAGGCCGGGATCCCCTTCAACCCGGACTACAACCGCGGCGAGCCCGACGGCGTGTCCTACCTGCAGTTGACGATCGGCGGCGGACGGCGCCACAGCACCGCGGCGGCATACCTGTCGCCGGTGCTCGACCACCCACTGCTCACGGTCCAAACGCGCGCGCACGCGCGGCGGTTGCTGCTGGAGGGCGACCGTTGCGTCGGCGTGGAGTGGGAGCACCGGGGCCGTCTGGAGCGAGCTCACGCAGCTGAGGTGATCGTGTGCGCGGGCGTGATCGAATCGCCGCGGCTGCTGATGCTGTCCGGAATCGGCCCGGCCGAGCACCTCACCGATGTCGGCATCAACGTAGTGCGCGATCTGCCTGGCGTCGGCGCCAACCTGCACGACCACCTGCTGTCGCCGGTGATCTTCTCCGCCGAGCGGGAGATCGAGTCGCCCGCGCCCGGGCTGCCACCGGCTCAGAGCCACCTGTTCGCGCGCAGCCAGCCTGGTCTGCTCGTCCCCGACCTGCAGCCGATTCACTTCAGTGTCCCCCTGTATGAGAAGTGGATGCAGGGTCCCGCCAACGCCTTCTCGCTGATGGCCGGGATGATCCGGCCGGTCAGCCGCGGCGCGATCAGGCTCGCCAGCGCCGATCCCAGCGACGAACTGCTGATCGATCCCGGCACGCTCTCCTGCGAGGCTGACCTGCGCGCTCTGCAGGCCGCCGTCGGGCTCTGCCGGACGATCGGCGTCGGCGCTGCCCTGCGCGAGTGGGGAGCCCGCGAGCTCTACCCTGGTCCGGAGGTCGACTCGCCCGAGCAGCTGCGCGAGTACGTTCGCCGGACTGCGATTACCTACCACCATCAGGTCGGCACCTGCAAGATGGGTGTCGACCAACTTGCGGTCGTGGACCCAAAGCTCCGCGTGCACGGAGTGCAGGGAGTACGGGTCGCCGACGCCTCGATCATGCCGGTCGTCACGACCGGGAACACCAACGCCCCGTCGGTGTTGATCGGTGAGCGCGTGGCCGACTTCGTGTCCGCGTCGGCAAGCGCCGTACAGGGCGCAATCAGCGCCGCCGGCACCGCAGGATGACCGTCAGGGTTACCCGCGGCTCCGGTGTCCCGGAGACTTAGGTCGCCCGCTCGTGCCTGTGAGCAGCGCTCAAGCCGGTGACCGGGATTCCTCGGCGCTGCTGGCCATCGCAATGGTTCTGGTGGCGATCAACCTCCGCCCCGCTGCGGCCAGCGTGGGCCCCCTGCTCGGCCGCATCCAGACCGATTCCGGGCTGTCGGCGACCGGGGCGGGGGTGCTGACCACGCTGCCGGTGCTGTGCTTTGGGGCGCTGGCTCCGCTGGCACCGTGGCTGGCCCGCCGCCTGGGCGCCCGGACCGCGATCGCAGGCGCACTGGTTGTGCTGCTCGTCGGGCTGCTGTTCCGCCTCGTCCCCGGCATCGTCTTCCTGTTCTTCGGCACGGTGCTGGCCGGCGCGGCGATCGCCACCGGCAACGTGCTGCTGCCGGTGCTGGTGAGACGCGATTTCTCACGTCGCACGGGAGCGATGACCGGGCTCTACACAAGCGCGCTGATCGGCTTCGCAGCGCTCTCGGCGGGCGTGTCGGTACCGTTGACCAACGCTCTGGGTAGCGGCTGGCGATTGGGGCTGGCGATCTGGGCGCTGCCGGTGGCCGTGGCGCTGATCGCGTGGGCGCCCGCACTCGCTCACCGGCAACCCGATCCACCATCGGTGGCCGGCGCCGCGGTGGGCATGCGCGGACTGCTGAAGGACGGGCTGGCCTGGAACGTGACCCTGTTCTTTGCGCTGCAGTCGGCGAGCTTTTACGCGACGCTGTCATGGCTTCCGAGCATCTTCCACAGCCATGGCGCCAGCGAGTCCCAGGCCGGGCTGCTGCTCAGCCTCAGCATGGTGGTCGGGCTGCTGACGGCGATCGCGGTTCCATCGCTAGCCGCGCGCGCGCGTGACCAGCGTGCGCTCGTGATCGGCTGCTGCGTGCTCACCGCACTGGGCTGGACCGGCATCCTGTTGGCGCCGATGTCGGCCCCGTATCTTTGGACGGTGCTGCTGGGGCTCGGACAGAACGCCGCCTTCCCGCTGGCGCTGATGCTGATCGTGCTCCGCGGCGGCTCCCGCAGCACCGCTGGGCTGTCGACACTGGCTCAGACCGTCGGCTACCTGCTGGCGGCCTCCGGGCCCGTGGCCGTCGGGGCCATCCACCAGCTCACAGGCTCCTGGACGCCGTGTCTATTGCTGCTGCTAGGGCTGTTGGTGCCCCAGGCGCTGACCGGATTGATAGCCGGCCGTGACCGGCTGGTGGCGGGCGCCGCCGTCTCCCCCTCGCGGGCGCTCGGTGCCGGCTGAGGCACGCGGGCCCACTAAGGGCCAGATCGCGCTGCTGGGATCCCTGACGGCCTTCGGGCCGCTCTCGACGGACATGTACCTGCCGGGACTTCCGTCGCTGACGCGCCAGCTTGGAGCGTCGACGTCGACCGGCCAGCTGACCCTCACGGGCTGCTTGCTCGGCATCGCGCTGGGGCAGCTGATCGCTGGCCCGATGAGCGACTCGCTGGGCCGGCGGCGCCCACTGATCGGCGGCCTGGTGGGCTACGTCGCGGCCTCGCTGGCCTGTGCGTTCGCCCCCTCGATCTGGGCGCTGATCGTGCTGCGACTGATCCAGGGCATCCTCGGCGGCGCGGGCGTGGTGATCGCCCGGGCGATCGTGCGCGATCTGTTCGCTGGCGCGATGGCGGCAAAGGTGTTCGCGACGCTGATGGCGGTGATGGGCGTGGCTCCCATCTTCGCCCCGCTGATCGGCGGGCAGGTACTGGCGATCACCTCCTGGCGCGGCATCTTCGTGATCCTGGGCGCGATCGGCGTGCCCCTCTTGCTGGCCACGATCCTCTGGCTGCCTGAGACGTTGCCTCCCCACGACCGCCGTCGCGGTGGTCTGCCGGCCACGATCCGCACCTTCGGCCGGTTGATCAGCGACCGCTCCTACGCCCCGTACGCGCTGTCGTTTGCGCTGGCCACCGCGGCGATGTTCGCCTACATCGCCGGCTCGTCGTTCGTGCTGGAGGACGTCTACGGGGTCTCGCCACAGGTCTTCGGCCTGGTGTTCGCGGTGAACTCCGCCGGCCTGATATCGGTTTCCCAGATCGGCGGCCGCGTGGTCGCCCGTGTCGGGGCGCCGTACCTGTTCCGCCGCGGGTTGATCGGCACCGGGATCGCCGCCTCCGCCACGCTGGTGTTCACGGTCGCGCATGCCGGTCTGGTCCCGCTGATCGCCGCGCTGTTCGTGCTGCTCACGTGCAACGGGATCGTGTTGCCCAACGGTGCCGCCAGCGCGATGGCCGGCCAGCGCGGCGCACTGGGCAGCGCGTCGGCGCTGCTCGGTCTGGGGCAATTCGGCCTCGGCGCGCTGATCGCGCCGCTGGTGGGGATCGGCGGCCCGCACGATGCTCTGCCGATGGGGCTGGTGATCGGGATCTGCGGGTTGGCTGCGCTGGCGGTCAATCTGATTCTTTCGCCCCGGATCGCCAGCGCGAGCGCACCCGCGTAGCCGACACTCAGCCCGTCAGCGGCGCCACGGATCACCAGCGGCGGCTCGTGATCGGAGATCGAGTCACACACGGAGGGCAAGGTCGTGATCGTCGTGCTCGGAGGCGGCGGCTACCTTTAGCCAATGACACAGATCACCTCCCAGGCGCAAGTCGCCACCGACAAGCCGGTCCCGTACATGCGCCAACTGTGCAAGCACTTTGGGCACAAGACCGACGCAGCGTTCGGAGATGACAGCGGCTACATCCAGTTCGAGTTCGGTCGCGCCGAGCTTCGCGCGCGAGAGGGCAAGCTCGAACTGGCCGTAAGCGCCGCCGACGCCGAGAGCCACGAGCGCGTGGAGCACGTGATCGGCTCCCACCTGGAGCGGTTCGGCAAGCGCGATGGTCTCAGCGTGGCGTGGAACGGTGAGAGCTGAACGCCGCGCGCTGGCTGACTCGGCCTATGCGGCCGGCCACGCGCACGATCAGCGCTTGGCCAACCGCCTGGAGCGCTTCGCAACGTCGAGCCACCGACGGCGGAGCTGCTCGGCGTGCTGGTCCGTGCCACCCGGGCCAGACGAGTCCTGGAGATCGGCACCTCCAACGGCTACTCGACCCTGTGGCTGGCCGATGCAGTGCAGAGCACCGGAGGTCACCTGGAAAGCCTGGAGATCGATCCAGCCCGCACGCAGCTGGCGGGTGACCTGATCGCGCGGGCCGGGCTCCAGAACGTCGTCACCCTACGCAGCACCAGCGCGGCGGAGGCGCTGCGCCACTACGAGGACGGCACCTGGGAGCTCGTGTTCCTGGGCGCTGAACGGTCCGAGTACGTCGGCTACTGGGAGGACCTGCTGCGCGTGATCGCCCCGGGCGGCACGCTGGCGGTCGACAACGCGCTCTCGCACGCGCACGAGCTGACCGAGTTCAACGCGCTACGTTCAGGCGCAAGCCCGGCTGACCAGCTCGCTGGTCCCGATTGGCGCCGGGCTGCTGATGGCGGTGTCGACTGGCGCCGATACCGTCGGGATCGACTGACGGGGTCACCTGGGATGTCCGGCGGGGCTCGTGTCACGCCGATCCCGCGGCCGCCGTACGGACGAGCTCCGCGGCGACCGCCGCTCGGCTCAGGTCACGTCGATTCCGGCGGCTGCCTTGACGACGAACTCCGCGGCGACGGCCAGCTGGGCGGTCTGCTCGCCGGTCAGCTCCCATTCGTGGATCCGCTCGGCGCCACCGGGGCCTAACGACACCGGCACGCTGAGACTCACGTCCTGGAGTCCGTACTCGCCCTGCAGAAGCACCGACGCCGGCCATACCTCGTCCTCGCGAATTTGGGGCTCGACACTTCGACCGGAATCGACGCCAGTCGATTCCGCAATCGCGCGGACCATCCGCGCCACACCCAGTCCGGAGGTCCAGGTGGACGAGCGGCCCGAGTCCAGCGCCACGTGGCGCACGTACCAGTTCTCGACGAAGTCACGCGCTCGCGCGCACTGCTCGTCGCTCAGTGTCACCGGCACACCATCGACGGTGACCCGATCAAACAGCGCCACCGCAAGGTTCCCGTGCTCTCCGATCATCCACGCGTCGATCCGGCCCGGCGCCAGCTCCAGCACGTGCCCGATCGCCGTGCGAAGCCGCAGCGAGTCGTTGAGCGTGTAACCGAGCACGCGACGGCCATCGAAGCCCGTCCGGCGCGCCACCCAGGTGCACAACGGGTCCACGGGATTGGTCACCACGACCAGCACCCCGCCCCAATCGTGCGGAAGGTGATCGAGCACGGAGGCGAGGATCTGGGCGTTGGCGTCGAGGTAGACCATGCGCGACTGATTGACGGTCAGCGGCGCCGCGGCCGACACGACGACGATTTCAGCCTCGGCCACGTCCTCGTCGGTCCCTTGGCAAATGCTTCCGCATGCACCCTGTTCGAGGACCTGCTCCAGGTCCAGCGCGTGGGAAGCAGCCATCTCCGGCCGCCGGTCGACCAGCGTCACCTCGTGGTCGCCCGGACCGATCAGGAGATTGAACGCGACCGATGCCCCGACACCGCCGCCGCCGCCCGCGATCAGGATCTTCACGGCCAGGTCCGGTGCGCCCAGCGAAGGTGTGGCTCGAACCGTCCAAGCTCGATGATCTGGTCCCGATCCAGCCGCTGCTGCAGTGCTTGATCGTCCACTACACGAACCCCAAATCCGAGAATCCCAAACCGAAAAAATATAGGATCCGGCCCGACGATGTCACCGAATCCTGCCCTGTTGCCCGACGGCCTGACCGCGTCCAAGCTGATCGCGGTCCACGTTAACTTTCGTAGCCGAGCCGAGCAACGGGGGCGCACGGTGCGTAACCCTTCCTATTTCCTCAAGGCCCCATCGACGCTGGCCGGCGACGGCGAAGTCGTGCGCCCGCGGGGCGTCGAGCTGCTCGCGTTCGAGGGCGAGATCGCCGTGATCATTTCGAGCACCGCGCGTGGCCTGACGCCGGCACAGGCGCACGACGCGATTGGGTGGGTGGCGCCGGCCAACGACTTCGGGGTCTATGACCTGCGCTGGGCCGACCGAGGCTCCAACGTGCTCTCCAAGAGCCACGACGGCTACACGCCGATCGGCCCCGCCGCTCCGGCGGCGGACGTCGACCTCGAAGCGCTGCACCTGCGAACGTTCGTCAACGGCGCGTGCGTCCAGGACGACGTCAGCTCCGAGCTGATCTTCTCATTCGCCGACCTGATCGCCGATCTCAGCCGCGTGATGACGCTGCACCCCGGCGACGTGATCCTCACCGGCACGCCCGCGGGATCGAGCACGGTAGAACCCGGTGACGTCGTCGAAGTCGAGCTGGAGGGCGTCGGCCGGGTATGCAGCACGATCAGACAGGCCGACGAGGAGCTGGCGCCCTATGGCGCGATGCCCAAGGTCACTCCGTCCGATCGCGCGGCGGCGACCGGATTCAACGCGCCGCGACCGGTCACCCTGTCTGCCGCCGCCGAGAACGCCCTGCGCCGGGTGTCCACCGCCACCCTGACCACGCAGCTGTTCAAACGCGGTGTACGGCGCACGTTCCTGACCGGGCTACGCCCGGCTCGTCCGGACCTGCGGATGCTCGGCTACGCGCACACGCTCCGTTACGGAGCCGCCCGCGAGGACGTGCGCGCCGCCGCGCCGGGAGAGGACGCCCAGAAGCGCGCGATCGAGGCGATCTCGCCGAAGGACGTGCTGGTGATCGAGGCCCGGGGTGAGCTTGGGGCCGGCACGATCGGAGATATTCTGGCCGCTCGGCTGGTCGCCCGCGGCGGCGCCGGAATCGTGACCGACGGCGGCGTGCGTGACTCTCCGGGCGTGGGCGAACTCGAGGTTCCGACCTACTACCGCGGGGCCAACGCCGCCTCGCTGTGGCTATGTCACCAGCCACTGGATGTCGATGTCCCGGTGACCTGCGCCGGAGTGCTGGTAATGCCGGGTGATGTGGTGGTCGGCGACGCCGAAGGAGTGGTCGTGCTCCCGGCGGCGATGGCCGAGGAGGTGGCGCGTGATGCGTTCGAGCAGGAGGATCGCGAGGCGTTCGCGCTGGAGCGCGTCAAGGACGGTGAATCGATCCGCGGCGTATACCCGCTCAGCGATGAGCGCCGCGCCGACTACGAAGTCTGGCGCGCGCAAATCAAAGCACCGCAACCCGAAGCACCCCCGCCCGACGGTGACCCGCCCGCGGACGCAGCCACCCACACCAACGAGGAGCAGCGATGAGCCCGAGCCCGTTCGCCTCCGATCCGTCGGCGGTCGCCGGCGCAATCACCCCCCTGATCACGCCGTTCACCGACGAGGGGGCGCTGGACCTGCCCTCGATCGCGTCCTTGATCGAATGGCAGCTGGCTCGGGGCACGCACGGCATCTCGGTGGGCGGCTCCACCGGCGAGCCGACTTCTCAGACGGTGGCCGAGCGCATCGAGGTGATGCGTGCCGCCGCCGAGGCGATCGCCGGCCGGGTGCCGTTCCTGCCCGGGACGGGTTCGGCGCTGATGTCAGAGACGCTCGAGCTCACCGCCGAGGCCCGGCGGCTCGGCGCAGCGGCCGTGCTGGTGGTGACCCCGTACTACAGCCGCGCCCAGCAGGAGGGGCTCTACTACTGGTACTCGTCAGTGGCCGCCGAGTTCCCGGATCTTCCGATCATCGTCTACAACGTCCCGATCCGCAGCGCCGTCGAGCTGGCGCCGGCGACCGTCGCCCGGCTGCGCCGCGCGCACGAGAACATCGTCGGGATCAAGGAGACCACCAAGGACTTCGAGCATGTCTCATACGTGCTTAACGCCTGTGGCCAGGACTTCATCGCCCTGTCGGGCATCGAGCTGCTGTGCTACCCGATGCTCGTGCTCGGGGGCCGCGGGCATCTCAGCTGCGTGGGCAACTTCGCTCCGGAGCCGGTTGCCGAGCTCTATCAGGCACACATCGCCGGCGACCACGAGCGTGCGCGCAGGCTGCACTACGACCTGCATCCACTCGTCGACGCGGCCTTCGCCGAGACCAACCCGGTCCCGGTCAAATGGGTGATGCACGAGCTCGGAATCCTGCCATCCGCCCACGCCCGAATACCGCTGGCGCCGCTGAGCTCAGCCGCACAGGAGCGCGTCCGCGGCCTGCTGGCCACCAGCCCGCACGTCACCATAGACGCTCCGGCCGACCGCTAGCGCCACTCGCGATCGCGGTAGCCGTAGGCCATGCATCCGCAGTTGGAGCGATGTGCGGCGGTGGTCGCGCGCACGTCGGCGAAGAGATCGTCGGGGGAGATCAGGCCATCACCGGACTGCGCTGGGTGCGTTCGTCGACATCGGCGTCATGGGTCGGCACAAGGGCGCCGTCGGGTCCGAGCAGGAGCGAGGACTCCTCATACCAGCTGTCAGGAGCGCGGGTGCCCCAGAACGAACGCGCGCGGGCGTCGGTGACCGACCAGCGCAACGGCACGTGGTCAGGGTCGCCGGTGTAGTAGTCACACGAGTACAGCTCGATGCGGTGCCCGTCGGGGTCGCGCAGGTAGACGAAGAACGCGTTGGAGACACCGTGGCGCCCGGGCCCGCGCTCGATCGCCTCAACGCATCCCGCGGCGGCTAGCTGGTCACACGCCCGCAGCACGCCCGTCGGGTCCCCCACCCACATCCCAAGGTGATGGAGGCGCGGGCCACGGCCCATCGTCAGCGCCAGGTCGTGCACCGTCGGCTTGCGGCGCAGCCACGCACCGGTGACCCGCTCACTGGCCGGGTCATCGGTGGAGATGTACTCGGTGACCACGAAGCCCAGCTCCTGCCAGAAGGCGACCGCCTGCTCCACTCGGGGCTCGTGCAGGTTGATGTGATCCAGGCGAAGGATCGGCGCGCCGCGGTGCAGGTCAAAGCGCTGCGCCTGGGTCTCGAACTGAGCCATCTCATAGAAGAACTCCAGCGGGTTGCCGAACGGATCCCAGGCGCGAATCGACCGTTTCATCCCGGGCAGCTCGCCGTTCACGTCTGATACCGACAGGCCCTTGTCGCTCAGGTCGGCCGCCAGCAGGTCAAGATCGCGCTCGCCGCGGACGCGGAATCCCAACCTGGCCACGGCGGCCGACGGGGCCCGGCGCAGGACGATCGAGTGGTGCTGGCGCTCCTCCCAGCCACGCAGATAGAGGGCGTCCTCGGTGCGTGCGCTGACGATCATCCCCAGCAGTCCGACATAGAAGCGCTCGGAGACCTCCAGGTCGGTCACCAGCAGCTCGCCGTAGGCCGCGCGCACGATCTCATACGGCGTCTGGCGCGGGCCGGCACCGAGTAGTTCGCTGACGGTGTTCATCGGGATGCCCTCCTCTCTGGCCGATCAGTCCCCGGCGTCGCCCAGCCCCAGCCTGGGAATGTGATGATGGCCGAGCGCCACCTGTACGGCCTCGGTCTCGCAGTAGAACTCAAACGCGTAGTCGCCGCCCTCCCGGCCGATGCCCGAATTCTTGACCCCGCCGAACGGCGTGCGCAGATCGCGCACGTTCTGGGAGTTGATCCAGCACATGCCGGTGTCGATCGCGTGGGCGACCCGATGCGCGCGCCGGATGTCGTTGGTCCACACGTAGGCGGCGAGCCCGTACTGGGTGGCATTGGCCAGCGCGATCGCCTCCTCCTCGGTGTCAAACGGCATCGCCACCAGCACGGGGCCGAAGATCTCCTCCTTGAACACGCGCATATCAGCCGCAACGTCCGCGATCACCGTGGCGGAGAGGAAGTTGCCCTCGGCCAGCCCCGCCGGGCGCTCTCCGCCAGCCAGGATCTGGGCACCCTGCTCGCGTGCGGAGGTGAGGTACTCCATCACGCGCGCGTGGTGCTCGGTATGGATCAGCGGACCGAGCTCGGTGCGCGGATCGAACGGGTCACCCACGCGGATCGCCCGGGCGCGCTCCGCGACGGCGTCGACGATCCGCTGGTACAGGGGACGCTGGACCAGGAGCCGTGAGCCGGCCGTGCACCGCTGCCCGTTCATCGTGAAGATCTGGGCCAGCGCCGCGTCGACGGCCAGCTCCGGGTCGGCATCGGCGAACACGACCACGGGCGACTTGCCACCGAGCTCCACCGAGGAGCGCTTGAGCGTCGGTGCACCGGCCGCGATGATGATCGAGCCGGTCTTGGTCTCCCCGGTGAAGCAGATCAGCTGCACATCAGGGTGGGCCGACAGTGGGGCGCCCGCCCGCTCACCATCTCCGTGCACGACGTTGAAGACTCCGTCGGGCAGACCGGCCTCCTGCAGCGCCGTGGCGAGCAGGCCCGCGGTCAGCGGGGACCACTCGGCCGGCTTGAGCACGACCGTATTGCCGGCCGCCAGCGCCGGAGCGATCCGCCAGCTCGAGAGCATCAGCGGCGCGTTCCAGGGCATGATCAGGCCGGCTACCCCTACCGGCTT
The DNA here is from genome assembly GCA_937888775.1 of uncultured Actinomycetes bacterium. The sequence continues at coordinate 3,783 of CALAQT010000258.1, read as the reverse complement.
GTGGATCGTGTAGTTCAGGAACTCTTCGCCGACTGCAAACGCCCGTCCGTGGAGCTCGGTGATCACTCCGGCGTAGTACTCGAAGTTCTGCGCCGCGCGGGCGGCGAGACCGTGCATCTGGGCGATCGGAATGCCGATGTCGGCCACTTCTGCATCGATGAACTCGTCCGCCCGCCGGCGGATCACCGCGGCGATGTCGCGCAGTAGGTTTGCTCTCTGTGCCGCGGGCATCGACGGCCACGGACCCTCGTCGAAGGCCCGACGAGCCGCCGCGACCGCCGCGTCGACGTCGGCGGCGCGGCCGTCGCAGACCTGGGCCAGCGGCTCATTCGTGGCCGGATTCAGGGTCTCGAACGTCTCACCCGCGACGCTCTCCCCGAACGAACCGTCGATGAAGTGGCGCTGGAGCCCGAGCCTCTCCGGGCTCAGCTGAGGACGAGGATCGGAAGCGGCCTGGAAGCGGTTCACGAGGGTCATTCTGCTGCACCACCGCCGGTGCTGCACCACCGGCGGCGCGAACTTGACATCTGCCGAAATCCCGGCAGATCATATACGTTATCGTCGGTGATAAGGCCGGAAAATCGACGCCGGCTTGGTCGACGACTTAAGATCATCTCCATCGCAACCACCGTCATGAACAAGCAGGAACGGGTCTACTCGATCATGCGCGAGCGGATCCTGGAAGGCGCCTACGGGCCCGGCTACCGGCTCGTGATCGATCGGATCGCCGACGAGTTCGGCGTCAGCGCGTTGCCGGTGCGCGAAGCGGTTCGCCGGATGGAGGCCGAGGGCCTGGTCGTCTTCCGGCCCAACGCCGGCCCGCAGGTCACGCCGGCTGACCCCTCGCTGTATGAGGAGAACATGACCGTGCTGGCCGTGCTTGAGGGCTACGCCACCGCGCAGGCGGCCACCCGCATGGACGCCAAGCAGCTGCGCGTACTCGATCAGGAGACCGACGCGATGGTCACCTGCATGGAGAGCCTCGACGTGCTCGGCTTCTCCCGGGCCAATCAGCGCTTTCACCGCCAGATCCACAAAGTGTGCGGCAATCCGCCGCTACTGGAGCTGCTGCGCAACACCGAGCGGCGCCTGGACGCGATTCGCCGCACGGTGTTCACCCACATCCCCTACCGGGGATTGAGCTCGATCGAGGACCACCGTGAGATCGTCCGCATGATCCGCGCCGGCTGCCCGGCCGCCGAGATCGAGGCCGAGGCCCGCGCCCACAAGCTCCGCACGGTCGACGCGTTCCGTCAGTGGATGGCCGCCCACCCACCCGACCAGAATCACCAGGCGGCGCCAGCTGAGCGATCCAGACCACAGCGCAAACGCGGTTGAGGCGCGGCTGCGCGCGATCGGCACGCCGCAGCGCGCCACCAACGAGCGGCGCTACCTGAAAAGCTCGCTTAAGCATCTAGGTGCGAGCGTCCCTCAGATTCGCGCCGAGGCCAGATCCCTGGCCAGGTCGATCGACTCTCACGACGAGCTGCTCGCCACGGTGCAGGCGTTATGGGCAGTTCCCGTTCACGAGCGGCGCTCGTGCGCGGTGTATCTGCTCCAGGCTCGCGGAGACCTGCTCGGACCATCGGACCTGCCGTTCATCCAGCGGATCGTCCGCCAGTCCAAGAGCTGGGCGTACGTCGACGTGCTGGCCGTCAATGTCATCGGCGAACTGCTGGTCCGGTCTCCCCAGGCCGCCGACGCTCTGGACGCCTGGGCCCAGGACGAGGACTTCTGGGTCCGGCGCTCGGCGCTGCTGTCGCAGATCGCCCCGCTGAAGGCCGGCGTCGGCTTTCTGCGCTTCGGCCGCTACGCCGACGCGATGCTCGACGAGACCGAGTTCTTCATCCGCAAGGCGATCGGCTGGACGCTGCGGGAGACCGGCAAACGCCGGCCCGAGGAGGTCTACGAGTGGCTGGCGCCCCGCGCCGGACGGGCATCGGGAGTCACCATGCGCGAGGCCGTCAAGTACTTGTCGCCCGACCAGCGCCGGGCCCTGCTCGATGCGGCGCGAGACATGCGCCGAGCCCGACTGTCACCAAAGTAGCCCCAGCCTCGTCTGCGCAGATGAAGGAGACCAAGCGCGATGGATTTCCTCGGATCACAGGAGCGCTGATGGACACGGATGACGAGCGGCGCTGGCCGAACTGCGTCCGGCGGCCTTTGAGATCGCCTATCGGGCTGCCAGGACGGGCGGATCCCGGGCGCCGCACTGCGCCGGGTCGAGGTCAACGGTCAGCCGGGCGCCCTGATGCTCGACGGCGCCGGCGCCCTGATCGGCGTGATGGCGCTGGACATCGCCGAGGGCCAGGTGCAGGGCACCAGATCGATCGTCAACCCGGACAAGCTGGGACATCTGGGGCCGGTGTCGACCTGCGCTCGGCCCTGGACAGCGCCGCCCGCGAGCGCCGCCGGTCAGCGCCCTGACAGATGCGGGGCGCCAACGTCTCGAGCTGGAGCGAAGCGTTGGCGGACCGACGTTGGCGTTCTGACCTGAACGGGTATAGCGTGCAACACATGCAAGATCTGTTGCCAACTGCGCTCTGGCAAGGTCTGTTGCGAACTCGGGGTGGGCATCCGCGACCGCGCCCGTCCGGGCCAGCTTCATGAGCTTTTCGATGGCGCTCACCGACGAGCAGCAGGCACTGCGGACCAAGGCGCACGTCTTCGCGCGGGACGTCATCCGCCCCGCCGCGGCCGAGTACGATCGCGCCCAGGAGCTGCCCTGGCCGATCCTCCAAGAGGCAGCGCGCCAGGGGCTGTACGGGTGGGAGCTCTACGCGCAGCTGTCGGTCGACCCGACCGGGCTGTCGCTGCCGATCCTGATGGAGGAGCTGTTCTGGGGTTGCGCCGGGATCGGCCTGTCGATCGTGATGCCCGCGCTGGCCCTGGCGGCGATCCGCCAGGCGGCCACCGACGAGCAACTGATGCGCTGGGCACCTCAGTGCTTCGGGACGCCCGATCAGATCAAGCTGGCGGCGTTGGCGGTCACCGAGCCCAGTGGCGGCAGCGACATCCGCTCGATTCAGACCCGCGCGCGCAAGGACCGCGAGGAATGGGTCATCGACGACCAGAAGGTGTTCATCGGCAACGGCGGGATCGCCGACGTTCATGTCGTGGTGGCCACCGTCGATCCGGAGGCGGGCCACCGGGGTCAGGGCGTGTTCATCGTGCCCAAGGGAACCCCCGGCCTGCTGATGCTGCGAAAGCTCGACAAGCTCGGCTGCCGCGCGACGCACACCGGAGAGATCGTCTTCGAGGACTGCCGCGTCCCGGCCGATCATCTGCTCGGCGGCGAGCAGCGACTGGCCGAGCGGATCGCCAAGGGCCGTGAGGCCGAGCAGGGCACTCCACCTCCGCCCGCGACCGCTGAGGAGGGCGGCCCCGAGCGAGCCGTGCAGCGGCGCAGCTCAGCGGCCCTGGGAGCGTTTGAGCGCACGCGCCCCATGGTCGCCGCCCAGGCGATCGGGATCGCGCGGGCCGCGCTGGAGTTCGCGCGTGACTACGCCGTCTCACGTCAGGCCTTCGGCCAGCCAATCATCGAGAACCAGGGCATCTCCTTCCCGCTGGCGGATCTGGCCGCCGACCTCGACGCTGCGCGCCTGCTGACCTGGCGCGCCGCATGGATGGCCGCGCAGCGCCAGCCCTTCGAACACGCCGAGGGATCAATGAGCAAGCTCAAGGCCTCGGAGGTGGCAGTGCGGGCCTGCGAGCAAGCGATCCAGACCCTAGATGAGTAGTGCCACGGGGTTATGCGGTGTAGTCGACGAGGGCGCGGGTGGG
>CALAQT010000257.1 GCA_937888775.1 uncultured Actinomycetes bacterium | reverse complement strand
GCTTTCTCGCAACGTGCGACCTCGCGTCGCAAGCTTCTCCCCCGAGCTTCGAACCACGCCGGCTCAACACCGACGACGCACGTCAGGGTGGGGACGGGCCTTGAGCACAAGCCCGGGACTACGCTCACGACATCAGCCGGACCTCCAATCCGCGCATCCACTCGAAACGTGCGACCTCGTGTCGCAGCCAAGCGCTCTGATTATGCCGACCCATCACCACTGAAAATCGCTCTGAGCAGCCCCTCCGCACCGACATCGGCATAACGACGACATCGGCATATTCGTGTAAGCGCAGCCGGCGCACGCGGCTGCGCTCTGCGCTGTCCGGTAGCGGCGGATGAGAGCGTTGTAGCCGTTCACGTTGCCGACCTCGTTGACGAAGACGAGCTCGTCGTCATCGGTGAAGTACTCACGCCTCAGCTCAGTAGCCCGGTGAGAGCGAGCGCGACCTGGGGCATCAGCGGGACGGAGCGGACGCGGTAGATCTTGGGGAGGTCCTCGCCGCCTTCGTTGGTGAACCCGCGTTCAGGCGGGTAGAAGCTGATCTTCTCCGAGGTCGCCCGGCGGGTCTTGGCTCGCTTGAACGCGATCGACACGTCGTCCTCGAGGCCGTGGCGCTCCGCCGCGAGGGCGAAGATCCCGCTGACGATCGCGCGCGTCTGGTTCAGCGTGCTGGCTGCGAGGTCGCGATCGGTCAACCGGGCCCGGTAATCGCCGATGTCCTCGCGCGTCAATCGTCTGATCGGCTCGGCGCCCCACATCGGCAGGCTTTTGCCATGGCCCGGGCAGGACTCGAACCTGCGCGCGACGGATTATGAGTCCGGGGCGATTCGTGATCCTCAGTGATTACGGGCCTGTATGTGCGGGTGAAGTGCGCTTAGATCACCTCAGATTCGCTCAGTTGGGTACCCGCGGGTACCCGTTCGCTGTCGGTGACGAGCTGCCCAAGGCGATCAGCGGCGGCGTGCTGCGGCTGATGGTGCACGTACAGCATCGTGGTGGCGATGTCGGCGTGCCCCATGTACGCCTTCACGTCGGAGAGCGGGAACGCCTGCACCGCGAGCGTGCCGAATGTGTGCCGCAGATCATGGAAGCGGAACAGTTGCCCGGTCCCGCGATCACGGTCGACGTGGGCGGCTTTCAGCGCGTCGTACAGCGCGCCGCGGATCGCTCCATCGTTCAGCGTCTCGCCGGCCGGGTCGCAGAACACGCGATCGGCCGGGCTGGTGAACCGCTCGCGTCGGCTGAGCCCGTCCAGAGCGCGGGCGGCCTGGTCGATCAGCGGCACCGACCTGGCCAGACCCGACTTCGGCGGTCCCTCGACGGCGCTCGCCTTGCCGTAGTGAGAGCGGCGGACGTGCACGAGCCGGTTGGCGAAGTCGACATCACGCCAGCGCAGCGCGCGTAGCTCCCCGAGTCGCAGGCCGGTGAAGGCTGCGACGAGGATCAGCGCTGCGTCCTGCTCGGTCGTGGTCGCTCTCGCGACGGCTTGCACTTCGGTGGGGGAGAGCACGGCGAACTCTGGCCGGCGCTTGACGGTGATCCGCTCGGCGTGCGCGACCGGGTTGCTCGCCACCCAGCCGCGGCGCTCCGCGAATCGGAAGATCCCGAACAGCAGCACGAGCAGCTTTTGAGCCGTCCGCGGGGAGAGGTCGCGCAGTATCTCGGAGCGCAGCCGCTCGATGTCGTCGACCGTGATCTGACCGAGCGGCCGTTCGCCGAACCGTGGCACCAGATGGTGTGCGACGCTGTTGCGGTAGTCGCGGACGGTCGACGGGGCGCGCTGGCGCTCATGCTCGATGTAGCGCAGCCACGCGCCCGCTGCGTACTCGAACGTAACGGACCGATCCCCACGGTCAGGGACGCGGCCGAGGTCGGTCAGGAAGTCCCTGAGCGCGTCCTGCGCCTGTTTGTGCGGCCAGTCGGCGACGGGGCCGAGCTTGTGTTTGATCTGGCGTCCGTCGCGGTCGCGGGCCTTGAAGTAGTAGATCGGCCCGGTCTTGCGCTCCACGACGATCAGCGCGCCGGTTACGCGGCCAGCCATCACTCGCCCCGCTCGATGTCGTGCTCGATGTCCCACGCCAGCGAGCGCAGCATGCAAAACGCGGTGTCCCGACGCCGGTCGAACTCCTGCGCGTGTTGCGCGAATGTGCGCGCGAGCCGCGATTGAATCGGTAGCTCGACTACGGCCTGTCGAAGGTGCTCCGCGAGATTCCGCAGCGCACGATGCTCAGCCTCGGCGATCTCCATGTCGAGGCGCTTCAGCTCTTCGATGGTGGCCATCAGGCCCTCCTCGGTTTCGTGGCGTTGCCGCGGCTCCGAGAGAGCGGTCTGCTTGGCGAGGAAGACACCCGGCCGATTCGGTAGGTTGCCTGGCGCGCCTGAGCCTGAACTCTCAGGGTGCCACGGGCCCGGGCGCTTACACGTCGCGGGCCCACTTGATTGGTTGGCGCGCATCCTACTCCGCTTCAGGGCGGTCCGCTAGGTCCCGTGCGGCCGGCTGAGGCCCTCGACGGCGTGATTGGCACCACTCGCTCAGCTCATCCTCGGAGAACCTGACGTAGCGTCCGAGGCGAACGTGTGGGATGCGATCCGCGCGTGCTTCGGCGAGCACCCACGACGCCGGGACGGCCAGCAGCTCCGCGGCGCCCTTCGCATCGAGCAGCGGGCCGGTCGCGACAAGCTGGCGATGAGGCGTGGCGCTCATGGGGAGATGCTCTCTTGGTCTCTGAGCGCCTGTAGTTGGTCTTCGGTTAGCAGCGGCACCCGGTTGCCGTTTTCTGACCCAACCGGGTCCGGGACCCGGTTGCTGTTTTTTGCCGGGCCTGACCCCACCGGGTCCGGGACCGGGTCCCTTAAGGGGGGGGACCCGGGGACCCGGTTAGCCGGACTGTTTCCGGGACTCGGTTGGGACTCGGTGGGACCCGGTTGGTTTTCGTAGTGGAGGAGGGTGTAGTGGGCGTACGTCTGGCCTTCTTTTCGACGGTCGATGTAGCCCTCTGCGGTGAGCAGGTGGAGCGCTTTGTCGACCCACTCGCCGCGCCCGGCGACGCCTTGCCGGATGTGGTTGCGGCTGGCGCCGGGTTCGTCGTTGACGAACTCGGCGACGCGGGCCATGAGGACGGTCGGGCGGAATTCGCCGCTGGTCGCGGTGTCTTCGGGGGGGTCGAGCCGGACGCTCATCTGCTGGCCATCATCGGCCGGGGTGAAGTGCGCCATCGCGATCACGCCGCCTAGCGCGCGTCCGCGGACGTGTCCGTGGCGGTCCTTGTCGACCTTCAGCTTGATTAGGCCGGGGGTCGTGCGGCTGAGCGTCTTGATGACGTCGGTGCCGTAGGCGACGGCGACACCGGCAAGCTTGTGCTGGGCGCCGATTGAGTAGCGTCCGCGAGCGTCCTTGTTGCGGCCGACGTGGTCGATCTCGAGCACCGCGGCACCGGCCGCAGCGGCGGGACGTGGTATCGCGGCAAGGAACTTGGCGGCGTCGTCGTTCGAGTTGATGTCCAACCCGAGCAGCCCGTAGCCCTCGGTCAAACCGTCGACCACCACGAGCGCGAACGTGCGACTGCCGAGCAGCTCGTGGAACGCCTCGGCGTTGAACGGGTCGTCTGGCCTGACGTATGTGAACCGCTCGATGATCGCTTCGGGTAGTGCTCCCAGCGCGAGCAGCCGCCCGATGATCGCGGGCGCGCCGTCCTCAAAGTCAACGTAAAGCACGGCGCCGCCGATCTCAATCATCGAGACGGCGGCGTACAGCGCGAGCCAGCCCTTGCAGGATTCGGGCTCGCCACTGAGCGAGTGCACCTCGCCGGGGTACAGCAACGGCACGAGGTCGGCTCGTAACATCATCGTTGGGACGGGCCCGACTATCTCGCCGGCCTGAACGCCCGCGACTACGGGCGCCAGGTCGAGCGGTAGCCAGCTGCTCGACACGGCGCTGTCGCGGGCGCCGGGGTTAGACTGGAGTTGCATCGCGGCCCGTCCTGGCCGATTTGCTCGAAAGCCTCGCCGTGGCAGCGGGGCTTTCGTCTGAAGCGATTAGTTCGGCGACGTCGTCGGCGCGGTATCGGACGCAGCGCGGGGCGAGTTTCACCCGTCGCAGGCGGCCCTCTGCGGTCCAGCGCTCGATTGTTCGGGGGTTCACGCGGAGCGCGTCCGCGGTCTCCCGGACGGTGAGCAGCGCCGGCAACATCCGGGCCTCCGGCAAAGATGTGCTCGCGGCGACGGTAGACGACATAGCTCTAAGTGAACATTGCCGTCCAACGGACTGGCTTTTTGTGCCCGTCCGGGTCAAGGTCCCCTGCGAACGGCCGCCTGAGGCAGCCGCTGGCTGTCGTGGGCCTCCGCTAAGCTGCGACATGGCGCGGGCCAACGCGCTTCGTAGTCGCGGAGCCGCCCCGCCGGGCGGTTTCGCTCGTTGTAGGGAGCAGCGTGTGGCGCAGGATCCGCTCCAGCGTGCTGCTGACGGTCCTCTCGTCGGCGACGGCGCGGGCGCGCAGCGCCCGGTCGGTCTCCGCCGAAATGTAGGTCGTAACTTTGATGCGTGCGGTTGGCACGAGGCAACCTCCGGGGTCAGTCGTGAACGAGACTGAGCCATGCGGCCCGGGCGGTCGCCATGCGGCGTCCTGCGCTGCAGCGGTCAATAGGCGCCATGCGGCGCGTGCTGAAGCGGTACGGCGTACTCTACAGACGCGTCAGACGACTTGTTAGGGTGCTGGACGAGCCATGCTCTTAGTAGCCAAGTCAGACGGGCAGGATGACTTCACGCAAGCGGAGCTGGCCGTGCTAGCGCCAGCGGGAATCCACGAGAAGATGTGGACAGGTCGAGAAGCATCACCGACCCACCCGACCCAAAGGCGCACCTACGTGGCCGTCAACGCCAGCGACGAGACGGACGCCAAACGGAAGGTGGCCGACCTCCTTGGCATTGAGCCAAGCCAGCTTCGCGCGCTCGCGGCTGGCCCAGACCGCCAGACGGAGCATTAGCGCAGTCCGAGCCGGGTCTCTATCGGTTGCTGCTCAATCGCGCTCGCTGCTCAGCACTACGCAGCCGAGCAGCCGCGGCGCCCGGGCGGCTAGCACGCGTTTGCGCATGCTCGACAAGCTCCGAGACACGACGCCGGGGGGCTCCCAGCTCGATGTAGAGCGCGACCAGCCGCTCTGCCCGCTCAACCATGGGATACGGCGACACGTCGAGCTGAAGCCAGCAATTCCGGATCCGTGTCGGCTGGCCCGGCAACAAGGACGGCCCGAGCCGGCTGCCGATTGTGCCGAGTTGCTGCCAGGTCTCGTCCGAGGCCGTGTCGAGCGCACGGCCACCCGGGATCTTCTCAGCCATCGAGGCCCACGGCCTTACGGTCTGACAGGACCCGGAGTCGCTCGCGGTCCCAACGCACATTCGCGGCCTTGGTCGCACGCCGCGACGTCGGCGACGTCGCGCGCCCTGCCGTGTCCTCCGTCGAAACCCGCTGCAGCAGCGACACGACCTGCGACTCGCACAATCTCAACTCCACGAGCGCCGGATGCAAAGTCAGCTGGGCGCGGGAACCCTCGGCGAGCAGGCCATCGCGATCAAGAATCTCGCGCAGCGCAGCCTCACGGTCTGCGACCTGGCAGGCGCGGGCGAGGATCTCGAGCTCGTGGACGCCGAACCTCAATCCTTCGCCCAAGCCGTCGTGCATCGCCGTCCACAGCCGCCGGCCGGCTGCCTGGAGCCCCGCGGGCGCACGTGCTGAGCGCTCAGCCGCCATCAAAGCCCCCTACAGACCACCGGAAACCGAGGTGACAAGCACTGCGTCTCCAGCGAGCTGCACTGGTCCCCGGTCCCCGCCGAACTGAACCGGGGGTACCGGGGTAGGGGTGTCGGTGCTGCAAACGTGCTGAGCGGCGTCGTGCGGTCGCGTGCGGCCATTCGAGCGTGTGGCGGCACCCGACGAGTACGGCTGTAGCGGTCGTGGCCGCACGTGTCGCGTCGTGCGGCCGTTCGACGGGTCGGCGGTCGATGCTGGCGACGTGCTCATCGCCGAACCTTGGCGACTGTCTTGCTGACCTTGTCGCCGTCGCGCGGGGAGAGGTAGTGGCGCAAGGCGACGCGCAACTCCGCGGAGACGGATCGGTCGGCCTTGGCGGCGCGCTGGCGGACGATCTGGGCGTCGCTGGCGGGTAAATGCACGCCTAGGAGGACGCGCGATTGGCTAGTGATGCTCATGCACCAGAGTGTACGCCAGGCGCACGCATGGTCTGCCTATGCGTCGCCGTCCCTATGCGTCCGTTCGGCCGTCCTAATGCGACGTTCGGCCGTCCTTATGCGATCGTCCATCCCATGCGTCGACGCCGTCCTTATGCGATCGGCCGTCCTATGCGACGTCGGTCCGTCCATCCCCATGACGCAGGTCAAGATTGCAACCCTGGCCATGACACGGTTCGCACTATCTCCAATCCGCCAAATTCGTCCTGAATAAGCCGCGCGTTTTCGCCAAGTGCGGGTCCGGCCGGATCAAAATAGGCTTGGCCATCCGGGGTCAAGCCCCAGCCCTCCGCGCTGAGAATGCCGATCGAGATAGGGGACAGGGGCGCGAACACCACCAGGTTGCCGCCTACGTCTAGATCAATCTCCGTGATCACGGGCAAACGGCCGTTTGCTGCTGCTCGATGAGTCGCGACGCTGCGCACTCAAGGCTGACCAGTTCGCTGGCGACGTGCGGGTCGTCGCGGTCGGGTTCGAGTAGGGAGATCGCCGCCGCGATCTCCTTGAGGCGATCGTCAACGTTGGTCGGCGTCTGCATCGGTCAACTCGCCTGCGTGTCAATCAGGAATGCGCGCTCGACCGCGCCGGTGTCGGCAGTGAGTGACGCGCCGCTGAAAACGCTGACAACGTGCGCCAGCGACAACTTCGACGGATCGAATTGCAGCAAGACGCGCAATTGAAGTCCGCTGTCTTGTGCCACCGTGGAGTCTGCAACGCCACCGGGCGCCCGTGGCGCGACGTTCGCGAAGCACACGCCGGACTGATGAAAAGCCGCGGCGACGCCGTCGGGCATCGTGACGGATTCGAGGAAATTCAGGCCGTAAACCTCGCCGATGCTCGCGGTGTCGAGTGCCACTCCACTGTCACCACGCAAACTCGCCTGGACAAACTGCGGGACGGCCAGCAGTCGTGTGGCGATGTCCGGGGCGACCACCACGTATCGGTTGGCGGCGGGGATTTTCACCGAGGTCATCCTCTCGCGGATTGCGAGGACCGTGGCGATGTCGTCCTGAGCGTCAGGGAATGGCGCCCAGGCGATGCCTGCCACGGTGGGCGCGGTCAGCAGCGCGTCGGCGCACGACTGCTCTGCCGCTTCGGCGATACTCGCGACCGCCGGCAACAGGATTTGCTGTCCGAAGTTCTCAAGACTGAGACTCAAGTCCTCGTCGGAAATCAAGACCGCGTTGTAATGATGTGACAACACCACCGTGACCGAGTCTTCGGTAACCGAGTCAAAAGTGATGTCATTTCCCGGCACGCTCTGTTGATGTGCGACGCGCGGCCGCGGCACCCGGACTTTGACGGCCCCGCCGCTCGGACCGGCAAATTCGGGCGCCGGCACTCGCGCGACGGCGGCGGGGAGCACGATGCTGCGGCGTAGAAGCTGAACCGCCAAAGCGCTAATTGGTTCACTGGTGAGAAATGGCACGAGATACCTTTCGGTCGATGGACTTACTTCGCGCTTCGAGGGCCATCGCGGCGGCTCGTGCTTTCAGGTCGCTCGCGCATCGCGCGCGAGCGCCACGGTTCCAAGTATAGGCAGGCCTTTAGCGCCCGCGGACGATCCGAGCGGCGAGATCGTCCATGCTCGGCTCAGCTGCGCTGCCTTTGCCGCCGTCCGCCGACCCGGCGACTCGCGGCGGCTGTAGCGCCCAGTGCGGTTTGGCCGAGACGACCCGGCCGACCGCCTCGCGGACCTTGGTTGGGTCAACGGCGCCGTGCTCGTCGAGCATCGCTGCGAGATCCCCCTGATCCGCTCGCCATAGATCGGACGGATCCGCGAGCGGCTTGTAGCCGTCCGCGGCCTGACCGGCGACGCGCTCGATCTCGGCTCGTTGCAGCGCCTGCACGCGGCTGTCAGCGTCTTGTAGCCGTCTCTCGGCGGCCTTTCGGGCTTTCCGCTCGGCGTCGCCGAGCTGCTCGTCGGGGTCTGGCGCGGGATCCGGCGTGGTGCCGACGGGTGGGTCTTCTGGGTCAATGGTCATCGTCTGGGGCTCCTAGTTGTTCGGGGCTGATATGGCGGCGCGGAGCGCCAACTCGCGCTGGAAGCGGACCGCGACCGCCAGCTTGGCGAGCGCCGCTCGAACGTCAGAGCTAGTGAACGAGTCGGCGACCCGGAAGGCCGCAGGGAACCCTCGCTCGGCGGCCTCGTCCAGCACGAGCTCAGCGATCAGGGCATCCGGCTGCACGCGAGCCTCGCCCCGTGTCGCGTCGACGTGCACGTAGGCCAGCATCGCGATCGCGAAACTTGCCTCGCCGTCGCTGAGCCGCCCGACTGCGGCGTCGAGCGCGTCCTGGCCGCCGCGGGCGGCGTTCACAATGCCCGCAACGAGATCGGTCGTGGCGCTGATCTTCAGCTGGTCGATCTTCAGTTCATCGTCCGTCATTTCTGCTCCTTTGGTGTTGGTGGGTCAGGGTCAAGGATGTGTGCGACCGCCAGCAGCTCGCGCGCGAGCGCGGGTTCCCGCACGCGCACCGCGACTTGTCGCAATCGCCGAGCGAGCTGATCGTCGGTCTGGAACGGGGTCGACTCTGGTACCCGCCGGGTACCCGTCTGAGGTCTCGGCGGCTCGCTCTGCGGGACGGAAAGCGGCGGCTGAGCAGGGACTTCGCTAGTGGCCCGGGCAGGACTCGAACCTGCGCGCGACGGATTATGAGTCCGCTGCTCTAACCAACTGAGCTACCGGGCCAGTGTTGGCAAGCTACCGATTCTCGGCGCCCCTGACGAGGGTTGAGGTCCGCGGGCAGTGTGACGACTCTTGATTGCCGCCGTGAGAGATATGCTTACGGACACGGTGCTGATCCCTGCAAGCATCCTCGGTCTCGGCGACTCGCCGAGCTCCTTCGGTCAGACGCTCGCGCTGCTGCTCACGTTCCTGGGGATCGGGGTGATCGCGAACGTGCTGATCGTGTACGTGGTCGCCCAGGTGATCGCCGAGCGCAAGCAGAATCAGGAACGTCAGCAGGGATTCAGCGAGTAGCAGGCGTTGCGCCGCGAGCTGTCCGGCGGCCTAGAGCTCGACGACGACCCGGCGCGCATCGACGTCGACGCCGTTCACGCGTACCTGAGCGCTGAGTCCTACTGGGCCAGCGGGCGCACGCGGACGGAGGTGGCGCGGACGGTCAGCGAGGCGGCGCGCGTGCTCGGCCTGTACGACGGCGAGCGCCAGATTGGCTTTGCCCGCGTGATCTCAGACGGCGTAGCGGTGTCCCAGCTGTGTGATGTCTATGTCCTGCCGGAGTACCGCGGCCGCGGCTGCGGGGTCGAACTGGTCCGCGAGGCGGTCGACAACGGGCCCCAGGCTAAACTCGGCTGGACGCTGGCCACCAAGGACGCCCACGGCCTCTACGCGCGGTTCGGATTCACGGCCCCGAACAAACGGATCATGCATCGTCCGGCGAGATCCTGAAGGAACGCTGGCGGGGGGCGTCGAATCAGACGCCTGCCCATGAAGCATTCATCTACTCCGACCGCCAGCCTCGAGGCGGCCCACGGCCATCAGGCCCTGTCGGCGTACATCCGCGCCCGCTTTGACGAGTTCTCACGGTCGCAGAAGGACGTCGCCCAGTACATCGTTGACCATCTCGATGAAGCCGCCTTCCAGACCGCGGAGGAGCTGGCGCGACGCGCGAGCACCTCGTCGAGCACCGTTGTGCGCTTCTCCCAGGCGCTGGGGTTCGAAGGCTTCCCCGAGCTCCAGCAGGCGGCCCGCGACGAGTATCGGCGCCGGCCGTCCGGGGCTGCCGAGACGCTGGCGGCCGCGCCGCTGTTCTCGCTTGACCACACCGAATTCGAGGCGGCGCTGGCCGCCGATCACGTCAATGTCGAGGACACCGCGCACAAGCTGTCGCGCTCAGACGTCGAGTCAGCGGTTGACGCGATCGTGTCAGCGGAGAAGGTGCTGATCGCCGGCACCGACCAGATGGCGTTCTTCGCCAGCTATCTGCGCCACCTGTTGATGCTGCTGGACCTGCGCGCCGAGATCGTCGCCAGCCCCTCGCAGGAGGCGCTGGGGCGGCTGAGCCGGATCGAGGAGCACACGCTGGTGATCGGCCTCTCGGCCGGGCGGCCGCATCCGCTGATCACGCGCACGATGAAGCTCGCGCGCCACCGCAAGGCGCAAACGCTGGCGATCACCGACGCGACTCTGTCAGAAGTGGCCCGACTGGCTCGGATCCGCCTTTACTACTCGTCCAACACGCCCGCGTTCGTGCGGTCTCACACCGCGCTGCTGTCGCTGATCCAGGCGCTCGCCTATGGGGTCTATGCCCGCGACGCCCAGCAGTACGACGTGCGCATCAAGGCCTTTCGGCTGAAGTAGTCGCCGCTCAGGCGGCCTTCCGGCTGAAGTAGTCGCCGCTCAGGCGGCCTTGCGGGTGATCAGCAGCGCCTGGGTGGCGTGGCCAACGCGGCCCTGGCGGTCATACAGCACGCTCTGGGCGATCCCGATCGACCCGTTGGTCACACGCGTCTCAGACTGCAGGCAGATCCATTCCCCCACCGGTGCCCGCTCGATGTACAGGGTCAGGTCGGGGTTGATGAAGATGTATTCCTCCCAGGGCAGCGACGCGCTGATTCCGTTGCCGAAGTCCCCGGCCGCGGCCAGGCGCTGCAGTGGCGAGGGCTGCTCGCCGTCGACCAGCGGGTGGCGCAGACGAAACCAGGCGGTGGCCGGGCCGAGTTGGTGGAACGCGCCGGCCACGAAGCGGATCTCCAGCGCGTCGGTAGCGAACATCGCGCGGGGCGCTCGGAAGTCGTTGGCGACCGCCGTCTCGGGTCCGGGCACCGGCGATGACGGCTGGCCTGAGCTCGCCGCATCGGTGGCTGCAACGCGCAGCGCGCGCGCCCTGACGACCTCGGTGCCGTCAGGCCTGCGCAGCGAGGCCTCCAGCAGCTGCACGCGCTTGCCGGGCCTGACCACTTCGGCATGCACGGCGAGCGCCCCCAGCGGGACCGGGCGCACGAACTCGTAGCTGACGCGCGCCAGCACGAGCTCTGCCACCGGCTCACAGCGCTCCAGGGCACGCATGATCAGCGCCGCCGGCGCGCCTCCGTGCTGGGCCTGGGGATCCCACGGACCGCGCGCGAGCTCGGTCGCAAAGAAGCCATCTGGGGTGGGCTGGAACACCGACGCGGACATCGCGCCACACGCTATCGCCCGGCTACACTGACACAGCATGCGAGAACCGCCAGACACCCCACGCGACGAAGCCACCTTCACCGTCAAGGCTGGCCTGGCCGAGATGCTCAAGGGCGGCGTGATCATGGATGTGGTCACCCCCGAGCAGGCCAAGATCGCCGAAGACGCCGGCGCTGTGGCGGTGATGGCGCTCGAGCGCGTACCCGCCGATATCCGCCGTGACGGAGGCGTGGCGCGGATGTCGGATCCGGAGATGATCAGGGCCATCCAGCAGACGGTCACGATCCCGGTGATGGCCAAGGCGCGGATCGGGCACTTCGCCGAGGCGCAGGTGCTCGAGGCCCTCGAGGTCGATTACATCGATGAATCCGAGGTGCTCACGCCCGCCGACGAGGCCAACCACATCAACAAGTGGATGTTCAAGGTTCCGTTCGTGTGCGGCGCCACCAATCTCGGCGAGGCGCTGCGGCGGATCGGCGAAGGCGCGGCGATGATTCGCTCCAAGGGCGAGGCTGGAACCGGCGACATCGTCGAGGCCGTGCGCCACCTGCGTAAGATCGGCGGGGAGGTCCGGCGGCTCGGAGTTCTTGACGAGGCCGAGCTGGCGACCGCGGCCAAGGAGCTCGGCGCGCCGCTGCACCTCGTCCGCTCAGTGGCGGCGGACGGGCGGCTGCCGGTGGTTCTGTTCTGTGCCGGTGGGATCGCGACCCCGGCCGACGCCGCGCTCGTGATGCAGCTCGGCGCCGAAGGCGTGTTCGTGGGCTCGGGGATCTTCAAGTCCGAGGATCCCGAGCGTCGCGCCACAGCGATCGTCGAGGCGACCACCCACTTCCAGGACCCGGCTCGGGTGGCCGCGGCTTCGACCGGCCTCGGTCAGCCGATGGTCAGCATCGAGACCTCCAAGCTCGAGTCAGAGCAACTGCTCGCGCCCCGCGGCAGGTAGCTCCCGGCCGACGTGCCGCTGGTCGGAATTCTGGCCCTCCAGGGCGACTTTGCGGCGCACGCCAAGATCCTGCGCACGCTCGGGGCAACCCCGCGTGAGGTCCGGGTCCCCGCCGATCTGGAGGATCTCGACGCGCTGATCATCCCCGGAGGGGAGTCGACGGTGATGACGCTCGGGATCCAGCGCGAGGGACTCGGCGACCCGCTGCGCGCGCTGGCCCGCTCGGGGACGCCGGTGCTGGGCACCTGCGCGGGAATGATCATGCTCGACCGCGATCACCTGGGGGTGCTCGACGTCCGCGCTCAGCGCAACGCGTTCGGGCGTCAGCTGCGCTCGTTCGAGGCCGATCTCAACGTGGCGGGCGTGGCCGGCGGACCCGTCCACGCGGTGTTCATCCGCGCGCCCTGGATCGTCGAGCACGGGGACGGCGTGCAGGTACTCGCGCGGGTGGACGGCCATCCGGTCGCCGTCCGACAGGGCAACCTGATCGCCGTCGCGTTTCACCCTGAGCTGTCGGGCGAAACGCGCCTGCATGAGTTACTGCTGGCGATCGAGGGGCGCCGCGACGCCGAAGGCTAACGGTGGCCGGAGGGCTCGCGCAGCCCGCGCGCGTAACGGCGGAACTCACGCTCGAACGCGTTCCAGTCAAGCTCGGGGGGTCGGGCCGGATCCGGCGGCAGACCATCTTCGGGCTCATCGGCGCGGGGTGGACCCTCTGAATCCTGTCCGCGCGACAACCAGGCGGCCAGCGCGCAGGTGGCGATCCCGGTCGCGTAGACGAGCCCGCCGAGCGCGGGATGGTGGGTCAGCGACGCCAGTCCGCCGACGACGTAGAGCCCCAGTCCGCAGAGCACCAGCCGTCGCAGCTCCCCGGGTGGGGCGGAGCGCCGCGGGGCGCGCCCGCAGACGCTGACCAGGATCAGCGCTCCCAGGGTGACCGCGAGCGCGATCCTCCACAGCGATGAGAGGGTGACGACCATCGACTAGACCACAGCCACGATGATCGACCCGGTAGTGCGAGATTTCAAGCCCTGGTTCCCAAAACCGGAAGCTTGAAGGTCGCGCGCCGGCTCAGACCACCAGTCCGTGGCGCATCGTGTTCTCGGTCACCGCCCGCGGCTCGACGAACGAAAGCAGGTAGTCGGGTCCGCCGGCCTTGGTTCCGGTGCCCGACAGCCGGTTGCCGCCGAACGGCTGGCGCGCGACCATCGCTCCGGTGATCCCGCGGTTGACGTACAGGTTGCCCACCGGGGTGCGCTCGCGCACGTAGCGGACTGTCGCCGGGTCACGGGCGAACAGTCCGCCGGTGAGCGCGAACGGCAGCTCGTCGACGAGGTCACAGGCGTCCGCGACTCCAGCCACCGATTGAACTGCCAGCAGGGGCCCGAACACCTCCTCGGCCAGCACGGGAGAATCCGCAGCCAGTTCGCTGACCACCGTAGGAGGGCAGAACCAGCCGCGATCGGGGACAGTCTGCGCGCGGGCGACGATCCGCCCCTGGCGCGCCGCCAGCTCGCTGTAGCGATCGATGCGATCGCGGGCCGAGCGCTCGATCACCGGGGGCACGTCGGTGCCCAGCTCCTGGGCCTGGCCGACGACGAGCGTGCGCACGGCTCCGGCCAGGCGCTCCAGCAGCGCCTCGGAGATCGCCTCGTGCACCAGCACCCGTGACGCCGCCGAGCACTTCTGCCCGGCGTAGGCGAAGGCGGAATCGACGATCGCCGGGATCGTCTCGTCCAGGTCGGCGTCGGCGTCGACGATCACGCAATTCTTGCCACCCAGCTCGGCCACCACGCGCTTGAGGTGGCGCTGGCCGGGGGCGAGCTCGCCGGCGGCTCGGACGATCTCCAGCCCCACCGGCAGCGAGCCGGTGAACGCGATCGTCTGCACCTCAGGATGGCCGACGAGCCAGGCGCCGACCTCACCCTCGCCGGCCAGCAGCGAGATCGCCGCCGGCGGCACGCCCCCGGCGCGCAGGGCCTGCACCAGCCGGCAGGCGATTGCCGGCGACTGCTCGGCGGGCTTGAGGATCACCGCGTTGCCAGTGGCCAGCGCCGCGGCCGTCATCCCGCAGGGGATCGCCAGCGGGAAGTTCCAGGGGGAGATCACCGCCGTGACCCCGCGCGGCACGTAGCGCAGCTCGTTGCGTTCGCCGGGCACCTGCAGCAGCTCGCGTCCGCGCTCTAGCTCGATCGCCGCCCGCGCGTAGTACTCCAGGAAGTCGATCGCCTCGCACACGTCGCCGTCGGCCTCGATCCATGGCTTGGCGCACTCGCGCACCTCCAGCGCCGCCAGATCGGAAGAGCGTCGTGTAGGGAAAGAGTGTAGATCTCGGTG
>CALAQT010000256.1 GCA_937888775.1 uncultured Actinomycetes bacterium | reverse complement strand
AGAGCGCTTCTCTGATAAGGAAGAGGTCCCAGGTTCGAGTCCTGGATCGCCCACTAAGCTGAAATCCCTGCAAAGCGGCAGGGTTTCGTTAGGTGACCGGGGCGAGAAAGGCCGTGGCGGGCGAGGCTTAGGGTGCATGAAGGGTGCACCAGGATCGCGAGGGCCCGTCCGCGGGTATGGCAGCACGGTTCGCCGAGGCGGTTGGTGCCGTGAGTGATCGCCGCGCATGGTTGGATCAGTGGTGCCCGCAATGCAGCGCGGCGCCTGGCGTGCGCTGCAGACAAAGCGCGTACGGGTCTCCGAATCGTCCGAGTCAGGCGCAAGCGCTGCATATCGCGCGGGGCTGGCGGGAGCGGGCGTGCCCAACCTGCAAGGCGTTGTCTGAAGAGCCGTGCTGTACTCCGTCCGGACGCGAGGCTTCCCAGCCACATACGGCTCGGCTGCGAGCTGGGCGGCGGGAGCTGGCAACCCGCCAAGCCGTGTGGGAGGACCTACAGCGTCGGGGTGCGATGGTCGCGGTCGTCCCGTTTTCGGGTCGCGCGGGCCGAGGGGGCGCAACCGGCGCCGTCACGCTCAGCCACCTCGAGGGCCAGGACCTCGTTGACGTCGAGCGGTGCCGCGGTCGTGATGAGCTGGCCCTTGCGCTTGAAGGGCCGGTGTGGGATCGGTATGGCTCGTTTGCCGGACATCCATGGATCCGCGGGACCGTCACGTGGATGCTGGCTGAGCGCTGCATCGTGATCGCTGGTCAGCGCGGCCGCGAAGCGTTTAAGGAAGTGCTGGCGTGAGACCGGACGCAGGCCGGCGAGGCGCCGACAGCGACCTGCCAAGCAACAGCCGCGGGGTTGGCCGTGAACCGTGCCGCGCGTTGCCTAAGCGAGCACTGCGGTCGGGGCCGTCACCGGGTGAGGCTGGCACCGAGCTCGTGGCCGCCTGCAGGGGCCCACCACTGCGTGGCGACCTCGTAAACGAGAAAGACCGGGTGGCTGCCCGGTCTTCCAGAACATAGGCGCCTTCCAGCGCCGCAAAATCTGAGTTCGGGAAGTGTAGCCGGATTGCGGACGGAACACGCGACCGGAGCGGCGCTCTGCGCCGTTTGTCCTCGCTGAGCTCCATCGCGAACCCCGGCCCCTGTTGCGGGGTTGGCGATGGCTTTCAGTCACATCAATCTCGACGCACCGGGCACGCCGCCCGGATCAAGCGACGTCTGTCCGTGCGGGTCGGGTCGGAAGACCAAGCGTTGTTGCACGGTGGACCGCTGGCGGTTTCTGCCGCTGCGCGGCCGCCATCCCGGCGTCACCCCGTACGACTTGGCCGAACGCGTCGACCAGCTGGCCGGCGACTTCACGGTGCGCTTTCTCGCGAGGACGTTCCTACCGGCTCGGCTCGGCGGTCTCTCCCCTGCCGCGTTGAGCGACGAGGAGCGCGCGGAGCTGCGCGAGTTGTTCTGCGAGCAGGCCGAGCAGCTCGATCAGGCGCTCGAGGTCCTCCAGCGTGTTGGGTACGGACGGCCACGAGTCCGCCGGCCTCGCCCAGAGCGCGCCTACGGACAGCGTCGCAGCGAGCGCCTGGACGGACTCGTGGGGAAGATTCCACGGGCAATCGCCAAGCGACTGCCGACTTCGGCCGACACGCACCGTCGCGGCCGCAACGACGGCCAAGACATCTATGGGCAACTCTCGTGCTCACAAACCCTGCGGGCCGGGCACGTGGGGATTCTCGCCGCCGCCGGCGGGCTTTGGCATTCGCGCAACCCCAACGCTCACCCCTATGCGGAGACGACCGCGGGTGAGCTCGCGCAGCTGATCACGGGCCGCCTCCGCCTCGGCGGCAAAGACGTCGGCGAGATGCACCGCCTGCTGGCCGAGCTTGAGCAGCTCGAGCTCTCGGGCACCGTGAACTCCCCGAAGGACGGAGCCAAGCCGAACGAGGCACTCGCGATCCCGGGATCTCCGGTCGACCATGTTGAGCGGCGGCTTCCGAACGGACGCTGGGTCGAGCAAGGCCGCTACGAGCAGGCGCTGTGTGATCTGTCAGACGGGGACGCGCTCCGGACCGCGCAGCAAGACGCTGGCGTCGGCGCTGACGATGGCGGCGCGACGATCCGGATCTATCTCGCGGAGTGGTTTCGCGATCAAATCGCTCACGGAGAGATCGTGCGCCTCGACTTCCTCGTCTGGGCTCACCTGCGGCCTGTCGGACAACGGCTTTACGCGTGGCTCCAAGGCACGCACCGCGACAGCTATGACGACGCGATCGACTTCTACCTCGCTGCTCCGCTTCGCTACACCCTAGGGCTTCAGGGTCGCCAGCACCGAGCTACCGCAAGCGTCCGCGCCGCCCTGAACCAGCTCTATGACGCCGATCGGCGTTACAACGGCGCTGAGAAATGGAGCATCCGCGGCCGTTACGCCAACACGAACCTTCCCGCGTTCCGGATCGCCCCGCACCGCCGCGCGTCGGCGCCGACCGACCGAGCGCGGGCGGGCACGAAATGCCCGGCTGAACGGCCAGCTGCACTGCGCGGGCTGACGGTGCGCGAGGCGCGTGAGCAGATCAAACTCGTCCGCCAAGCACTCCGTGAGGCCATGGCTCCCGCTCAGACGGTCGAGCACGAGCACCACGGCACCGTGAGGCTGTTGAACCCTGCCGCTGCGCCGCGCGCCGGACCGTAGCCCGCGCCCGGCGCCCCCACACCACCCGCATAGCGCTACCTCCCCGCATGGCTTCCTGCCCGCAGGCACCCTGGCGCGGGCTGAGACCACCAGCTTGCGGACAGTCGACCTCCTGGCTGGTTGTTTGCGGGGGCACCGCGCGCCCATCAGCGCGTCTGAGCGTCGGGCATGGCGAACAGGTCACGCCACTGGCGTGCCCCCGAACCGGGGGATGACGGTCACGTCGCGTGGGATCCCGGGGAATGGCGACCACTCCGGCCCGGAGGTTGGCGGCCAACGCGGCTACCGGCGCCGCGGGGAACGGCGGCTCGCCTCGGACCTTCGAAACTATCCAGAACGCCCGCTGCACAAGGGATCCTGGTCGCACCAGATGGTTCGGGAAGCTAGGCACGACTCTGAAGTAGGAAAAGAACATCAATTACGTCGCGGTCGCCACGAAGACGACATCGCAGCGATGGATGTCGACGAGTGACTCAGACCCGCCGCACGTCAGGCGCCGTTTGACCACCGCGGGGATCGAGCCAGCTCTCGCTTCCGCTGACGCCATTGCCTCACGTCAGAAAGGAGCTTGCGCGCGCATTCATGTGAGCGAGCTTGTATGCTTGCATGCATGCAAGCGAGCGAGGCTGCCGGACCGTCTCAACTCGCGTCGGCCGAGGCTCCGATCCGTGGCGTGATCCTGACGGTGGCCGCTCAGAAGGGTGGAGTGGGCAAGACAACGCTTGCCTACGAGCTCGCGGCGGTCCTTAACGGCGTGCTGATCGATCTCGACTTCCACGGCGGCGGCGCCACGAACCTGTGGGGGTTTGATCCGCTCGCAGTGACGCGCGCGCCTCTGCTGGACGCCCTGGAACGCGGGCCAGCCGCCCGCCCTCCGCGATTGAAGCGCGGCCCCAGCCGCCCAGATCTCGTGCCATCGCATCCCGACCTGAGCGCCGCTCGCCTAGACGCCGATGCGGTTGCTGAAGCGCTGGAGGCATGGGCGGTCGCGTGGGGGGGACGAGCATTGATCGTCGACACGCATCCCGGCGCGCACTGGACCACCGATGGCGCCGTCCAGGTCGCCGACCTCGTCGTCTCCCCAATCGCGCCCGGCAGACGAGAGGTCGCCGCGACCGAGGCGATGCTGCGCGAGCACGAGGACTATCCGATCCTGCTCGTGCCAAGCATGGTCCCCCCGTCACCGCCCGCCCAATGGATAGACGCCCTCAACGTGTTCTCCCAGCGCGAGCACGTGCACCTCGCCCCGCCGATCTCAGAGCACCGCTGGCTGCGCCGCCGGATGCTCACCAGCGCGGTCACCCGCCAACGCCGCCCCGGCGCTCGCACCAGGCGCGCCGCTGCCGAATACGAAGCCGTCGCCCGCCGCGCGATCGAGCTATGTCAGACCCCGACGCCAGCATAATCGAGCAGCTCCAAGCCAAGCGCAGCCGCCCGCGCCGCGAGCCGCCCACCCGCCGCCCGGCACGCACCGCGCCCGCGCCGCCAACAGTCGCCGCCGTCGCCCCGAACACCGCAGCCATCTCCTCGCCATCCCAGCTGGACGCAAAGCCCGCGGCCGCGACACGGACCGATGAGAAGCAAGCCATGGGCGCGGCAGGCACCGCCCCGACAGCGGTTACGTCCGCCTCGGCCGAAGAGGCACTCGCGCTACCCACCGGTACGGAGAGCGCAAGCGATCGCTCTGACGTGGGGGATCGCGGCGGTGGCGGGCCGCTGCGCCTCGTCGCGGACGAGCCGACGGCCAACTACGCCGTTCGCGTGCGCCGAAGCCTTGACGACCTGGTCGCCTGGCGGCTGGCTGAGCTCCGTCGCCACGGCGTGCGGGCGAGCAAAGTTGAGCTCACCGAAATGCTCCTGTGGGAACTCGCCGACGCCGACCTGGAGCAGATCGTCACGCGGATCGAGCGCTTTCGCGCCCACGCGCCCAGGTAGCACCGGGATCTTTTGCACCGCCTCGGCGTCATCGCCACCACTGGCCGCGCCGCGCCACCGCCGCCCAAGGAACCCCGTCCGCCGGGTCAACCACCAGCGCTTCCGCGACCACTCAAGGGCGGACGCTCAGCGTCCCTCCAACCCTTCGCCGGCGCGTAGCGACCCACGGAACCGAAGGGCGCGCGGGCGCGCGGGCACGCGTGGCCGCGGCCGCCAATGCGCCGGAGGCATCCAGCGCCGGTCGATCATCACTGCTTGAGACGGCTTCTAATTGTGCTTTTTGCCCCTACGGTGCTTGTGGCGGCCGATCGGCTGCCGCTGCTGCTGGCGAGGGTGGCCGCCGACTAGCACGTAGCGTCGCTGGCTCTCGGCGGGCGCGTAGGGGTAGTCGCCGCCCATCGGCAGCGAGCCAACCTGAAACCAAATCGAACGGTGAAAGTTGGGGTCGCCAGCGCCGAACGTGTACCTGGTCGAGAAGCTTCCGGTCCCGGTCACGTGCTCCTTGATCCCGTAGGTGGAGTAGTTCGAGCCCGATCCGATCCGCAGACGCAGCAGGGCGCCGCCCGGCGGCAGGTAGCCGCCAGCGAGCCGGCCGGTGATAAGAACCGTGCCGCCCCACGCGATCCGCTTCGGGGAGACGCTGAGCAGCCGGACCTTCGCTGGCACGACGACGTGGACGAGTGCTGAGCCGGCCGCCTCGGTCGTTGGGCCGCCGCCATAGACGGCTTCCACCAGCCGCGAGGGTCCAGCGGGGAGCGTTGCCGTCCAGCCTCCATCCGCCGCGGTGCTCACGACCGCGGCAAGGGTGAACTGCCCCTGCCCGTTATCCGGAGCTGTCATCACCGACACCGCCTGGTCGGGCAGCGCAGTCCCATCGATCGTCCCCAGCCAGCCACTCACGGTCGTCGAATGACCGTAGGGCACACGCCGGTTCGCACGGTTCACGACACGCGGCAGCAATGGCACGCGCACGATCTTGCGGCGCGTCACGCGCACCTTCTTGCCGTGCCGGCGGACGGTCACCCGCACCGTCAGCCGCTCGCGCTTGGTCCGCACGTGACAGCGCGTGACCTTCACCGTCTTGCGGTGCGCGCGACGGTGGACTCGCACCAGCTTGTGATGCCGGCGGACCCTGACCCAATGGGCTGGGATGTTGATCCGCTCGCGCACACGGTGGCAGCGCAGCGCATTGACGATCCCCGAGAACCCGATCGCGCTGATCGTCGGAACCCCGATCTTCATCGAGAAGGATCCCAGCGCGGAGGTGCCGTGAACCCCGTTTCCGTTGACCGCGTTGTTCTCCGAGTAGCACTGCACCTGATGTTCGCCCACGCCGCTGACAGGTACCTGCGCGGTGCTCGACGCATACCACTGCGCAGGAGCGCCGTCGACTGAGCACGACAAGCCCGCCACGCCCGAGGGGCCAGCCGACCCTGTCGCGCTGATGTACTGCGTGCCGGCCGTCGACGGCGCGTCCGTCGGGCCCGACAAAGCAACCGTCGGCTGCTGGTTATCGACGTAAACGGTCTTGGTGAGGCTTGCCGGGACGCCCGCTGCGTCCCCGGTGCTCAGCGTCAGCGGCACGGCGCCCTGGCCGTAGCGACTGGTGTCCACCGGCTGGCTGACCGGCGGCGCCGCGCATTGATGCCAGCTTGAGACGTCCTGACCGGATGTGGTGGTGTTGATCAGCTCACCGTTCAGGCTGGCCGACAGCGAGCACAGCCCCGACGGCGAGTTGCCCCAAGCGAAGAACGTCCACGAGCCCCGCACCCAGCCCGACGCCTGCCAGAGGCCGGTCGGGGCGGCGAAGCTGGGACCGGTCGTCTCACGAACGTACAGCGAGATCGCGCCGATGTCGAGCTGGGCGGGCTGTGTGCACTTGCTCACGCCGCACACCAGCTGGAACCCGAAGTAGCCGGATGAGAAAGGACCCACGCCGAGGGCGGTCTCACCGTCATGGGTTTGTACGCCGCCCGCCCAATAGAAGCCGCCGCCGAAGTCGCCGCCTTGGTTGTTCAGTCCCGCCGAGACCATCGAGTTGGTGCTCGCTCCCACGATCGCGAGACCCGCCGGAGCGTTCGCCTGCCAGCGCCCGGTCTGACCGCGCGTGCTGGTGCCGCTCGAGTCCAGCCCGAACCCGTTCGCGGTATAGGGCGGATTCGGGCACGTCCCCGATTGAGTGATGCCCGTGACCGGTGAGCCGGAAACGAAGACGTTGTTGGCGTAGGAGCCACACACCTGTACGGTCTCATCCGCCAGCGCGCCGGCGGCCGCGACAAGCCAGATCAACGCGGCCACAGCGACCGCACGCGCCAGCATCAGAAGCAACTTTGATGCTGGAGGCGGTGCCATCGAGAGCTCGTGGCTTGGCTTCGTCAGGTCAGGGCTGCGGGCAAACCACAGCGACGTTGACCGCATTCGGCGAGGACAGTCCTATGCGCACGCGAGTGCCGAACGCCTTGCTCCCAGTGACCGTGACGGCGCTGGCATACGCAGCCCCCGGGAAGCTCTCGACCGTGGCCATCGAGAAGCAGCTGGCTGGAACCGGATCCCGCCAACTGAGCTCGCCCCCTGCGTAGAGAGACGGTGGCTTGTACCAGACGACAACCTGAGCCCGGGGTCGTGATGCGATCAACTTCCCATCGGCACTGATCCGGGCCCAGTAGCGGACGTAACCGCCGATGCTGTTGCGCTCGAACTTGATCGGGCTGACCGAATGGTTGCGCAGCTGCCGCGTTCCCACGCTTCCCGCGGGAATCGCGATCGCCGCGTAGCTGGTACCGCCCAACGCGACGAGCAGCGCGAGCAGCGCGATCGCGTTGTTTTTGACGTGGGTGAGAAGTCGAGTCATTGGCGCTCTCATTTCGTGGTTATCCGGTGCCATCGCCGTGCCCAGGGCCGAGGATCCCGTTGGCGCCGTAAGCGGGCTGCTTGCTAGAGGTGCTGCTCGGGCTGCTGTTCGAGCTCGAGCTGCCTGACGACGGCGTTGAGACTGGCAGCGAGCTCGGCGCCGAGACCGGAGCGGTCGTGGTGACGGTTGGCGGCGGTGAGCTGACAGACGCCGAGGGCGAGCCTAACGTGGTCGCTGTCCGGGCGGTAGCTGTGTGACCGACGGTCCTCTCGACGTGGTGGCGCCTTGTTATCTGAGCCGGTACACGCCGGTGAGGTTTGTGCGGATCCGAGGAGGGCCGGGAGGAATGCTGTTGGGCAAGTCGGCTGGCGTTTGGCTTGGGTGCGAATCCGTCAAGAGGACTGCCCGCGATGCTCGCGGCCTGGGTGAGCGGTCCATGAGAGTCGCCCGCATCGCGCGATGCTGGAACTTCAAACGCGACAGCGACCGCCACTACTGCAGTCGCGATAACGCCCGTAAGAACCACAGCCCGCCGCCACCTGCGCGGTTCGAGCGCAGGCGCGGTCTTTGGGTGGCGGGCGCGTCGGCTGTGCCGCGTCCGTTCTAGGCGGCGATGCATCAAGGCGACTGGCTTCGGACGATCACGAGGACCGCTCCTTGCTGGTCGCGGCAGCGGACGCCAATCGAGCCCTGTGGAATCGGCCACGCTCAGCTCCGCCTTTTCTGACAACCCTGAAGCTGGATGACTATCCCGCGCGCGGTCCGCGGGTCCACCAGTAGCCGTAAAGCGATCGAGGACCGATTCACCGAGCCCACCGAGGTCGGCGACAGGGCTCGCTGACGCTCGGCGGCCCGACTTGAGGTCGACGACCTCCGCCACCCTGGTCAAGTCGAACTCTTTCCCTCCACCGGACTCATTCATGACCGTTTAGCCACGATACCATCTGTAGGCGCCTGATACGCTACGGCTTGTCGGAGGGTAACAACCAGTGCCAGATTCCAATCCAGCCGAGCTTCTCACCGTCCCTGAGGTCGCGAAAGAGCTCAAGTACACCGAGGCGACGGTCCGAACGTGGATCAAGCAGGGAAAGCTACGCGCGATCAGGCCAACCGGCCGCGAGTACCGCGTCCGACGCTCAGACCTCGGCGCCATGTTCAGGACGATCGAGCCCGAAACCACCTCGGTCATCACGCCGCTGGTCGAGACCTCGGGCGTCGCCCAGTTCACGCCGCAGTGACGCTCGACCGCGCGATGAACCAGCTCCGCATCGCGGAGCACAGCTGGCAGACGGCACTCAGACAACACGTGACCGCGCCGCCAGACCCCGGCTACCCACGCCGACTGCGCGACCTTGCCGACGCCTGCGAAGAGCAACAGATCGCCTACGACTACGCCGCCCGCCAAGGCCTCGGCTGGACCCCGCTCCCCCCAGCAGAGCGCCCGGCGCCACACGAGCTCACGCCCGCCAGCGGCCGCCCGGGCCCACCAGAACTCTGGAACGAGTTCGACCAGTCCCTGGAAGATCTCAGTCGTGCCTTTGAGGGCATCAGCATCCCCGCGATCGCCCGCGCGTTCGGCGAGATCTCCGTCGCCGCTCGTGCGCTGTCTGCGGCGATCGCAGCCGAGCGCGGCTCCGCCTCCGCGCGCGTTCCCCGCAGCGCCTAACCCCTGCATCGCGCCCGTCGAGCTGACCCGGCGATCATCTCCAGCCCGCTCATCCTCGCCCTTGCGTGCGCTCGCCGCGAAGCGCCGCGCCGCTCCCGCCAGGCGCCCTGCGCGCTGTGCGTGGAGAGCTCGTAGTAGCGCGACGACCGGCCGGCGTCCGGCGACGCCAGCCTCCCGCCGTTCGCGCCGCGCAAACCCGCAGATCTCGATCGTCACGTCGCCCGTCATCCGATCCTCTCCGTGAGAGGGCCAGCCGCCGCCGCAGGGCCTCCCAGCGCCACGAGCCACGCCGCCGCCGGGCGCGCCGGACCCGATCCGCTCCGATCAAAGCGTCGCCGCGCAACCTAAAGGGCGGCCGGTTCACCGGCGGGCCGCAGGCGGCCGAAACCTCCCTTCGGTCGGTGAACTGACCGTCAGAGTTTGGCTTGGCTGGTCTGCTGTCAAGCAGAAGAAAGGCCCCGCCGGCGCCGCGCTGCGCGAGACGACCCCCGGTGAACGGGCGGGGGTCGCGCCGGCAGTAGGGCGAGAGTCCGGTTCTTCTGTTTGACAGCAGCCTGGCGCCCTCGCCGTCTCCTCGGCCATGTTCACCGACCGAGAGAGGTTTCAATGAGACACGCGCGGGCGGCTCACCGGGACGAGCGGATCACGGTCCTCTACGAGCAGCAGGCGACCAAGCTCCACAGGCTCGTCTCCGCTCGCGTACGGACGTCTGAGGTGGTAATCGAGGACGCCTGTCAGACCGCCTGGATGCGACTCTGCACCCACACCGAGGTCGACCCCGACGGCCCCGGCGCGGTGCGGTGGCTGACGATCACCGCCATCCGCGAGGCATGGAAGCACTCCGCTTCGCGCGACATCCCGGTTGGAGGCTGGACGGCTAACGACGCACACGACGACCGCGAGGCCGGAGAGCTGCCCGAGCCCGCCGGCGACACGCCCGACCCGCTGGACGCCGCGATCTCACACGAACACACCCGCGAGCTGAAGGGCAGGCTCGCGATGCTCACCGAGCGCCAGCGGCAGTTTCTCGCCCTCAAGGCGCTCGGACTCAGCTACCAGGAAATTGCCGCCACCGGCCCAAGCATCCGGACCGTCGAGCGGCAAATCCTCCGCGGCCGCCGCAAGCTCAACCAGTCCGCACCCGAGCCGCTCACCAACCGCGCCGACCGGCTCGGGGGGTGATCTCCGAGCGCTGGCTGGCTCTAGCTGACATGAGAACACTTCAACCCGTGAGCTACCGAGGGCGGCTCGTCGCGTGCGCGACCGCCCAGCGGTGCATCCTCTGCGACGAGCTCGCGCGACGCCCCGTCGCGGATCCCGAGCACCCGTTCGTCATCTTCATGTGCGCCTACGCCGGCGATGTGCTCCGCGGCGAACTACCAGGCCCCTACACCGATCAAAACGCCCGGGCGTACGCCCGCGCCGCGTTGATCCCCGGTGAGCTGCTCGAACGCCCGTGCGTCAACCCGCTGCGAACCTTGCTGGCGCTCGGCATCCCGCTTTGGGAACTCGCCGGGGCCGCGTAGCCGCCTGCGCCTCTCGCGACAATCGCAGCTCGGGCCTCGGCTGCAGTGGTCCTGGAAGCTACGCTCCAGAGGACATGCAGAGCCACGATGAGGGCGGCGCTCAGCTGCCCGCCACTGCGTTCCTAGAGACAAGAACCGTCAGAAGTAGCGCGCATATGGTCTACGACGAGCTGCTCGCGCCGCCCGCCATCGCCCACCGCCTGGCGGATGGCACCGACTACTTCGGCCGGCTCGGCCAGCTCGCATACGACGAGACCGAGGACAAGGTGCAGTGCCACCTCTGCGGCGGATGGTTCCGGGGGTTCGGCGGGTCCCACCTGCGCCGCACGCACGGCTGGACGCTCGCGGACTACCGCGTGGCGTTCCAGCTCCGGGCCACGACGCCGACGGTCGCAGCTGGGACCAGCGAACTGCTCGCCGCTAACACTCGCCGACGAGTAGCGGCGGGAGAACTTCCAGCGCCGCCGGCTCCGCCGGCATCCGCAGAGGAGCGACGTGAGAGAGCCCGGCGACGAATCTCGCCGGGCCGTTCGATGGCCGCTTTGCGGCCGGACCTCGTCCGGGAGCTGCACCCGACCCGCAACGGCAAGCTTGACCCCTACATTCTCGGACCGTCATCACTTCAGAAACTCTGGTGGCGCTGTCCAGAGTGCAAGCACAAGTGGCAAACCAGCTCGCAGAGCCGCGTCGGCGGCGGCTACGGCTGCCCCCGCTGCGCGGCCGCGCAGCGAGCGGCAGCGCGCCGAGGGACGTTTGCGCCCGGGCGATCACTCGCCGCTCTCCGCCCCGAGCTGGCCGCGGAGCTTCGCGACCTCGACCCGAGCACGCTTGGACCAGGGTCACGGACGCGCGCCTGGTGGCGTTGCTCGGAATGTGAGCACGATTGGGCATCGACCGTCAAGCAGCGCGTCGCCGGCCATGGCTGTCCGCGCTGCGCCCAGCAGCGGGTCGCGGCCGCCCGCCGCCGCGTTCCCCCGGAACGCTCGCTCGCCGCGATCCATCCAGACCTCGTCGCGCAGCTGCACCCGACCCACAATGGAGAACTGGATCCCTACAGCCTCGGGATCAACACGCGCCAGGATGTCTGGTGGCTCTGTCCTGACTGCGAACACGAGTGGCGCACCCGCGTACGGGGACGCGCGGCCGGGTCGGGCTGTCCACGCTGTGCCAGAGCTCGTGTCGGCGCCACGCTGCGCGCGCGTGCCGCGGCGGCGAGCGAGTAGCGAGCAGGACCGCAAGCAACTAGCGATCATCGGGCTTCTCGCTACCTATTCGAAAGGACTCACCGGAACCCTTCCCGGACCTTCCCGAGACTGCGGCTCCGCTGTTTGGCGCCGAGATGATCGCCGCGCTCCGTCGTCGCCATCGGCGGCGGGAAATACGGCGAGCCTTAGCCTTAGCGCTCGGACGTTCCGAAGGTGGTGGTCATCACGGCGGCGTGGACTGGGCCGTGATCGCGCCGGATTGCCGAGCAAGCGGTTGCGACCGGTCCGCCTCGCGGCCGGCGCTTCCGCATCGCAATCGGCGACCGACAGATCGACGCCACCGACGCTCGCTCGCGATGGGCTAGATGCATCGGCGACTTGGGTGCGTAGCGGACTGAACGGGTGAGAAGGGGGGTCAGGCCGTGCTGGCCTATGCAACGCCTCGACCCCGGCCAGGCATCCCCGCTCGGCATCAGCTGTCGCACCGGGTAACGACCCCAGCGGCCAACTGATTCAAATAGCGGTTCGCCGCCCGCTGCGTAAACCGCGTCAGATCCAGACACCGCTCGCGCAACGATTCCAGCGCGGCGGCACCGTCCACGCTCACGTCGGGAAGCCACTGAACGGCCACCTCGTCGGCGAACCCGAAGCGCACGCTGCCGAACCCCTCGCTGGTGCTGATGGTGCCGGACAGCTGTTCGGCGGCACGAAGCGCCTCGGAGATCTCCTCCTGGCGATGCGTGGCCTTGCTCGGATGCATCTCCGCATAGTGAAACGTTACGTTGCGATGCTTCTCGAACCACGCGCCAAGGTAAAACGGCGATTCAGGCTTGATCGCGCCGCGCATCCGCTCGACCTCCTGCTGGGCTTCAGCGTCAAGATCGCCGACGAGGGTCGTTATCTCGGGGAACCGACGCACCGTGTCGTCCAAGTGCGTAACGACCTCGTAGAACGCAGACGCGATTATTCGGAAGACCAGTAGCCGCGTGCCCTCATCACTGGCATTCACCAGCCAGTCGAACAGGCGCAGGAAGTCGTTGCTTGCCATG
This sequence comes from uncultured Actinomycetes bacterium, assembly GCA_937888775.1. Next base: position 1,759 of record CALAQT010000256.1, on the reverse strand, counting down.
GCAAGCACGGTTACCCATCTTGCCTCGACACACTCAGCCGGGAAGGCGTCACCGATTCTGAATGTGAGCTCCTGGACCTCAGGATCGGACATGCATCCGCCAGCGTACGACGTGTTGACGCGCGTGCCACTTCCGAGTGACGGGCATCATCCGGCGCAGAGGCGCCTCAGGATCTCAACGATGAGACAGGGATCGGGGACTCGTCGGCGACCTCTTCGATGATGCGCACCGCGCAGCCGAGGCGGATGAGGGTCTCAATTGCTTCGGCAGGTGGCTGAAGTCGTCGCTTCACGCCGTTTCGCCGAAAGTTGCGATGCAGCTGCTTTCCGGCCAATCGGTTGAACCGCGCCCAGACATCCAGTCGCAAGTACAACAGCCTGAGAAGGCGGAGCCGATCGTCGGCAAGGGCTGCCACGTACTCCAGGAGTTGGGCGAGGGCATCCGGATTCTTGCTCATCTCGTTATGGTCGACGAGGCCGTTGTCGCCTCGAACTAACCACTGCTCGACGAAGGCGACCTCGTGCTGGGGGAGCGGCGCCTGCTCGGCTCGCGCCATACGTGTCGCATAGCCGAATAACGCCACCCCAAGGAGCACGCCATATTGCGGATGCTCCTCCTCGACTGCATATCTCCCTTTCAGGGCCACCCTCTGGATCAGTAGGCCGAGTGGCCCCGACATCCCCAACTCAACGAAGATGCCTTCGGTACGAACCAGGAGGTCCTCAGCGATCGGTCGCACGTCTACCGTTGCGGGATCGCAGGGATCGAAGCTCATCTCGAACAGCATCGCTGACTCCATCTCGTCCCAGGGCAGCGGCTCGCCGGCGTTGACACGACGTCCAAGTTCGAGCGCAGCCTCGTCGACCGAGAGCCCCTCCCGCTCCGTCCACGCGCCGATCCACCGGGCCATCCTTACCTCGGCGAGCGCTTCCCGTGATGACTCATGGAGCTCGATTCGGTTTCGGACCTCGTTGAGCAACTCCCGGTGATACCCAGCCTGTCGCAGCCACGCGCACGCCTGCGAGGTCGTACTCGCCCCGGCGAATCTTGCGATGCATGGCCTCCTTGAGCCCGTCACGGAATTCGTGTCCCACTGCAAGGAATCGCTCGGCCTCAGCGTCGCGAAGCTCGTGCACGTTATGTCGCCCGAGGTCGCTTTCCAGCGCTGACAGGGCGTCCGACACGCGCCAGCCGTGCTCATTCGTCGAGTCCAGCCACCGCTCGGCCCCAGCGGCCCAGCCAAGACCGCAGCCGCAGAAACACGTCGCCGTTTCCAATGCCGGGAGATCGTACCCCGGGAAGGCACATGAGGGCAGAGGCGTCTGCGCGACGCGGGGCTCCAGGCGCTCGCTCCCCCCCGAGCAGCAGCGAGCTCGAGGCCGGCTTGCTCGCGCCGGATTGCCGAGCAAGCGGTTGCGACCGGTCCGCCTCGCGGCCGGCGCTTCCGCATCGCAATCGGCGAGCGACAGATCGACGCCACCCGACGCTCGCTCGCGCTGCGCACGAGACTCCAGAAGCCGACGCTCTTGCCCGCGTCGCTTCCACGCTCCGCCGGGTGAATCCGGGAGTCGTGGCCGACCTGGGTTCGCAGTAGAGGTGTCGAGCGCGGCCCCTCCCCGCCGCCGAGAGGGCAGCTGACATCAAATTCGGACGCGACGGATAAGTAGCGACGGGCGACGTTCCCGCTACCTAACCCGCTACCTGACCATGTCCGAGGAGCACCTCCCAGCCATCATCAACCAGCCGGCGCCAGCCGAGC
>CALAQT010000255.1 GCA_937888775.1 uncultured Actinomycetes bacterium | reverse complement strand
CCGCCGAGCAGCATCGTCATGAAGTCGATCAGCTCCTCACGCGTCTTCAGGTAGCGGTCCTCATCGGGCAGGTTCAGCGTGTACCCGAGCGCGCGCCCGCGGGGAACGATCGAGATCCGGTGCACGCGGTCCACGGACGGCAGCAGCTCTCCGCAGAGCGCGTGGCCGGCCTCGTGGTAGGCGATCACCCGCTTCTCGTGATCGCTCAGCGTGCGCCGGGACTGCATTCCGGCCACGACGCGCTCCAGGGCCGAGTCGAAGTCCTGCATCTGCAGCCGGCCGGCACCCCGGCGCGCTGTGAGGATCGCCGCCTCGTTGCAGATGTTGGCCAGATCGGCGCCGGTCAGACCCGAGGTCTGGCGCGCCAGCAGCTCGAAATCGACGTCGTCGTCGAGCGGCTTGTTACGCGAGTGAACGGCCAGGATCCGCTCACGGCCGCCGACGTCAGGAGGCGAGACGAAGATCTGACGATCAAAGCGTCCCGGCCTCAGCAGTGCCGGATCGAGCTTGTCGAGCAGGTTCGAGGCGGCGACCACGACCACGTCCTTGCGTGACGTGAAGCCATCCATCTCGACCAGCAGCTGGTTGAGCGTCTGGTCGCGCTCGCCCGAGCTGTCCATCCCGCGGTGCCCGCCGATGGCGTCGAGCTCGTCGATGAATACGATCGCGGGGGCGCGATCGCGCGCGCTCTTGAACAGGCGCCGGATCCGAGCCGAACCCACGCCTACGAACATCTCGACGAACGACGCGGCCGACTGGGAGAAGAAGGTGGCGCCCGACTCGTGCGCGAGCGCCTTGGCCAACAGCGTCTTGCCCGTCCCCGGTGGTCCATGCAACAGGATCCCCTTGGGCACGTTGGCCCCCAGCTCCTTGAAGCGCTTGGGATCACGCAGGTAGTCGACCACCTCGCGCAGCTCCTCCTTGGCCTCGTCGACTCCGGCGATGTCGGCCCAGCCGATCTGGGGCGAGGCCTCGGGGCGGATCTCCGTCGGACGCGATCGTGGCATCCGGCGCATCAGCCCGACTACGCAGAAGACCAGCACCGCCATCAGGATGATCGGCAGCCAATCGTGCAGCCACGAGTACGCGTCGGGATACCCGAGGAAGGCGGTGCGGATCATGAGTGCTCGGCGGAATCCATGGCTCCTGGCTCAATCATCGGCCGGACGGGCCGATCACTGAACCTTTTCCAGTCGGGGGTTTGGCGCATAGGCCCGTCCGACCTTCGCGCAGGGGTGCCCGTCGAGCAGCACGACGTCGGCGGTGAAGTCGTTCTCGCCGCGGATCAGCGACGAGCCGACACCGTAGGCGTCGACCGGCACACCCTGGGATTCGAACTCCCTGATCCGTTGCGCGTTGAAGCCCCCGCTGGCGACGATCCGCACGTCGGTGAAGCCTGCGCCGTCCAGTGCGCCGCGCACCTTCTCCACCAGCCGGCGGTTTACGCCGGTGGGGTTAAAGCCACCCATCTCGTCGATCAGGGACCTGTCGACCAGCTGCTCGGACGTGTCCAGGCGCACGCCCCACAACTTGGGGCCCAGGGCCTCCGCGACGTCCAGCGCGGTCTTGACCGAGTCGTTCTCGAAGTCGACCAGCACGGTGATGTTCATCTCGCGGTGGAAGTGCTCGGCGAACTTGACCGAGGCCTGGACAGTGTCCCCGCCGTAGGCGGCGATCAGTCCGTGGGGGACCGTTCCGATCCCGCGCCCGCCCCACCAGGAGGCCTGGGCGTCGGTCGAGACCCCGATCGCTCCGGCGACGTGCGCGCTCCAGCCGTCGCCGGTCTGCACGAGCCAGTGGTCATGGCGGGCGGGGAAGTAGAAGATCTGCTTGCTGCCGGCCGCCTCCACGACCTCGCTGACGTTGCGCATCACCAGCGAGCGCCGAGCCAGCACGCCGAGGTAGACGGTCTCCAGGTGGACGAACAGGCTGTAATCCCCCTCGATCGTCATCACCGTCTCACGCGGCGCGATCCGGTCTCCCTCCTTGAGGGCCTGCACCTCCAGCTGGTCCCAGCCGGAGATCCAGGCGCCGTCCCGGTGCAATCCGGCGCACGTCTTGAGGATCGCGATCGCCTCGTCGATCCCGCCCAGCACGGAATCGCGCTTCTGGAAGACCTGCATCGTTACGCGGGGATGGTGATCCTCTGACTCCAGCAGCGTCTTGGTGAGCACGAAGTACGCGTCGGAGTAGTAGCCGTCCCGGATGCGGTCGACCGGCAGTCGGAAGATCTCCGGGTCAAGACGGGTGGACACCTGCGTCGCCATGCCGAGATCTTATTTTGCCCCGCTTGGTAGCCCTGGAAGGACGATGCTCCCGCTTGCTCGACGCTGACTCGCCCCCGCGCCGCCGTCGCCCGGTGAGGGCACCCGCGGCGGCTGTTTCAGTCCCCCCGGTCCCGTCGAGAGTGTGTCGTGAGTTCGTATCTGCGGCGTTCTGCGCTATCCAGATTTTCGCTATCTGCTCCTGGGTCAATCGGCGAGCGCGGTCGGCGACCAGGCGGTGGTCGTCTCGCTGGGCCTGTTCATCACCCAGCTGACCGGATCGCCGACCGACCTGGGTCTGGTGCTCGCCGCCCAGACACTCCCGCTGGTAGTGCTGATCCTGTTCGGAGGCGTGTGGGCCGATCGCCTGCCGCGCCACCGGATCATGATCGTCACCGACTGGCTGCGAGCCGCGCTGCACGGGACGCTGGCGATCCGGATCTTCGCCGGCGCGGTGCTGATCTGGGAGCTGCTGCTGATCCTCGCCCGGCCGATGCAGGACGTCGTCTTCGCGCTGGGCGCGCCGGTGGGCGTGGTGATCGCGTTGGCGTTCGGCACGGGCTGTGGCTCCTCGCTGCTGATGATCTGATGGGAGACGGCGCTGGCCCGCCACATCCCACCCCACGCTCTGTCACGGGTCAGCGCCTATGACCGGATGGGCTCGCCGGCCCTGCTCCCGCTCGGCTACCTCCTGGCCGGGCCGCTGGCGAGCGCCGTCGGTCCCCGCAGCGTGCTGGGAGTCGGCAGTGCGATTGGGCTCATCCTGCTGCTGGCGGCGCTGGTGTCGGGCTCGGTTCGCCATCTCGGCGGCGGCCCGGCCGGAGAGGCGGACCGGCGCGGCCGTCAGCCGAGCAGTTCACGAGCGACGTCGGCATAGAAGCGCGCGGCGAAGCCGAGATCGCGCACGTCGATCCGCTCGTCGGCGTTGTGCATCAGCGGCGCCGCCTGCTGGAGCGTCTGGTAGCGCTGGGGAAAGAAGCCGTAGGCCACGCAATCGGGAAACGCGTGGCGAAACCAGCGCGAGTCAGAGAAGCCGGGCAGGATCACGGGAACCGTCCCGGCGCCCGGATCGTTGGCCTTCACCCAGCGCTCGATGGCGTCCATCAGCACGCTGGTGACCGCGGACCCATTGCCCGGGACCTTCTCGGTGAAGTCGATCCGCAGGTCTTCGGTCTCGCCGCCCAGGACCTCGTCGATTCGCCGGCGGGCCGCGTCCTCACCCAGCCCGGGCGGGACCCGGCAGTCGACCTTGAGCTGTGCGCGGGAAGGGATCACGTTGATCTTCTCCGACGCGCTGATCATCGTCGGGGTCAGCGTCACGCCGAGCATCGGCTCCAGGAAGATCAGCAGCGACGGATCTTGGGCCGCGATCCGCTGCAGCGCGAGCGCCGGGTCGCTCGGGTCCTCGCCCAGGCCCGCCAGCAGAGCGGCAGGCGCCTCGGTGAGCTCAAAGGAGTCCGGTTGGCTGGCCAGCCGGGCCAGCACCGGCCCGAGCTTCAGCAGCGCGTTGTCGCCGGTCTTGGGCAGCGCGGCGTGGCCGGCCGCACCGCGCGCGGTGACCGTGAAGCGAAAGATCCCCTTCTCCGCGCAGCAGACGCCGTAGCGCCGCCTCTCGCCGTATTCGAACACCTGCCCGGCGCCCTCGTTGAGCAGCAGGTCACAGCGGACCTTGTCAGGGTGGGTGGCGGTCAGCCAGTCGGCGCCGAACTCGCCGCCGGTCTCCTCGTCGGAGACGAACACCAGCTTCAGCGTCCCCCGCGCCGGTCGCCATCCCTCACGGGCTAGGCTGACGGCGGCGACCGCCTCCGCGGCGACCTGGGACTTCATGTCGATCGCGCCGCGACCCCACAGGTAGCCGTCGGCCAGTTCCGCCGACCACGGGCCGTGGGTCCACTCGGACGCGTCGGCCAGCACCGTGTCGACGTGACCCAGGAAGCACAGCGTCGGGCCGTCGCGCTCGCCGGCCAGATCGGCGACCAGGTTCGGCCGGGCGTCGTCGGCGGCCAGCACCTCGGTGCGCAGTCCGGCGGACTGGAGGTAGCGCTCCAGGTGCTCGATCACGGGGCGCTCGTTGCCGGGCGGATTGACGGTGTTCAGGCGCACCAGCGCCGCCAGTAGCTCGGTCGTCTCCTGCTGGAGTTCGTCGGCGATCATCCCCAGGTGAGCCTACCCGCACCGGGCGACGAGGCCCGCGATCGCGGAGCCCAACGACGCCGACGAGGGACTCGGGGACGGACGTGCCGGCGGGAGTGGCCTTGGCATCGGCAACCAAGGCCCGAAAGCCAACGGCGCCAGTGAGAGGGAAAGCGCCTCTGGCCGCCGGCGGGAGTCGTGACCGTCGACGGACTCGCGGCGCGGGCCCCGTTAGCAGCCGGACAACTTCGCACTCGTCCACGCCCAAATGACGAGTGCGAGTTTGGCCGCGATGGTCAGCGTCAACTCCCCAACCGCCGTTTCGCCACGCACGAGTGCGAAGTTGTCCGGATCCACCCTGCCGAGCCCGGCAAGCATCGACGCCAAGCAGGCCGCCCTCAAGCGCGCCCTCTCAGCAGCGCCGTTTCTCGCCCGCACGGAGGGTGATTTCGCCGCGAGTTCTAGGATCCCGTCGATGGCCGCGATCCCCGACGACCTGGCGCTCGCGCTCGAGCTGGCCGACCTCGCCGACATGATCACCCTGCGGCGCTACCGGGCTGATGATCTGGTGGTCGAGACCAAGCCGGATCTGACGCCAGTCACGGAGGCCGATCGCGACACCGAGCGCGCGCTGCGCGAACAGCTGACCATCGCGCGGCCGGCGGACTCGGTGATCGGCGAGGAGTACGGGGTCTCGACCGCGCCTGACAGCACGCGGCGCTGGATCCTTGACCCGATCGACGGGACCAAGAACTACGTCCGCGGGATTCCCGTCTGGGCGACGCTGATCGCGTTGGAGGAGGACGGCCGGGGCACGGTGGGAGTCGTCTCGGCGCCGGCGCTGCACCGCCGCTGGTGGGGTGCGGCGGGGGGAGGGGCCTTTGTCAGCGACGGGCTCGGCGCCTCGCCAGAGCCCAGGCGGATCGAGGTGTCCGGTGTCCGCGAGCTCGCCGACGCGCAACTGGGGCTCTCGGGATGGGAGGAATGGGAGGAGGCCGGTCGCGGCGAGCCGATGCTCGAGCTAACCCGCCGCTGCTGGCGCAGCCGCGGCTTTGGGGACTTCTGGGGCTACATGCTGGTGGCTGAGGGCGCGCTCGACGTCGACGTCGATCCGGTCGTCTCGCTCTGGGATCTCGCCGCCTCGCTGGTGATCGTTCGCGAGGCCGGGGGGCGGTTGACCGATCTGGGTGGACGCGAGACCGCCGGCGGCGGCGATGTGATCGCCAGCAACGGGCTGCTGCACGACGCTGCGCTGGCGATCATCGGCCGCTGAGGGCCCGCGACGGGTCCCAGTGTTGTGATCCGGAATCCACGGTACTAGCTCATACTCCCGGCATGGAGCGCCTTTTCGGTGAGGAGGAAGCCGCGGCCGCAACCCACGCGGCCGATGAGTCGGTGCCGCTGGCCACGCGCCTGCGCCCGCAGACGCTGAACGATGTGGTGGGTCAGGAGCAGCTGCTGGCGCCCGGCTCGGCGTTGCGCCGGGCGGTGGAGGAGGGACACCCCCATTCGATGCTCCTGCACGGGCCGCCGGGCAGCGGCAAGACGACGCTCGCGCGGCTGATCGCGGCGGCGTCGGGCGCGGCGCTGGAGGAGGAGAGCGCCGTGGAGGCCGGGCGGGCCGAAGTCCGCGCGGTGATCGGACGTGCGCGTGAGCGGCTGCGCGGCACCGGGAGCCGGACCGTCTTCTTCCTGGACGAGATCCATCGCTTCAACAAGGCCCAGCAGGACGCGCTGCTGCCGGCAGTCGAGGATGGTCTGCTGACGCTGATCGGGGCGACCACGGAGAACCCCTACTTCGAGGTCAACTCGGCCTTGATCTCCCGTACGCACGTTTACGAGCTCCAGCCGCTCGACGCCGATCAGATCCGCGTGCTACTCGATCGCGCAGTCGCGCGGGGTTACTGCGGGGAGCCGGGCCGGGTGCAGAAGGACGCGCTGGCTTTCCTGGCCGAGCGCTCGGGCGGCGATGCGCGCACCGCGCTCAACGGGCTGGAGCTCGCCTGCGAGGCTGCGGGTGCGCATGAGCCGGTGACGCTTACCCAGGCGCAGGACGCACTGCAGCGCCGCGCGCTGCGCTACGACAAGCAGGCCGATCAGCATTACGACACGATCTCCGCCTGGATCAAGGCCACGCGCGGCTCTGACCCCGACGCCTCCCTCTACTACCTGGCGGTGATGCTGGAGGGAGGCGAGGATCCGCGCTTCATCGTGCGCCGGATGGTGGTGCTGGCGTCCGAGGACATCGGCAACGCCGATCCCCAGGCACTGTCGGTCGCCACGGCGGCGGCGGCCGCGGTCGAGCACGTCGGTCTGCCCGAGTGCCAGTTCGCCTTGGCCCAGGCGTCGATCTACCTGTCGCTGGCCCCGAAGTCCGATGCGGCCAAGCGCGCGGTGTTCGCCGCCCGGCAGCAGATCCGCGAACACGGCGCCGAGGCGCCGCCGCCGCACCTGCGCTCCTCCACCCGCGGCGATGGCGAGTACGACAATCCCCACCGGCGCCCGGGCCACCTGTCGCCCCAGGAGCTAATGCCGGCCGACGCCCTCGGCGCCTGCTTCTACGTGCCTGACGACGCCGAGCCGGCGCTGCGCGAGCGTTTGGCCGAGATCCGCCGTGCCCGCGGGATGGTCAGCGAGTAGGTCACGGCTGGTGAGACTCATCGTCGTTGATCAGCCCGCGCGATGCGGCCCAGTGGGCGACCTCGTGGCGTGAGCTCAGCTGAAGCTTGCGCAGCACCGCGCCGACGTGCGACTCGACGGTTCGGGCGCCGATGTCAAGCCGCACACCGATCTGCTTGTAGGAGTACCCGCGCGCGAGGTGATGCAGCACCTCGCGCTCGCGCGATGTCAGCGCCGCCAGGCTCGGGTCCAGCGCCCTCGGTGGCTCGGGCGCGGCGAACTCCTGCAGGACGAACGCGGCCAGCCGCGGGCTGAAGTAGGCGTCTCTCGCGGCGACGCGTTTGATCGCGGCGACCAGCTCGGCGGTGGCGATCGTCTTGGTCACGTAGCCAAGCGCGCCGGCGCGGATCATCGGTACGACATCCTCGGCGGCGTCGGAGACCGACAGTGCCAGCACGGCCGGCGGATGGGACATCGCCGGCAGCGTGCGCAGCACCGCCACGCCGCCACCGTCGGGAATGTGAACGTCAAGCAGTACCACGTCGGGCGACGTCGCGTCGATAACCGCGATCGCCTCGGCGGGACCGGCCGCCTGGCCGACGACGTCGCAGTGGGCGAGCAGCTCTGCCTTGACTCTGGCGCGGAACAACTGGTGATCGTCGACGACGACCACGCGCAGCCGCGGCGTGCTCACCTCCCCGCCTTGCCGGTGTAGATGCGCAGCGCCACCTCGGTGCCCTCGCCGTGGCCCGACTCGACGGTGGCCTGGCCCCCGGCCGACGCCATCCGCCCGACGATCGCGTCGCGGATGCCGCGCCGCTCGGCCGGCACCGCGTCGGGATCAAAGCCGGGTCCGTCGTCGCGGACGAACACCTCCACTCCGCCAGCGGAGATCTCGGAACACGAACACCCGCGCCCCGCCGGCATGGCGGGCGGCGTTGCGAAGTGCCTCGCGCGCGGCGGCGACCAGCGACTCGCCGGCGGCGTCCAGCGGCCGGTCACCGATCGCGGTGAGCTCGATCGTGATGTCGTGCTCGTCCTCGACGATCCCGACGACGTCGCGCAGTGCCGCCACCAGCGTCTCGCTCAGCAGTTCGGCCTCACCGGCCATCCAGGCCCGCAGCGCGTGCTCCTGGCGACGCGCCAGGCGCGCGACCGCGATCGGGTCATGGGCCTGTCGCTGCACCAGGGCCAGCGTCTGCAGGACCGAGTCGTGCAGGTGGGCGGCGAAGCGCTGGCGCTCACGCTCGCGCTCGCTGCCGGTCTTGTCCCGGTCCACGCGCATCAGCGAGCCGATCGCCACCGGCGTCCCGATCACCAACGCTGCCACCGCCGCCACCGCCAGCAGCACGATTACCTGCAAGCCGTGGTTGCCGGTGACGTATTGGCCGGCGAGGCCGATCCCCAGAAACGCTGCCCATCCGATCAGCAACACGCCGACCAGAGCGCGCCAGGCGATCCCGCCCGAGCGGGGCGCCTGCTCGGTCATCTGCTTCCACGGCGCCCGCTGGTGGGGCGCATACCCCAGCCACACGCGCACCGCGTCGGCGACCAGCACCAGCCCGCCGGCGGCGCTGAGCGCAATCGCGGCCAGCAACGGAACGCGGCCGACCACCGACGGTACCTGCGGCCGGGCCCAGAAAGGCGGCAGCGCCCCTAAGTAGGGCGGCCGGCCAAGGTTGGTGGCGGCGATCTGCGCGAACGTGGCCGCCACCCAGAGCGACGCCGCCAGCAGCAGCATCGCGAACACGATCCAACCGCGGCTGCGGCGCACCGCGGAGAGCGCCCGCGGGCCCAGCGCGTACCCCCCGAGCAGCACTCCGGCGGCGGCCGTGAAAGCCGCCAGCACCGCCAGGGAGCCTCCCGCCAACACGATCGCCAGCCCGCTCAGCTGGAGTGCGCCCGCTGCACCGGTCAGCCGCCACATCCTGTCAAAGCGCCGGGGTAAACGGGAGTCCGTGAGCTCGCCGGTCGTGGTTGCCGTGAGCTGGCCGGTGGTCATCTGTGCGCTCCAATCGCCGCGCACGGTCCGGGCATCAGCGCGTCGACCAGCCGCTGGGAGCTCAGCTGCTCGGCGTGACGCACCCGCCAGGCCCGAATCAGCGCTGACGCCGCGCGCTTGCGAACCCCGGTCGTGTTCGGACGCGGCTCGGGAAACACTCGGTAACCCGGCCAGTCAGGTCGCAACTCGGGGTCGATCGAGTTGGGATAGTCGCGGACATACAGGCTCCCGCCGGCCGATGTGAAGTCGATTCTCAGCACCGGCCCAGGGGTGGATCCGCCGTCGTAGTCAATCGCTCCGGAGCGTCGAGCGATTAGGTTGCCGAACACGACGATCTGCGAGAACGGCAGCTGTCCGGTCAGCTGCGCCGCCACCTGCGCGACGAACGGCCGCACGTCGTAGCTGAGCACGACGTGCACGCAACGGTCATCAGGGAGCGCGACGATCGTGCGCCGCATGCCGCCTTGCACGTGCAACGCGACCGTGCCCGACGCCGGCAGCGCGGTGTGTCGAAGATCGACGAGCGTCGTGCCCAGACCGCCCCGTACGGTTACGCGCGCGGTCGCGCTCAGCACCCGCGGGGAGACCGACACGTGGCCGATATCCGGCGAGAGCGCCAGCCCGCTGGCCGCGACGGCCATGGACGGCAGCGTGAGCGCGGCGATCGGCAGCAACGCCCAAGCCGGACCAAGCCGTGGCCAGCACCCGAGCACACCGAGCAGTACCGCCGCGGCGAGCGCCGCCACGATCCAACCGAACCCGAACAGCGTCGCTGCGGCGCCGAGAGCGCCGAGCGTCGCGACGCCGACACAGACGGCGCACGCCTGCGCCAGCACCACGACCCAGCTCGAACCGAGCTCGCCCTCCTGCTCGCCCTCCTGAGGGATGATCAACCAGCACGCAAGGTAGACCAGGACCCCGAGTCCGCCGACCAGCGCCGACGCGACGAACGCCGCCCGGATCCAGGCCGGATGGCTCCGACGTCCGCGGGTCAGCCCGGTGCAAACGCCCCCGAGCCATCTCCCTGACTCGCTGCGAGTCAGAGGCCGCATTGGCTTTTGTGCCATGAGGGGATTGTCCGCGCTGGTGCCCGGCCGCGCTAGTCGTTATCGCCCGGAGAGATCTCCGGTATTCCCCGGATAAGCACCAGAATCGAGATCCGTCTACAAGAACATCTGATTGATCAATATTTCCCTGCTCACAGGCCTTTTGCAGAGCCCGAGGGTCGAAGCTACTATCATGTAGGAAGATGAATTCAAGCTTTGATCCCGGGGCCCTGCTGGCCCACTCCTACCGGCTGCCTGGCGGAGAGCTCGTCTGCCTGCGGCTGGCCCGCTCACGTGATCTGCCCGCGATCGCTGACCTGTACGCGCGATCCGGGCTGCCCTGCACCGAGCTCGAGCTGGCGCGGCTTGCGCGTTGTGACCCCCGCAGGCGGCTCGTGATCTGCGCCACCGCGCTGGTCGAGGCGGCCGAGACCGTGGTCGGCGTCGGGGCGATCGACCTCGGGCCGATCGACCTCGGCGCGGTCGACCGTGGCCCGTTGCACCGAGGCCAGGAGCTCGCGCTGGCGCCGGATGCGCTGGTCGTCGACGAGCTGGCCGGCGAAGGGCTCGACGAGCTGATCTACCGCGCCCTGGTCGGCCGGGTGAGTGCGATCGCGCAGGCGCGCGCGGGGGGCCGCCTCCGCGCGGCGACGGCCTCCG
>CALAQT010000254.1 GCA_937888775.1 uncultured Actinomycetes bacterium | reverse complement strand
CCAGCTCGGTGACGCACAGCTCGTCGGCATGCCGGCCCGACGGAAACTCGACGCGGACCGTGTCGACCCACGGCGGCGCGCCCGCCGGTATCCGTTTCTGGTGGACCTTCTTGTCATCGACCCCGCGTGGGAAGCGGTGCAGCATGCAGGGCCGTTCGCGGAGCGCGCGCACGATCCCGTCGCCCACGCTGATGTAGTAGTTGACCAGATCGAACTTGGTCTCGCCGCGCGCCGAGAAGTACACGCGGTCGGGACTGGAGATGCGCACCGTCCGGCCCTGCACCAGGACCTCCACCGCGCTGCCGGCCTCAGCCACGCTCGCCCCGCCCCCACAGTCGCCAGCCCAGCCCTGACGCCCTGGCCACCGGCCTGGCCACCGCCGTGCGGATCGTCTCCTCGGTCCCGACCAGGATCAGCCGGCGCCGCGCCCTTGTCGCCGCCGTGTAGAGCAGCTCCCGGGAGAGAATCCTTGATTCGGGTGTCGGTAGCAGCGCCGCGACGGTGTCGAACTGCGAGCCCTGGCTCTTGTGGATTGTCATCGCGTAGACGGTGTCCACGGCGCCCAACCGGGACGGGCTGTAATGCACTACCTCGCCCCGGCGCTGGAACGCGGCGCTGACCCGATCCGGCGTGCGCTGGACGATCACGCCGGTGTCGCCGTTGTAGAGCGCCAGCTCGTAGTCGTTCTGGGTCACCAGCAGCGGGCGGCCGGGATACCACCTGTCCTGTGGATCGACGCCGTCGACCTCGGCCTCCAGCCAGGTCTCGATCCTCGCCGTCCAGGTCGCCACCCCCAGCGGTCCCCGCCGATGCGCGCAGAGGATGCGAAACGCTCCCAGCGCCTCGATCGCCGCGGCTGCGTCTCCGGCGCGGGCGGCCTCGATCACGGCTCGCGCCGCCATGCTCGCCTGATCGCTGACCGGATCCAGCCCGGAGACCGCCTCGGGCGCCGACGCATCCACGGCGATCCAGGTGACGTCCTGTGGCGGATCGGCTAGCAGCGCCATCACAGCATCGTCGTCGGCACGCCGGATGGCGACGGCCAGCTGCTCGATCCCGCCGCCGAAACGGTGTACCCGGTCGAGCACGACGATCCCGTCGCCGATCCCTGATCGCGCTCCATCGCCGATTGCTGATTGCGCTCCCTCGTCGCGCGGAGCCTGACCGGTCACCGCCGCCAGCCGCGCTCGCGCCTGGGATCCCATCAGCAGCCCATCGGTCACCGGCCCGACGATGTCGCCCAGCACCGCCCCCGCCTCGATCGACGCCAGCTGGCCGGGGTCGCCGACGAGGATCAGCCGCGCGTCGGGCCTGATCGCCTCCACCAGTCGTGACATCAGCGACAGTGAGACCATCGAGGTTTCGTCCACGATCACGACATCGTGGGGGAGGCGCTGGTTGCGATCGTGGCGAAAGCGGCTGAAGCTCCCCGGGCGCCAGCCCAGCAGCCGGTGCAGCGTCGAAGCATGCAGCCCCAGCAGCTGGTCGCGGATGCCGGCGTCGATGTCGAGCGCGGCGGCCTCCTCGTGCACTGCCTCCTCCAGCCGGGCCGCCGCCTTCCCGGTCGGCGCCGCCAGCGCGATCAGCGGCGCGGGCGCGCCGGCGTCCGCAGCCTGCTCGGCCAGTAGCGCGACGATCCGCGCGACGGTGGTCGTCTTGCCGGTGCCCGGTCCGCCCCCGACGACCGCGAATCTCCGCAGCACCGCGGTGGCGGCCGCGCGGCACTGGCGGCCGTCAAGCTGACCGGCGAACATCCGCCGCAGGCCGTCGGTCAGCGCGTCGAGGCCGACCCCCGCAGCCTCCGCGAACGAGCCGAGCAACTCGCCGGCGAGCTCGCGCTCCTCGCGCCAGTATCGATCGAGGTACAGCCACGAACCGACCAGGCGCAGTGGCGCCACGGAGCCCTTGTCTTCGTCTCCCACCGTAACCAGCTCGCTCGCCGCCACGCGCTCCATCCAGGGCTCCAACTCGGGCCACGGCAGCGCGGACAGGTCGACCGGCTCGTCGGTGTCCACCGCCGCCGTCTCCCGGATCCGCGCCAGGTCAACGTGCACGTGGCCGAGCCGGGGCGCGCGGACGGCCAGCGCGACCGCCAGCGCCACCGACTCGTCAGGCTCCCCCGCCAGCTCGGTCAGGCGGGTGCTGACGTGCACGTCGGCTGCCGCCAGCACTCCTGCCTGGTTGAACTCCCCCAGCAGTCCGGACGCGCCGCGGGCCCGGCGCACGTCGAAGGGATCCGCGACCGCCGCTGCCACTCCCACCGCCGCGTGCTCAGTCACGCGCCACCGCCTCGGTCGAGCACGTCGCTCAGCTCCTCCACCAGCGCCGACGGCGGACGCCATGCGAAAACACCGCACGGCATCCCGTCGACGGTCGGGGTATCCGGGCCGCTCATCCCGCGCAGGAACAGATACGCCACACCGGCGAGGTTGCGCTGCGGGTCATATCCCGGCAGGCGCCAGCGCAGGTAGCGGTGCAGGGCAACGGTGTAGAGCAGCGCTTGCAGCCCGTAGTGGTGTCGGGCCATCACCGCCGCCAGCGCCGACGGCCGGTGATGGAAGGCGGTCAGCGGCTCGTCGGGACCAGCCAGCCAATTGGTCTTGTAGTCGAGCAGGGCAAAGCGCGGCCCGTCCGGGCCATCGATCCGGACCACCAGGTCAAGGAAGCCAATCAGGTAGCCGCGCACCTGCGCGCGGAGCGCAGGGTCCTGCAGTCGTTCGGCGTAGCCGGCCAAGGGGTCCGCCGGGGCAAGGTGCCGGCGCAGCGCGTCGGCGACCCGCCCCAGGGTCAGCCAGCCGGTCGGCTCGTCGCCGCCGACCAGCGGCAGCTCGAACTCCAGCTCATCCAGCCGGTCGGCGCGGCGAAAATCGCGCAGCCGGGCGCCGCCGAGCAGCGGGCCCAGCGGTGTCTGGATCGCGGCGCTCAACCCGGCGCAGACGACGGCGGGGTCGCCGATCTGGAGCGTGCGCCGTCCGAGCGCACCCTCGATCCGCTCGGCCAGCTCGACGCCAAGGTCGGCAGCGGCGAAATCGGTCGCCTCCAGCAAGCTGTGCACGAACGTCCCGATCCGCACGCCGACCGGCATCTCGGCCAGCAGCGACGGCGCACTTAGATCCGGAGCGCCCTCCGTAGCGGCGGCGATGATCACGGCGGCCGCCTCCGCCGGCTCGTCTGAGGTCAGCGACTCGTCGGGCTCGCTGGCCACCGCGGCGTCGTAGGTCCCGGCGGTGATGTCGCTGTAGGAGGTCCGGCGCCAGCGCAGATCAAGGTCGCGGTCAAACGCAGCGGCGGCGAGCGCCACCGGGGCCGGGATTGATTCGCGGTAAACGGCCGGCGTGCGCAGCGTGGAGCGCTCGACGTGGATCCGCCCGGGAGCCTCGTCGGCAAGTGCCTCGAAGCGGGCCCTGGCCTGCGCATCGGTCGGAGTGAACTTGCCCACCGCCGAGACGTTGCCGTCGGAATCGCGTGCGAACAACAGTCGGCTCAAGGGAGAGTTGCGGCTGTCCCAGGAGCCGGCCCACCAGATCACCGCCTGGTGACAGGCGCGGGTCAGCGCGACATAGGCGAGGCGCAGGTCCTCGCCGCGGCGCTCACGCAGGTAGTAGCTGCGGTGCAGGTCAAAATCGGGCCCCTCGAGCGAGACGTCGATCGCGCGCTGGTCATGGGCGTCGGGGTCGTGGAACAGCACCGGCTGGGGCTCTGAGGGGATGAAGCTCGACTCCCACAGGAACGGCAGGTAGACGATCGGGAACTCCAGTCCCTTGCTGCGGTGGATCGTCAGCACCTGCACCGCCTCGGCGTCGGAGTCCAGGCGGCGGCTTCGCTCCTCGTCGCCGGTGTCGTCATGGGCCTCGGCCATCCGCCGCCGCAGCCACGCGGTCAGCGCGGTCGTTCCCAGCTGCTCGGTCGACGCCGCCTCGTGCAGCAGCTGGGCGATGTGACGCGCGTCGGTCAGCCGGCGTTCGCCGTCGACCGCGGCCAGGATCCGCCGCGGTAGCCCCTCCACAAGCGTCACGATCTCCAGCAGTGAGGCGACGCCACGCGTACGCAGCACGCGCGCCCAGTCGTGCAATCGCCGGTGCACGTCCTCCCACTCCAGCTCCTCCGCGCACGCCACTCGCGCAGGCGACCAGCCGAGAAAGCAGGTCAGCGCCACGGAGTGGGCCCGCGCCGTCGAGGCCGGCCGCTCCAGAGCCTCCAGCAGGCGCAGCCATTCACGGGCGGCGTCGGTGGCGAACACGCTGCCCGCGCCGTTGATCACGGCCGGGATCCCCGCCTGCTCCAGCACCGTGCGGATCAGCGCGGCGTTGCGGTTGGTCGGCACCAGCACGGCGACATGCCCCGGGCGCACCGGCTCACGGCCGACCGCGGTCCCGTCCCGCGCGCGCAGCTCGATCTCGGCGCCGGATGACAGCAGGGCGGCCAGATCGGCGGCGAGATCACCGGCGACATGCTCGCGGGCCGCGTCGGCCTTGGCAAAACCGCCCGGGGTCTGTGTGAGCGACTCTCGCGGCACGACGCGGATGCGCAGCGGGTCGCTCCTCGGGGCGCCGGACAGGCGCGGGGTCTGGTTGGCCAGCGCGGCCCTGACGCGGCGGTAGGCGATCCCCTCGTGCCCTAGAGTCACGCCGGCGAACAGCGCGTCGTAGGCGTCGATCAGCGGCTGGTCGCTGCGCCAGTTGACGCTCAGCGTGGCTCGGCCGCCGGCTCCGTGGGCGGCCTCCAGATATGCGTACACATCGGCTCCGCGGAAGGCATAGATCGCCTGCTTGGGATCCGCGATCAGCACCAGCGTGCCACCGCCCTCGCCAAATGCGCGATGCATGATCTCCCACTGCACCGGATCGGTGTCCTGGAACTCGTCGACCAGCACGACGTCGTAGCGCGCGCGCAGCCTCGCGGCTGTCACCGGGCCGCTGTCGCCGCGCAGCGATGCATCCAGGCGGGTGAGCAGATCGTCGTAGGTCATGACGGCCAACCGGCGCTTGCGCGCCTCCAGTTCGCTGCGCGCGGCCAGGGCGAGCCGGCGGCGCATCTCCGGTGTCTCCCCGTAGGCCTCGACGATGCGCGCGGCGGGGTTGGCCACCGCCACCCGGGCGATCTCGGCCGCCTGCGACAGATCGAAGGCGGGGGCGGCGCCACGGTGAAAGCGGCGCACATAAAGGTCGTCGACAACGTCGGCGACGAGGTCTGACAGGTCCTCTACGAACGCGGTGTCGGGTTCCAGGTCAGCCGCGATCCCCAGTCCGCCGAGCACCTCCTGGCAGAAGCCGTGGGTGGTGGCGATCGTCGCCGCGTCGAAGTCGGCCAGCGCCCGGGCCAGGCGACCTTGCCGCCGCGCCACGTCCCTGCGCGAACCTTGGGCCAGCAGCTCGACCACGGGATCGGCTCCGTCGGTGCCAACGCCGGCCAGCGCCTCGCGCAATCCATGCTCGACGCCCACCAGGCGCTCGCGGACCCGCTCACGCAGCTCGCCCGTGGCCATCCGCGTGAAGGTGACCAGCAGCAGGCGATGCAGCGGGATGCCCTCGGCCACGTACCGCGTCGCCAGCGCTGCGATCGTGTACGTCTTGCCGGTCCCGGCGCTGGCCTCCAGCACGGTCACCCCGGTCGGCAACGGCCCGCGCAGATCAAATGGCGGCTGCTGGTCGTCGTCGATCATGCGCCGCGCATATCAAAGGGCGGATGCTGGTGGTCAACGGGGGTCATGCGGCGGTGACCTGCTCGCGGGCCAGCAGCTCGTCCCACAGCCTGCGCGCGTAACGACCGAGCCGGGTCGTCTCGGCGGCGTCCCAGCCCGGACCGGCCTCGTCGGGCCGGGGCGGCTCGTCGAACAGCTGCTCGAAGGCCAGCACGCCACCGAGCACCAGCTGGTGCTCGAGGTCCCTGTCCTCCTTGTCGAACTTCCACGCCGACGTCCACGTCCGTCGGGCTGCGTCCAGCGGCTCGCGGCCGGCTACGGCCGCCTCGGCGTAGGCAGCGGAGGTGAGGCAGTAGAGCGGCAGCGGCTCACGCATCCCCCGGTCATAGAGATCCACGAATGAGGCCAGGAGGCGATCGGCGATCTGGCGCCGCTCGCCGGCGTCATCGGCCAGGGGGGCGATCTGGACGATCGCCACCGATCCGCGGTCGGTCCCGCGGCCGATCGTCGTGGCCCGGAACGGCCGCTGCGGATGGGCCGCGGTCAGCGCCAGCAGCGACACCCAGGCGGCCAGCCGGTGTTTGGCCGACAACCGTGAGTAGGTGCTGGTCAGCAACATGTCCTCGCTCACGCCGGCGACGGTTCCGCTCATCAAGCGGCCCCCGGCGACGGTGGTGCGGACATCGACGGGTCGCCGGGGGGCGCCGGCGGAGAGCCATGCGGCTTGGTCGGCGATCGCTGAGGCGATGGGGTAGATCCGGTTGATCACCGGCTTGCCGAGCACCCCCGGCGGCAGCGTGCCGCGTGCGATCTCGGCCTTGATCGCCGCGTTCCCGTCGACGCCGGCCAGACGCGCGTCGAGCAGCCGCTGGCCAACCGCCCACTGGGCCAGGCCGTCGAGCTCGATTGAGAGCCCGTCTTCCGTTTCGTCCGAGCGGTCGCTGAGGCTGACGCGAAGGCGCTGGCGCAGAAACGCGCGCACGGGATGCCGGGCAAAGCGGATCAGATCCGAAAGCTCGATCGCCGCCTGCGCCGGCGCAGGCAATGGCGCCGGTAGGAACAGCCCCGGCTGCGCGCGCGGGCCCGACAGCGCCCGGGCTCCGGCCAGCGTCACCGGGTCAAAGCTCCAGGGCTCATCGCCGGCCAGCGCCCCGGGCGTGAAGTTGCGCGGATCAAACGGCTGCAACGGGTGACGCACGACGACGTGCGCGCGCGCCGGGCGCGCGTCGCCGGTACGGACCGTGGCGTCGACGACGTCGAGCAGCTCGCCCACCGGCACGGCCGGCGGCCGCGGCGCGTTGGTGCGTTCGTCGTTGCCGGTGTAGGAGATGATCAGCTGTTGCGATGCGGCCAGCAGCGCGTCAAGCAGCAGCTGGCGATCCTCGCTGCGGGGATCGCGATCGCCGACCTGCGGGTCGGCGAGCATCAGGTCATCGCCGTCGCGCGGCGCCTTGCGGGGGAAGGCGCCGTCGTCGAGCCCGAGCAGGCACACCACCCGGTGGGGAACCGAGCGCATCGGCACCAGCGTGCAGACGGTCAGGTGGCCGGTGCGGAAATTCGCCCGGGTGGGGCGGCCCTGCAGCCGGTCGCCCAGCAGCGCGCGGATCTCCGCCGGCGCCAGGGCGACGGTGGTCGTGGCGCCGTCCACGGTTGCCTGCGCCACCATGTCGTCCAGCAGGCGCTGGAGCTCAATGCGCTGCCACTGCTCACCCTCGCCCGTCCTGGTGAGGGAGTCCGCTGCCGCGCCGATCGCCTGCGCCCAGGCGTCGATCGGCTTCGGCGTGCTGAGCTCGTCCAGCGCGGACTGCACTCTGGAGATCAGCTCCGCCAGTCGCCCCGCCAGGTCGATCGCGCCGCTCTCCAGATCGTCGACCGGCAGCACTCCCGCAAACAAGCGTTGTCCGTCCTCGGTCATGGTCACGCCGAGCAGCAACCGATCAAGTCCGAAGCGCCAGGTACCACCCTCAAGCTGGTCGAGCCTGAACGGGGCGCGATGGGCGGCGTCCAACCCCCAGCGGATCCCGGCCTGGGTGACCCAGTTCTGCAGCCGGCCGAGGTCGTCGTCGTCAAGCCGGAAGCGGTGGCGCACCGCCTCGCGGTCGGCCAGATCGAGCACCTGCGACGCCGTCAGCCGCTGCTCGCCCAGCTCCAGCAGTTGCGCGACGACGCCCAGCACCGGATTGGTCTGGCGCAGCGAACGGTCGGCCAGGCGCACGCGCAGGTTGCCGGTGCTGAGCCGGTTTGCCGATCGTTCGGGCTCGTCGTGCTCCTCATCAGAGGCGACCTCGCCGGCGCCGAATGTCGCCTGGATCAGCGGCGCGAACGTCTCGATGTCCGGGCACATAACGATCACGTCACGCGGCTCCAGCGTCGGGTCCTGCGCGAGCAGGTGCAGGATCGCCTCGCGGATCACCTCCACCTGGCGAGCCTTGCCGTGGCAGGCGTGGACCTGCACGCTGCGGTCGCCGGGCTCCAGCAGCGGGCGGGTGTCCAGCTGACCGGTGAACGGGACGCCGGGGGGAACGCCGTCGGTGTGGATGTCACTCTGGATCCGCGCCAGCAGCGTCGCCGCCGGGTGTGCCAGCACATGGTGGTGATCCACGTGCTCGCCGGCGGCGGCGAGCACGAGCTGCATCTCTCGTGCGTCACGGCCCCAGGAGGCCAGCAGGCGGTTGGCGGGCAGTTCGCCCGTCGGATCCTCGCCGCGGTGCGTGACCGGCGGCAAGCCGGGCAACGCCTCGGCGACCTTGATCCACAGCGCGGGGGAGGGGTGCAGCAGGAAGAGATGGACGTCGCGGTGGGCGGCGAGCGCGCGCAGGACCTGCAGGTGTCCCGCGGGCAGCCGCGTCAGGCCGAACAGCGAGATCCGCCCCGGCAGCTCCAGCGCTGACGGGTCTTCGGACAGCCGCGCGCAAGCGCGCGCAAGCCGCTCGGCCGGCCCGGTAAGGCCGATCCGCGCGCGCAGGCGCCGCCACAGCTCGGCCTGCCAGGCGGCGTCGGCGACGAGGAAACCGCCGTTGGGCCCGGCCCCGACCCCGGCCGCGTTCCCGACCCCGGCCGCGTTCCCGGCTCCGGCCGCGTTCCCGGCTCCGGCAGCGTCCCCGGGCCACGTTCCGATCAGCTCGGGCCGGTACAGGGCGTAGCGGTCAAACAGCTCGGCCAGGTGCCGGACCGCGCGGAACCGGCGCGCGTGGCGCAGCGGATCGGAGCCGTGGCCGAGGTAATCAGACAAGGCGGCCAGCCAGGGCTCTCCGAGGCACTCGTCTACCACCTCCAGCAGGCGCCAGGCCATCCGCTCAGGCCGCCACGGATCCTGGTCCGGGTCGACCCCTGACGCCAGCGCGACCGCATCGGCGACGAGCCGGTGCGGCGAGGGGAAGGCAACGTTGGCGCAGATCCCGTCGCCACGGCCGGGCGAGACGCCCAGACGGCTCGACAGGCGCTGGGTGAGCCAGCGCTCCATCCCGCGCGTGGGGACCGCGATCACCTCCGCCGCCAATGGATCGTCGGGCGGGTCAGACAGCAGTTCGCCGATCGCATCGACGAGACGGTCGGCCCGTTCGGCTCGGTGAAGGTGCAGCACGACAGCTGCGATGGTAGGCAC
This sequence comes from uncultured Actinomycetes bacterium, assembly GCA_937888775.1. Next base: position 1,481 of record CALAQT010000254.1, on the reverse strand, counting down.
CCTTTAGGCGGGCAGCGGGAGCCGCGACACAGAGGAGCCTCCGGGGCGGTTCTGTGGGGAAGCCGGGACGTCAAGAAAACTGCACCGGCGCCACCGACGGGGTACGCTCGCGACCATTCCAGAGCGAAAGGGAGCGGCGCATGACGCAGAGCAAGTTCAGTGTGCTGGCGATCGATGGCGGCGGGATCCGGGGCGTGATCCCGGCGCACGTGCTGCAGGCGATAGAGGAGCGGCTCAAGCGGCCGATCTGCGACCTGTTCGACGTGATCGCGGGAACCTCGACCGGCGGGATCATCGCGCTCGGGCTCACCAAGCCCAAGAGCCCGGGTAGCCACGAGCCGGCGTTCGCCGCGTCTGAGCTCGTCGAGCTGTACACGGGCCACGGCGCGGAGATCTTCCCCAACTCGCTGGCCTGGAGGATCCGTTCGATCGAGGGTCTGGTCGACGATCGCTATCCGGTCGGACCGCTGCAGGCGCTGCTGAAGGAGAAGTTCGGCGACACCAAGCTGTCGGAGGCGCTCAGGGAGGTCGTCATACCGAGCTATGACCTCTCGGGACCGGCGCCGTTCTTCTTCAAGCGAACCTACGCTCGGGATCAGACGCATCAGTGGGACGTGGAGATGTGGCGGGTGGCCCGCGCGACCAGCGCGGCTCCGACCTACTTCGACCCGGCCGAGCTGCCGCCGTTTGAGAATGAAGGCGATCACGCGCTGGTCGACGGCGGCGTCTTTGCCAACAACCCCGCCGTGTCCGCGTACGCCGAGGCGCTCAGCCTGTATCCGGGCGACGTCGAGATCCAGGTCGTGTCGGTGGGGACCGGCCAGGCGCGGCCGGGCGAGCCGGGTCACAGCGGTGGGCCGATCATGTATCAGGAGGCCCAGCACTGGGGCTTTGCCAAATGGGCGCGTCCGATCCTCAACGTCGTGCTGGACGGAGTCGCCAAGACGGTCGACTACCAGCTGACGCAGCTCTGCCAGCACGGCGACGGCAATCCGCGCTATCACCGCCTGGAGAGCCCGCTACCGACCGCCAGCGCCGCGATGGACAACGTGGCGTCTGAGAACCTGGACCGGCTGCTGGCCGACGCCGAGACGCTGATCGAGTCCCAGCCGGACAAGCTGGATCAGATCTGCGCCGTGCTGACCGAGGTTGCGGCCGACCGCGATGCCGGGGCCAGGGCTGAGCTAACGGTCTAAGAGCCCACGATCGCCAAGCCTGCGGGCCGGCGGGGCTGACTGCGCCGTCGGGCTTCGGCTAGGGGCCCACGACCTGACCGGGATCAGGCGGTGCCGCGAGCGCGTCGTAGATGTCGGTCACCCGGCCGAGCACCCGCGCCGCCAGCGCCAGCTCTTCGTCGGAGAAGTCGGCGAACTTCTGCTCCCACTGTTCATGCCAGGCGGCCAGCTTTCGCTCCAGCAGCGCCCAGCCCTGGGGGGTCAGCGAGACGTTGCACACCCGCCGGTCCTCGGTGCTGCGATGTC
>CALAQT010000253.1 GCA_937888775.1 uncultured Actinomycetes bacterium | reverse complement strand
TCCTAGGCATAGCGATCTCTTTCGCTCGTGCCTACACAGTTCCTCGGACAATCCCCTTTGATGGTCTGGCGGTGACGTCTGACGCGTGCGGTTGGTTCTCGGGCTGGCGGTGGGCTGACTTTGAGACTGCTTGTCGACCGGCTGGTCTGACTGGCATAGGTTGTGTCGCCCGCTGGCGCCCGAGGACCTTCGGCGTGACTTGATGGCAGCGTGGCAACCGCCCCAGGTGAGAGCTGTTCGCCGGAGATCCGCTTCGTCGACGATATCTAACGAAGGGGTCGTCTGAATGATCGTGGTCGGGACGGACACGCACAAGTACAAGCATGCGCTCGCGGCCGTCGATGAGGGGACCGGCGGTGTTCGCGGTGGCCGGGAGATCGATGCTGGTGCTGGCGGGGCATCTCGCGGCGGTGAGGTGGGCGCCGGGGCCTGGATGACGAGCGTGTGTGGGCGATCGGGGACTGTCGGCATGTCTCCAGGCGCGTGGAGCAGGCGCTGATCGCTGCCGGTGAGCGAGTCGTCGGTGTGGCGCCGCACCGGATCGGCGCATCACGGAAAAGGGGGAACGCGAGCCGGGCAAGTCCGACGAGATCGACTCGCTGGCGGTCGCCCGCGCGGTGGTCCGCGCGGTGGTCAATGGACGGCGTGGAGTGCTTCCCTGCCGCGTTTCTGGACGAGCGGGGCAATGGAGATCGGGCTGCTGGCTGATCACCGCAACGATCTGATCGCCGAGCGCACCGAATCCAGAACCGGCTGCGATGGCATCTCGTCGCGTTGTGCCCCGAGCTCGAAGGCGTCGCTGAAGAAGCGCTCGCTGTCAGAGACCCGCCAGCTTGACCGGATCGACCGACGGCTGCCTCGTCAGACCCCGGAAGCCCGTGTGCGGGTCGCGCGCGCCCAGGTCGCGCAGATCCGCAGCCTGACCTGCGGTCCGCTGACCGCTGCGATTCTGATCGGCCGGACCGCCGGAGCCGAGCGGTTTCACACCGACGCGAGCTTCGCCCTCCAAGCCGGCATCGCGCCAATCAAATGCTCCTCAGGCCAGCACCAACAGCACCGGCTCAACCGCGGCGGGGACCGCCAGCTCAACCACGCCCTTCACATCATCGCGATCACCCGCGCCCGCCACGACCCCGCCACCCGCGAGTACCTCGCGCGCAAACAAGCCGAAGGCAAGACCAGAAAGGCGCGCTGCGCTGCCGCCACCTCACCCGCCGCTTCTGGCGGCTACTCTCCGAGCCGCCGCTCCCAGCAAACCAGGCCGTCACACGCGAACACACGGCCGCGCCAGCCGAGCCCCAGGCGCTCACCATCCCAGAACGCGCCGCCCCACCTCGAGAGGTCAACCACACGACCACCGGGCCGATCCCGATGCTCTGCATCACCCAGCCGCCAGCAATCCGACCACAGCCTCCCATCTGCAGCCAGCTACCAGCCGCCAAGCGCCGCCGACCAACTCCGCACAACCCCAAGCTTCCAACTCGACAGCGGTCCGTTATTGGCAGCCGGCGGGTGCCAACAACGCCGGCCGATGGTCGGCTGTCGTTCACGCACGAACGCGAAAGTGTGCCCGGCCCTTGCCCAACGGCAGCTGCGTTTCCCCAGCAGCAGGAGCCAGCTCGGGCCGGTCGCTGACTACCGCTTCGATGGGATCGCTTGCAAGGTGTCTGCAAACACCGGATGCGCGTTTGTGGCGACGAGCAGGACGCTGGGAGCTCGGGCTAACCCACCTGCTTCGATGTCGTTTGCGATACGCAGCTCGGAGCGTTGCGAGACGATCGAGATCGTTCCGGACCAGCAGCCCCGGTGGTCGGGGCCCGCACTGCCGCTGTCTCGGACGGAAGCAGCAGCGTCGGGAGGCTCAGTCGGCACGACGCGGAGTTCCTCCTTTCGCGCATTCCGGGTGTGCACTGGCGCCAGGCTCGAAGCGCTCCTCGGCCTGCCCTGATCACGCACGCTGCGGAGGCACGTGGCACGTCGAGACCTCCGTTCGTGGCGATCGCCTCCGCGTGGTTGCGCCCCACCGGTTGAACCAGCTAGTGTTCCTGCGGGGTAGGGGTACCCAAGCATGGACATGTAGAGGTGGCTCTCCTAATCGCTCAAACCGGGCTAGCGGTGATCTTCGCGCTTGCCGCCGTAGCCAAGCTCGCCGATCGGCGCGGTACGCGGTCGACGATGGTCGAGTTCGGCCTCCCGCCGAGCATCGCCGCGGTCGGTGGAATCGCGCTTCCGGCAGTCGAGTTGGCGATCGCGGTCCTGCTGTTTCCGACCGCGACCGCGCGCTGGGGCGGGCTCGCGGCGGCCGCGACACTGCTTGTGTTCTCAACTGCCATCGCCCGATTGCTGGCTCGTGGCGAGCAGCCCGACTGCAATTGCTTCGGCCAGCTTCACGCGGCGCCGATCGGTCGCCGCTCCTTGCTGCGAAACGTGGCGCTCGCGGCGGTTGCCGGGGCAATCGCTGCCGCTGGCCCGGGAGAGAGCATCGGCTCCGCGCTCGACGGCGCCGACCCCGTACTCGTCGCCGGCGCCCTCGTCGTCGCCGCGGCGCTCACCCTCCAGGGCTGGTTCAGCTACCAGCTCTTCCACCAGAACGGGCGCCTCATCGCGCGGGTCCGGGCGCTCGAGGAGGCAGTCGGCGACTCACGGGCGCCACGCCAGCAGACCGGCCTTCCCGAGCGATCGCCGGCGCCGCCCTTCGAGCTCCCAGACCTCGACGGCCGCCACCGCTCGCTCGACGAGCTCCTCACGAGCGGTCGGCCGCTCGCGCTCGCCTTCTCCGATCCCGACTGCGGTGCCTGCGAGCCCTTGGTTGCGCGACTCGCCAAGCTCAGCGCCGAACGAGTCGGCGAGCTCGAGGTCGCCCTCGTCACCCGCGGCAGCGCAGCCGAGAACCGCGCGCGGCTTAACGGCTACTCGTTCGGCCCGGTCCTGCTCCAGCGCGAGCACGAGGTGGCTGACGCCTACCACGCCCATGGCGTCCCGAGCGCCGTCATCATCGGGTCCGACGGGCGGATCGCAAGTCCGGTCGTGATCGGGGACCGCGCCGTGGAGGAGCTCCTACGTGCTTAGGTGCGCGCGCAAGGCAATCCTACTCGGCGCACTGGTGGGCGCCCTCGCAGCCCCGATCGCCGCCCTCGCCGCCGATCAGACATACAACGGCAGGGCCGACGGGAACGGCACGGTCCGCTTCAAGACCGACGTCAAGAAGGGCAAGATCACCGGCCTCTCGCACTTCACCTGGTCGGTCACCACTCACTGCAACATCGGCGACGCGACCGAGAACGACTCCCAGAGCTTCCCGATCAAGGTCAAGCACAACAAGATCGTCACCTCCAGCGAGGGCCTCCCCTATCCGAAGATCACCGGCACGTTCAGCGACGGCGGCAAGCAGGCTCACGGAACGTTCCGCGACAAAACGAGATTCCAGGGCACCACGTGCGACACCGGCACCCTCAACTGGACCGCGACCCGGGGCTGAGCGTTGTCGCATCCGACCAACAAGGAGCTCAAGGCCGTCCACGCTGTGCTCTACGAGCGAAAGCGGCTGCGGCAGATCTTCGACGACATCAGCTCGATCGACGTGCTGATGCACTTCAACGATCCCGCCCAACCCGATTCGGCCCCGCTGTGGTACGAGCCCTCCACCGGCCAACTCACATCCTCGGTGCTCGACGCAGCGCAGCGCTGCCATAACATCGCCAAGGCGCTGCTCCAGATGCGCAACGAGCTGGCCGGGGTGAAGTTCGACGGGGCCGACAAGCGCCAACTGCGCGAGGCGCTGAAGGAGCAAGCGGCGTCGTGGTCGACGCGCGGTGACATCTGGAGCACGCCGGGCGCGCCCAACGAGGACGCCGAGCGCGTCGTCGCCCCGATCACCGCTCACCAGGTGGCCGGCGCGAAGGCGGCGGAGCACGTGACCGACTACCTGAAGCCGAACTCCGACTTCAACTTCGGCCCGTCATGAACGCCGGCTCCGAACACTGGCTCGACCGACTCGCCGCGCCCCACACCCGGCGCCAGGGCCTCAAGGCGGCGCTCGCCGCTGCTGCCCTGACGCTTCCGCTCGCCCGCGCCGCCCCCGCGCATGCCGACGACCCGCACGCCTGCCAGGACGGATGCTTGTGGACGAACGGCAAGAACTTCAGCGACAACTACAATGCCTGCAAGAACGGCTCCAGCTTCCTTAGTTGGTACGCGTTGACCTTCGGACCGGGCGCGTTGCTCGGGCCAGCAAGGCCTCTCTCAGGGCCCGATAACAGATTCACAGCCAAGTGCCTCGATGTCGCCGCCATCGTGGGGCGCTCGGGGGCCTGGCAGTGCATACAGGACAACTGCCCCGGTTTCGAGCCGAGCGCGCACAACGGCCCCTGCGAATACTGCGCCGCGGCAGGGGGCACCTGCTGCGTATATCCAGGCAATAGCGACACGGGCTACTTCTGCTGCACGATCGTCACTGGCAGGTCACCGTGCTGGTGCACCCAGGGCGGTTGAGCGGCGACGCCCGAGACGGCTGAGCGGTAGGTTCCGCTGGCGTTGAGGGGCCGCGCCGTTAAGCGTTAGCTCGCCGATAGGCACGTAACCATGTCTGGTCCCGGCCGGAACTCGCTGGCCGGCCTTGCGGCACGACCCGGTCTTCATGTCGAAGCGGGCTGAGGATCGTCGGCGTCGGGCGCCGACCCTCGACCCCGACGAGACGAGCGGTCCGCCCGCGCCCCATGGTCGCGATCCCGCTCCTCGCGCCACATCCGGGTCATCACATCGGCTCGCGCAGCAGCTCCCGGACAGTTCTGCGAGAGCGACGCCGCCACCGCCGTTTGTGGCATCTTGACAACCGCGTCTGGGCGAGCGATGAAGCAGGAATCGATCTGCGCACCGATCGGGTGCCCGCTCGTGAGGACCAACAGCACTCCGCCGCCGGTCAGCGCGCTCCTGCTCTCCTCCAGGAACGCGCATCTCGTGAGCGGTCGCGAGTCACCTCCTAAGCGCGGAACTCGAGCACGTGGGGCCGCAGGTGCTAGCAGCCTCCTTGCAAGATCCGGTCGAAGCGGAAGTCCGCGGCGAGCCGGCAGCGCTGACGCTCCGGAACGAACTCGATCACGTCGGCCCTCGCCGGCGACGCACTCGCTTTCACCGCAGAGCAGAACGGCGCCGAGTTCGACCACTCCGACACGCTCGCGACAAGCCGTGGGTCCGTCGCGACGGCACGGCGCCCGTCCCGCTCCGGCGTCACAGCAGGGACAGGGTGGCCGCGGTGGTCGACGCTCCCGGCGGCGATCCGCGCGCCGTCGAATGTGCGGTAATCGATGAATCGCGTCCGTCTCGCGATCGCGAGCCCAAACCGTCTCGGCGCCACGTGCGGTAGCTGGTTCGACTCCGCGGCTACCGGCGTCGACCCCGGGCCCGCGACCACTTTCCACGAGCAGGCGCCACGTTGGCTCCGGCGCGGTCGCGCCGCGTGTCCTGCGCACGCGTCCGTGTCGCTTCCGCTTTCATCGCCCGGGCGCGATCGGCTCGCTTGCGGAGATTCGCGTGGAGGCAGCGGGCCGCGCCGCGAGCTGGCGGGCGAGTGCTTTGTCGCCAAGGCGATCACGCGTTCCTGGTGTTCGCCAAGTGGAAAGCGATCGTCCGTCCCAACGACCACCTGCCCATGCTCGTCGATCGCTGCCTCGTGGGCTAACGCCAGATCACCGACGGCACTGGGGCCTCGGCGTCTCGACAACGCCGACGGATGGTCGGGGGCGGCGACGAGCGATCGCGGGCGGTGGGAACATTTGGGTGGCACACTCCGTGCTCCTACGACCGAGGGTTTCGATGCCGATCGACACATACAGCGTTGTGATCTTCACGGGCCAGCCGAAGCCAGAGCCAGTGAAGGCCGTAGGGCCGTTTCCCTCGCGCGACGATGCCGAGGCCTGGATCGAGGCAGAGGGCTACGACTCGCAGCCCGGGACAGGTGAGTGGGCAGTCGTACTTCCGGCGGAGGCTCCGCAGTCGGTGCGCTAAAGGGTCTGAGCCGCCACGGGCAAGACGAGCGCAGGGTCGCCGAAGCGCTCGTCCCGCGCCGGGCGAGCGCAAGGATCAAAGCGGTCGTCCCGGTGGCTCCGAGACCGCACCAGACCAGACGTTGCCTTCTTTGTCCGTCGGAACCCCTACCGTCAGACCGGTGAAGCCCTACGAAAACCTCGTCACCTTCGAGGCGATGCTGCTCGGGTGCACCGAGGCGATCAACCGCTTCGACGCGGCCGCCAACAAGAACGATCCCATCGGCAGTTACACCGCGCTGTTCGAAGCGCTGAATTGGGCCGTCGCGCTCGACGACAGAACGGACGCCCACCTCGTACTCGACGGCAAGCCGGTGAAGTACCGATGGCGCGAACGCATCCCTAACGCCGAGGTCATGGGCGGAATTCGATACGTCCGAAACAGCGTCCATCACCAGTGGAGCGACGCGGTCGTGCTCCGCCCGGGCGCCATGCTCCCGCGGAAGCTCCCCTTCCCGCTGAGCGAATGGGTCTGGCGGCCCGCCGACCAGCTTCCTCCACCTCCGCCAGACAAGAAACCGCACGCCGAGTCCGAGAAGTTCTACCGCGAGCAGATCGAGGGCCGCCCGGTCAGGCTTTACCTCGACGTCCTCGGCGGCGTCTTCTTGACGCTTCAACACCTACTCGAGCCGTACACAATCCGCGATGTCCCCAGCCCGGTCGACGACTATCAGCTTCCCGAGGACGAGGCGGGAGTCCCTCCCGACTGAGGAGTCGGCGCCGCGGGCGTCGGAAGGCCGCCGCACCACAGACCCTCACGGTTTATTCGGAGGGTCGGTCCCGTACGCAGTCGGCCGGCCCTGAGTTTGGCGACCGAAAGTCAAGGGGGCTGGGCAGAACATTTCGGGGGGTGTTATCGGTCGGGTGGCC
>CALAQT010000252.1 GCA_937888775.1 uncultured Actinomycetes bacterium | reverse complement strand
TCGTGATGGTGCGCGGCGACCATCGCGTCAACGAGATCAAGCTGCGGACCGCGCTAGGGGGCGAGTTTCGCCCCGCGCGCCCGGACGAGGTCGCCGAGCGGCTGGGACCGCCGGGGTACATCGGCCCCGTGGGCGCGCAGCTCCCGATCCTGCTCGACGCCGCGGTGCCACCAGGGGGCTACGTGACCGGTGCCAACAAGCCCGACGCGCACCTGCGCTCCGTCGAGCCCGGCCGCGACTTCGCCTATGAGACCGTCGACGTGCGACTGGTCACGGCGGGCGACACGGTCCACGGGAGCGTCGTGCGGATCGAGCCGGCGATCGAGATCGGCAACATCTTCAAGCTGGGCACACGCTATTCGGAGCCGCTCGGGGCAACCTATCTGGATGAGTCGGGCAAATCCCGGCTGGTGTGGATGGGCTCCTACGGGTTCGGTCCGGCCCGCGCCGCTGCCGCCTCCGTCGAGCAGTACGCCGATGAGCAGGGAATCTCGTGGCCGCGGGCGATCGCGCCGTTCGACGTCGAACTGGTCGTGCTGGGAAAGCCCGCCAGCCCGGAGCGCGAGCTCGCCGACCGCCTCTACCGCGAGCTCCAGCAAGCCGGCCTGCAGACCCTCTACGACGACCGCGACGCGGGTCCGGGGGAGAAGTTCACCGACGCCGAGCTGCTCGGCTGCCCGCTGCGCCTCACGGTCGGACGCCGGACGATCGCCGCCGGTGAGCTCGAGGTGCAGGTCCGCCGCGGGCGCCGGTCGCAGACGGTGCCGCTGCCCGATGCGGCACAGGCCGTCGCGGAGCTCTGGCGAGGGCTCCCCTGAGCGGCAAAGGCCTGGTGGCCTTTTGCCAATCACCAAGCGCCGCCTGTTCGGCCTAGACCGCTCGGGCCCGCCGCCCGAGGCGACCCTGTCAGATCGGCCGCTGAACCCGTGGACGATCCCCAACGCGATCGGCTACGCGCGGCTGCTGGGAATTCCGGTGTTCCTGGCGCTGGCGCTCTCCAGCCCCCACGGACGCGACACGGTGGCCGTGGTGCTGTTCGCGGTGATCGGCTGGGCCGACTACCTGGACGGCTTCACGGCGCGGCTCACCGGGCAGTACAGCCGCCTGGGCGCGATGCTCGATCCGATCGTCGACCGGCTGCTGGTGATCTCAGGCATGTTGGTCGCGTTCGTGTTCGAGCTGCTGCCGCGCTGGGCGCTGGTGATCGTGGTTGCGCGGGAAGTGTTCATGCTCGGTCTGAGCCGCTACGGGCTCAAGCGCGGGGTGGAGCTGAAGATCAACTGGGCCGGAAGGCTCGGCGTGGCGCCCACGATGGGAGCGCCGTTCTTTGCCATGGCGGGTGTCCATGGGCTCGCGCTGGCGCTGCTCTACGTGGGGGTGGCCCTTTCGCTGCTGGCGACGGTGCTGTACGTTAGGCGCGGGGTGCACGAGGTCCGCAAGCGCGCCTGAGGATCGTCCCGGCGACGCCTGGGGTACCCTCAAGCTCAGCTTGACCCTCTGAGCCCGCCAGTTATACTCGCGCAAGCCCTTCGCCATATCAACCCCGGCGGACGGGGGAGGAGTTATTCGCATGGAAACGTTTCCCGACCTCGGCTCACTGACGGATCAGGAGCTGAAGGACCTCATCAAGCAGCTCACCGAGGAGGAGATGGAGATCTCCTACAAGCGGCGGATCATGCACGGGAAGATCGACATCCTGCGCGCCGAACTCGTCAACCGCCTGCGCAAGAAGGACGAGAGCGGCGAGCTGATCATCTCGGGCGCCGACGTGCAGCAGCTGACCGACATCCTGGCCGGACGCGTGCCGCCGGGCCCGGGCCTCGACTAGCGCCCGTCTCGGTGGCCCAGCACTGTCCAGAGTGCGGCTTCGCCAATGCAGACGGCGCCAACTACTGCCAGCGATGCGGTGCATTCCTGGCCCAATCCGAGCCTCCGCCGGGCGCGACGACAGCGTCCTACAAGGTCGGCGAGACCGGCGAGCTGGAATTGGTAGAGCTCGAGGATATGGTCGCCCGGGGGGCGGCGCTGGTGATCCGGGCCGGGGGGGGGCGGGCCGGTGAGAGCTTTGCGCTGGAATCCGACCGGCTCACGGTCGGCCGTCGTCCCGACTCAGACATATTCCTCGACGACGTCACCGTGTCACGCGATCACGCGATGATCGTCCGTCGCGGCAGCGACTATTACCTCGACGACTGCGGTTCGTTGAACGGCACCTACGTCAATCGGAGCCGGATCGAGTCCCATCGCTTAGCCGACGGCGATGAGCTCCAGATCGGCAAATACAAGCTTGCGTTCCTGAGCAGTTGATGGCCGGCACCGAGACGGGCAACCCACCGGTCGAGCTGCCGGATCCGCCTGACTCAGGCGAGGATCGCCCGCGGCAGAAGGCGGTCACGATCGGCGCGGTGTGCAAGGCGCTGGTCCAGGAGTTCCCTGACATCTCGATCTCCAAGATTCGCTATCTGGAGGATCAGAAGCTGCTGACGCCGCGGCGCACCCAGGGTGGCTACCGGCTCTATACCCAGACCGACATCCAGCGGTTGCGGACGATCCTGCGCCTGCAGCGCGATGAGTTCCTGCCGCTGCGAGTGATCCGTCAGGAGTTGGCCGGCGGGCGCTCGGAACCGGAGGTGACTGCTCCTCCCACTGATCGCCGCGGGGGGGTGCGCCGCGCGATGGTGGCGGTCCGCGAGCCCGGCGCTCTGTATTCGCTCGACGACGTCGTCGAGGAGACCGGGGCCGATCCCAAGCTCGTGCGCGAGCTCGTCGAGTTCGGCGTGATCAAGGGCGAGACCCGAGCCGGGGCCCGGTATTTCGACGAGACCGAGCGGGAGATCGTCCGGGCGGTGTCCGAGCTCGCTCGCTACGGCGTCGGCGGGCGCAACCTGCGCGTGTTCCGGAGCTCCGCCGACCGTGAGGCGCAGCTGCTGCAGAGCATCCTGGCCCCGGCGCTGCGCTCGCGCAACCCCGAGCGTCGCAAGGAGGCGATCGAGGCGCTGGAGAACCTGGCGTCGGTCACAACCCACCTCAAGCACCTGTTGCTGATCCGCGACCTGCGCAAGATCGCCACTTAGTGCCGTGATTTCGAATCACGGCATTAGCTCCGGTTCCAGCGCGGCGTGAGCTCGGTTGATCTGCGGGCCCTGGTCCGCGACATCCCAGATTTTCCCCAGCCGGGGATTGTCTTCAAGGACATCACGCCGCTGCTACTCGACGCCGAGGCGCTCGACAACGCCGTGTCGGGCCTGGCGCAGATGATCGCCCCGCAGGCGGTCGATCTGGTGGTTGCCGCCGAAGCGCGCGGGTTCATTCTCGGTGCGGCGCTCGCCCGCGAGCTGGGCGCCGGGTTCGTTCCGGCCCGCAAGCCCGGCAAGCTGCCGCACCAGACCGTCAGCGCCCAGTACGCGCTCGAGTACGGAATCGATGCGCTGGAGGTCCATGCCGACGCGCTGGCCGGCGGCGCGCGCGTGCTGGTCCACGACGATCTGCTCGCCACCGGGGGGACGGCGGGCGCGCTCTGCGAGCTGGTGGGCAATCTCGGTGCCGAGATCGTCGGCTGTGCCTTCCTGGTGGAGCTGAGCTTCCTGGGCGGCCGCCAGCGACTGGCCGGCCACGAGGTGCACTCGTTGATCGACTACGACAGCTGAGATCGTGGCGACCGCTCGCCGAACCCGCACCGTCGCGGCCTCCCCCCAACGTGTCTGGGAGGTGCTGGAGGATCCTCACCACATGCCGCGCTGGTGGCCTGGGATCACGCGCATGGAGGGCGTGCAGGCAGATCGCTTCACCCAGGTCTTCACCACCAAGCGGGGCCGCCCGGTGCGGGTGGACTTCCGGGTGGTGGAGTCGACTGCACCCTGGGTGCGCGCCTGGGAGCAGGAGCTCGCCGGCACGCCGTTTGCGCGGGTGCTCAACGAGTCGATCGTAGAGGTGAGGCTGGCGAGCGTGCCGGGCGGGACCGAGATCACGATCGAACAGCGCCAGAAGCTGCGCGGCTATTCCAAGACCGGCGGCTTCATGCTGCGCCGGGCGACCGCGGCCAAGCTCGACGACGCGCTGGGCGGACTGGAGCAGATCTGCGACTGAGCGGGGCGCCGCCGCGCGGCGCCGTGCTCTAGACGCCGTTGAGCGCGCCCTGGAGGATGATCGTTCCCGGCGTCTTCGGGGTGGCCGACGTCTCCAGCGTGACGATCAGCTCCTTGTAGTGCGACGCGTTGGTCGGTAGGCCGCCGGCGGTTGACAGCCGTCCGCTGGACCCCACGCCCGGATTGACGAAGCCGAGGATGTGCGCGTCGGTCGGCGAGTTGTACAGCCACACCGCGTACGCGTTGGCCGGCTTGGTGGTGTTGGGCGCCACCTTCTGGGCCACGATCGCGATTCCGTCGGTGGTGCCCTCCTTGAGCACCTCGGCGATCCCGGCCGCCTTGCTGGCCGGGTTGAGGGGCGTCAGGTTGATCTGAGCGACGACCTGCGCCGCTCCCGAGCTTGTAGTGGCGGCGCTCGTCGTCGTCGTTGTTGTCGTCGAGGTCGTGCTGGAGACGCTCGCCACCGAAGACGTGTGCGAACTCTTGCCCGAGCCGGAGCTGGCGAGGCTGATCACGATGACCACCACCGCGATCACCCCAACGACCGCGATACCAATCAGCACGGCGCCGCCCAGGCGCGACACGTTGCGTGCCTTGTCCGCTTCAGGTTCGAGCCGGTCGCGGTCGTCTTCGGGCTCGGGCTCGGAATGCGGAGGCATGGCAGCGACCGGCGCCCGTGAGCTCGCATCGGTGGCCGGGGCGGGCGAGCTGGCTGTGTAGCCGTCAAGCGAGATGTCGGGCAGCGGACTGCTGGCCAGCGGCCCGAGCTCAGAGGACAGGACCCTGGCCCAGGCGCGCTCGCTGGCCGACTCGCCGAGGCGCACCCGCGTTTGCTCGGCCACCCGTGGCGGGAGCTGGCCCAGCAGGTAGTCGGTGATCAGCGCGCGACGCTCGGCGGGGACGCGCGTCTGCGGCCCCAGGGAATCGAAGGCGGCCAACGCTCGCGCTCGCACGGCGGCTCGGTCGATCGAGAGCAGCCGGGCGATCTCGTCGTAGCTGCGCCCGCGCCCCAGGACGAGGGCGAGTACCGCGCGCTGGTCGGCGGGGAGGCTGTCCAGAGAGGCCATCGGTACCTAGCGTAAATGAGCGGGCGCCAGAATGACTCCGACCCCCCGTCACCGGCCACGCCCCGGCTCGGCAAACGACTATCGTGCCGAGCGTGTCGATCGAACTTCCGTTCAACCACAAGGTCGGCTTTGACGGTCTCTACGGGCTTGACATCACCAACGTTGAGTCCGATTGCCTGCGCGGTCAGGTGCAGGTGCGCGACGAGCTCAAGCAGCCGGGTGGGCTGATCCATGGGGGAGTATATGCGGCGATGTCGGAGAGCCTGGCCTCCACGGGCACCGCGCTGGAGGTAATGCCGAACGGCAAGCTCGCGGTCGGCCTCTCAAACCAGACGAGCTTCCTGCGCCCGATCACCCAGGGAACGATCTTCGGAGCTGCCAAGGTCAAGCATCGCGGGCGCACGACGTGGGTGTGGGAGGTGGAGCTCACCGACGACGACGGCCGGCTGTGCGTCCTGTCGCGCGTCACCGTCGCGGTCAGAGACCTGCCGCGGCCCTAACCGGCCGGGCTGGACCCGCGGGCGCCCGTTAGCCTCCGTAGCGATTGGTGATCGGTACGCGCCGGTCGCGTCCAAACGCGCGGGTAGTGATCTTGATCCCCGGCGGGGCCTGGCGGCGTTTGTACTCGGCGCGGTCGACCAGCGCGATCACGTGCTCGACGTCGGTCTCTGAGAACCCGCGCAGAATCAGCGCCTCGCGGCCGAGGTCGTCCTCGATGTAGCCGTCCAGGATCGGATCCAGCACCTCATAGGGCGGCAACGAGTCGGCGTCGCGCTGGCCAGGGCGAAGCTCGGCGCTGGGGGCGCGGTCGAGGATCGATGCCGGGATCACCGGGGCGTCGGCGAGTGTGTTGCGATGACGCGCGAGCTCGTATACGAGCGTCTTGGGACAGTCCTTGATCACCGCAAAGCCGCCGGCGCTGTCGCCGTAGAGGGTCGAGTAGCCGACTGCCATCTCAGACTTGTTGCCGGTGGTCAGGACCAGCCAGCCGAACTTGTTCGACAGCGCCATTAGCAGGTTGCCCCGGATCCGGGCTTGCAGGTTCTCCTCGGTCAGATCTGCCTCGCGACCGGCAAACACTCCGGCCAGCGTGCGTTCGTAGGAATGCATCGTCTCGGCGATCGGCAGCTCGCGGGCGCTCACGCCGAGGTTGGCCGCCAGATCGCGGGCGTCCTGCTGGGTCTCCGGCGAGGAATACGGAGACGGCATCACGACCACCGAAACGCGCTCGGCGCCGAGCGCGTCAACCGCTATCACGGCCACGAGCGCCGAATCGATGCCGCCTGAGAGCCCGATTACCACATGGGCAAAGCCGTTCTTCTCGACGTAGTCGCGCAGCCCGAGCACCAACGCGCTGTGGACCTCGGCACATCGCCCCAGCGGTTCGTGCACGGGTCCTCCCAGGCCGCCGGTCTCGGCCGCGCAAACCGGCAGCTGGACGCGCCCCAGACGCGCCACGGCGGGCTGCGCGCGCCGGTTGACCGGGCGGTGGCGCGGATCACGCAGCCGCACGCCACGAGCGGCGTCGGGGTCGATCGTCGCCAGGATCAGCTCCTCGGCGAACTGCTTTCCGCGCGCCAGCACCTCGCCCTCGTGGTCGATCACCAGCGAGTAGCCGTCGAAGACGAGTTCGTCCTGGCCGCCGACGAGGTTGCAGAAGGCGACCATCGCGACGTTGTCACGGGCGCGCTGGACGAGCATCCGCTCGCGCTCGGATCCCTTGCCGACGTGGTAGGGCGAGGCGGAGATATTGACCAGCAGGGTGGCTCCGGCCAGCGCCTCGTCGGAGGCCGGGGGCCCGGGCTCCCAGATGTCCTCGCAGACCGTGACCCCGACCGTCGTCTCTCCGAGCTCGATCACCGCGCCGCCGGTACCGGACTGGAAGTAGCGCTGCTCGTCGAACACGCCGTAGTTGGGCAGGAACACCTTGCGGTAGATCGCGCGCACGGATCCTTCGGCCAGTACTGCACACGCGTTGTAAACGTCCTCGGCGTGCTCGGGGAAGCCGACCAGCACGACGATTCCTTGTGTCTGCGCGGCAATCCGCTCCAGCGACCGGCGAGCATCGGCGAGGAAGTGCTCCTTGAGCAGCAGATCCTCGGGCGGGTAACCGGTCACCGCCAGCTCCGGGAACAGCACCAGCTGGGCGCCCGCGTTGCGCGCGTCGCCCATCCAGCGCAGGATCTGGCCTTCGTTGCCGGCGATGTCCCCGACCGTGGGGTTGATCTGGCACAGGGCGAGCTTCAATGGCGCGGGCATCGCATCAATTATGGAGCGAGCGCACCTAGCGTCCGGGCGCGCCCCGGTCCAGGTACGCCTGGATGAACTCGCGCAGGAGCGGATCGTCGGGCGCCCTAACACCGACCAGGTGCGTCCACGCCACTGCGATCAGTCCCAAGGTGCCGGGGCGGCGGGCGAGGATCACCGCCTGACCGACCGCGGCCAGCGCGGGCGTGAAGGGCGCCGCTATCTCCAACGCCAGCTGTCGCAGACCTGCGGGCGCCTTGCGAGTTCCGTACATGACCACGACATCGCCGACCGCCAGCGCCTGCAGCAGCTGGTCGTCCGAGAGCTCGGTCTCGTCGCGCCTGACGGTCACGGGGAGATGGGGACCGCTGGTCGGTGGTTGAGAGTCGTATACCGGCCGGCGCTGACCCGGGGCCAGCCGTGCGTCGCCGAGGTCACGGTACGCCACGCCGGGTCCGCTGCCGGTGCCCGACACCCCGGGCTGGTCGTGCCCGGCCAGCAGTCCGCCTGACAAAAGGGCGATCACGCCGATCGACAGGGCCAGCGAGACCAGGACAATGGCGCTGCGCTCGAGCAGCCGGATGACCCGAGCTCGGCCCATTCAGCGAAGGCCGGCTACGGCGGCGGCCACTAGTTCACTCGGCGATGCGCAACGCCCGCGAGCTCGCCGGGCGGGGGACCGAGCCCTCGCCGGCGGCGGCCACGAGCTCCTCGATCGAGGCGCGCAGCTCGTCGGCGAGCACGTCGAGATCCTCTAGCGCGTCGTAGTCGGCGTTCAGACCGAAGTTGAGCTGGCCGTTGTAGCTCATGATCGCGATCCCCAGCGCGGTGTTCTCCGCCAGCGGGACCATCGGGAACATCGCCTCGAGCTGACGGCCGAGCATGTAAAGCGGGAATTGGGGACCCGGCACGTTGGTGACCACGACGTTGAACAGGCGCTGACGCGCCTGCAGCCGGGCGGCCTGGGCCATGATCGTCGGCGGCGCAAAGCCTGAGAGCTCGGTCAGCACCTGGGCGCCGACCGCCTGACCTGAGTCCTTGACGCCCTCCATCTCGTGGCTGATCGTCAGCATCCGCGCGACGGGGTCGGTTACTCCCACCGGCAGTGGAGCCCACATCGCCGCCACACGGTTGCCCAGCGCGCCCCGTTCGACGTCGGCGCGGACCGATACGGGCACCATCGCCTTGAGCACGACGCCCTCGACGTCCTCGCCGTGCAGGCGCATGTAGCGACCCAGCGCGCCCGCCACGACGGTCAGCACGGCGTCGTTGACCGTGCCGCCGAGCGCGTTCTTGACCGCCTTGAACTGCGCCAGCTCGCTGCGCACCCAGGTGAAGCGGCGGTGGGGTCCGATGCGGACGTTGAACGGGCTGGCGGGAGCCGCCTTCAGGCCGGCCCAGGCCATCGCGCCGACGCCGGCCAGCGCGCTCCCCACTTGGGATGCGATCTGGCGCGGGCGGCGCACGGTGGCGCGCACCCCACGGGCGATCTCCGCCGGTACGGTGGCCCGCTCCAGTAGCGCGTCGGCGAGCAGCTGCACGTCGGTGGGCAGCGGCCGGGGGATCCACTCGCGCTCGGGTGCCGCGACGGGCATCGGATCGGGCGAGGAATCGAACAGCACCGTGGCGATGTCCACGCCGGAGATGCCGTCCACCAACGCGTGATGGGTCTTTGACAGCAGCGCGAATCGATCGTCGGCTACGCCCTCGACCAGCCACAGTTCCCACAGCGGTCGCGAGCGGTCAAGCGCCTGCGAGAACACCCGGCCGGCCAGCCGGGCGAGCTTGCGCTCGTCTCCGGGCCGGGGGAGGGCGGTGTGGCGCACGTGGAACTTGGCGTTGAAGTGTGGATCGTCTACCCACACCGGACGTCCCTGGCTTAACGGGACGAAGGCCAGCCGCTGGCGGTAGCGCGGCACCAGGTGCAGCCGGGAGACGATCTGAGCGACGAGCTCGTCGTAAGTGGGGGGCGCCCCCTTGAAGATCATGCAGCCGGCGACGTGCATGTGAGCCGAGTCGCGCTCGAGGTGAAGGAAGGAGCTGTCGAGGCCGGTCAGGCGATCGGTGTTGGCCACCGGAGGATTCTTGCAGGGTTTAGACCGTGTGATGAAGATCACACATACCCGCGACGGCGCCTGCCAGTCTTAGCCAGTCGTAATTTGGCCTGCTGAGTTGCCCCTGCCCGGTGCGGGGGTGAGCGGGGGACCCATTGCCGGTGGTGTTGTGATCAACCGCCGGCCGGGGCGAATCGGCCGCCTGGTGCACTGACCAGCGGCGGCCGTAGCGATCGGTGGACGGCGCGCGCCATGCGTGCGCAGTTCTCGTTTGCGAGCCCGACAGCTAACCCCGTAAGCGCCCGGTCGAATGATTTAACAGGAGGTCCTCATCTTGAGGCCCAACGCCCGATGGCGCACGACGCGCTCTGTCCAAGTAACTATTGCCACAACCGTGCTCGCGGTACCCGCGTCCGCCGTCGCACTGACCACGGCGGTTGTGCCCCAGACGCCGGTGGATGCCCAGACGCCGTTGAAGATCGACGTCGAACCCCACCAGGTTGCCTTCGGTGGCGACGTGACCGTCACCGGGGCAGCTCCGGCGGCGGACCAGGGTGCAACGCTGCTGTTGGAGACCGCGCCCGGGCGAGGCGCCGGCTGGCGCTCGCTGACCTCGACCAGGGTCGGGCGCAACGGACGCTTCGTGCTCAGGGCGCCGCTGCGCAGTTCCGGTCTGCTCAAGGTGGTCGATGCCGACTCGACCTCCGGCGCGCATGCGGTCGGCCCGAGCGCCGCCCCGCGCGGCGCGATGGTCCCCGCCGGCGCCGCCAGCGCTA
>CALAQT010000251.1 GCA_937888775.1 uncultured Actinomycetes bacterium | reverse complement strand
CGCCCGGCGCCGCCGAGGGCTTCTCGCTCGAGGGCCTGGAAGGCGTGCATTTCATCTCCCGCTCGCCGTGACCTGACACGCCGTGACCGTGGGGCGCAGCCTCTGGGGCTTGATCACGTCCTGACCACGTCCTGACCGAATCGGTCGGGACGTGATTCGCCTCGGGACGTGATTCGCCTCGGGACGTGATCCGCCTCAGCGATCGTCATATGCGCTCAGCTGAGCGGCCACCAGAGGGCTCACGTAGCGCACGCCGCGGGCCGCGCAGTGAACTGCCTCGGGCAGATCGGCGTCGGCCAGTTCCTTGCGCACGAATCCGATCGCGTCCGAGTCCAGGGCCTTGCGCGCCAGCAACGGGCTGTCCTGCATCGTGAGCACGACGATCTCGGTGGCAGGTACCTGCGTGCGCAGCCACCGGAGCGAATCGAGGCCCGGTTCTCCGAGCATGCCGAGGTCGAGCACCAGTACCCGCGGCTGCCGGTCAATTACGTACCCGACGCCGGTCTCCAAGTCGCCCGCTTCGGCGATCACCTCGATGTTGGGTTCGCCTTCCAGCCGCCGCCGGAGCGTGCGACGAATCGCCGCGTTATCGTCGGCCAGCACCACGCGGATCTTTTCGACCCTAACGCCGCCGTCGGACGGGCATTCGTCCGCCCGGGCGGAATGCGTATGAACCGTCATGGCTCAAATCTAGGACAGCCAAGGTCCGCCCGCCACCGGGCAACGCCGCCAAAGTCACGGGGACGAAGCACTACTACGCAGCGGACCCACCCGGATGCCCGTAATCAGGGATCATTGGCGACGTCACGCGTATGAAGCCGCAATCTCCCCGCCCGATGATCGAGTTGCCGGACTTGCCTTGGCCTCCTCAGGCGCTACCTTTGCGCCGGCTGGCGTCGCCACGGATACGGAGTCAATGATGGACCCAGCCACGCTCGGAATCCTGACCGTAGCTCGCAGCGTCCTGGACGACCTCGATCTCGAGGTGGTTCTTGAACATGTGCTCGCCTCGGCCCGGGACCTGACTGGCGCAAGGTTTGCGGCGCTCGGGGTACTGAGCGACAGCCGAACGGAGCTCGCGCGGTTCCTCTCGCTGGGGATCGACGACGCCACGCGACGGATCATCGGGCCGCTGCCGACCGGCCGCGGCGTGCTGGGTGAGCTGATCAGAAATCCGGCGCCGTTACGAATCGCCGACGTCGGCGGCCATCCGCACTCCTACGGCTTCCCGGCCGGACACCCGCCGATGAGGTCGTTTCTCGGGGTTCCGATCGTGGTGGCCGGACAGCCCTACGGCAACCTCTACCTGACCGAGAAGCAGGGCGCGGACGAGTTCGATGAGGAAGACGAGCAGGCGGCGACGCTGTTCGCGCAGTTCGCCGGCGTCGCGATCGACCACGCGCGCCGTTACACGGGCTCTGAGGAGCACCGCCGCGAGCTCCAGCAGACCGTGAGCGCGCTTGACGCGACGATCCAGATCGCTCGGGCCCTCGGCGGCCACACCGACCTGGGAGCGATCCTGGCGCTCGTGGCCAAGCGTGGCCGCGCGCTGGTGTCGGCCCGCGCGCTGGTGATCGAACTCCGGCGTGGGGACGAGCTGGAGGTCGCTGCCGGCGCCGGCGAGATCCCCGCCGACCTGATCGGCCGCCGCGTGAAGCTGAAGGACACTGTGGCCAGCGCCGCGCTGCGCTCGCGTCAGCCACAACGCCTGAGCGACGAGCTCAACCGTTCGCGCTTCGAGCAGCATGGGGCCGGGCAGCTGGGCCTGCGGGCCAAGGACGGGCTGGTGGTGCCGCTGATCTTCCGCAACGACTCCTACGGTGTGCTGGTCGCCTTGGACCAGGTCGACGGTGGCTTCACGGCCGAGCACGAGCGCCTGCTGGAGGCGTTTGCGGCCAGCGCGGCCACGGCGGTTGCCACGGCCCGCTCAGCGGCCGAGGACCGCCGGCGTCAGCGGCTCGCGGCCACCGAGGCCGAGCGCACGCGCTGGGCGCGTGAGCTCCACGATGAAACGCTGCAGGGTCTCGGCAACCTGCGTCTGGTGTTGGCCGCAGCGCAGCGAAGTGGTGGGCCCGAGGCGATGGCCGCGGCGGTGTCGCAGGCGATCGGCCAGCTGGAGTTCGATATCACCAACCTGCGCACGCTGATCACCGACCTGCGACCGGCGACGCTTGACCAGCTGGGCGCCGAGGCGGCGATCAGGGCTCTGGCCGAGCGGCTGACCCGCTCCGGCCTGGAGGTCGACGTGAGCGTCGATCTTGCCTACGAGCGGGGCCGCGCCAAAACGCGCCACACACCCGAGCTGGAAACGGCGGTGTACCGCATCGTGCAGGAGGCGCTGACCAACGCGACCAAGCACGGTCATGCCAAGCGGGCGATCATCGAGGTCACCGAGGACGACCGAACCGTGCACGCGACGATACGTGACGATGGCGCGGGATTTGACCCGACCCATGAGACGGAGGGTTTCGGGCTGCTGGGGATGCACGAGCGCGCCGATTTGCTCGGAGGGACGTTGGCGGTCGACTCGGCGCCCGGAAAGGGAGTCACCGTAACGGTCAGCTTCCCGGTGCATCGCCGCAAGAGCGGGCCTGCAGCTCCCCAGAAGGGCCCGCTCGATCGCGGCGCGCTTGGCTGAGCCCACCCCGCGGCCACTCGCTTCATCGAGGTTTCCGCGTCTGTCGATGTGGCGCACTACTGATGTGGGTCAGCGCGACAAGCTTCAAGCTCGTCACCCATGGGAGCAATCTTCAACCTAAATCACCCGGCGCATACGTTGCACTGGCACTTCATCAATCTCTCAGTCGCCAACGTGATCGTGATCTTGATCATGTTCGCCGTCTTCGCCCTGGCGATTGCGCTGCCGTTTCCTGGTCACGGCGCCAGGCATAGCGAATCATGAGCGTCGTTTCCCCCAAGCCGGAGGGCGAGCCCAAGAAATCATGGACGCTCGCTCTGCGCGAGCGGGCCGTCGACGCGCTGCCGCCTGAGAAGCTGCTGGCCGACCGCCAGCCGTCCTACGTCTCCTCATGGATCTACGTGTTCGGGGTGCTGTCGCTGGCCTCGCTGACGTCGCTTATCCTCTCCGGCTCGATCCTGGCGCTCAAGGGACCCGCCTGGTGGCATTACACCGGCATCGGGCACTTCTTCAACGGCCTCCACGTGTGGGGCGTCGAGCTGTTCTTCTTCTTCATGGTGATTCACCTCTGGGGTAAGTACTGGATGGCGGCTTGGCGCGGCGGCCGGACTCGCACCTGGGTCACCGGGGCAATCTGCTTTCTGATCGCGATCCCCTGCGCCCTGACCGGCTACGTCTCACAGCAGAACTTCGACGCCCAGTGGATCTCCACCCAGGCCAAGGATGCGATGAACTCCGCCGGTGTCGGAGCCTTCTTCAACCTCATGAACTTCGGGCAGATGTACAGCTACCACGTGTTCCTGCTGCCCCTCGCCGTCGTCGCGATTGTCGTCGCCCACGTGCTGCTAGTCCGCCGCCACGGTGTCGTACCGCCGTTCCAGCTCGCTGAGCTGAGTGCTGGTGCCGGTGCCGCCGGCGCTGCGGTGACCGGCGGCGCAGACGGCGCCGCCCAAGCCGCGCCGGCAAGCGGTGCCGCGGTGACCACCGCCGCTCCAACCGGTCCGGTCGCTCCGACCACGGAGGACTCGCCATGAGCCGCCGTGAACGGCGCCGCGCCGAGAACGACGCAGCCCGCACGTGGACCGGAGGCTATCGTCCCTACGACCTGGTCAAAGAGTTCTCGATCGCGATCGGCGTCGTGCTGGCGCTGTGCGTGGTGCTGACGATCCTCTTCTCTTCAGCGGATGATCCCCCCAGCACGATCAGGTCGTGGTCGCGCTCCGACCCGGTCGATTTCGTGACCACGGCGGTGTCGGAGCTTGACGGCTCCAGCGGTACCGCCACGTACGGGCCGCCCTACAACCACAACGACGCCGGCCAGCACATCGCCTTCGTCTACCTGCAGAAGTGGTTCGGTGTCAGCCATCCGATCGACACGGCCAAGGACTTCGTCCTCGCCCCGCTGCAACTGATCCCCGGTCAGCCCGCGGTGCAGAGCGCGGTCTCGACCTACCAGGCGGCCTCCGCCAAAGACCAGACTGCGTGGACGACCGCCTACACCGCGGCGCTATGCACCGCCCCCGCGCCGGGCGCGCCGTGCCCGAAACCCGCGCGCGTAAACCCAGACGGCTCGGTCTCGGTCACACCCGGCAGCTACGGCCCGGTGCCGACGATGATGGGCGCATTGCTCACCTTCGCCCAGGGCGGCGGACTCGACGGAGCGCTGCTGACCAGCAACCAGTTCTACCAGACCGACTACACCAAGTCGCTGATGTTCCTGGCCGACGGCGGCAACCTGGACAGTCGCGCCCAGGCGCAGCATCTGGCCGGTGACCAGTGGGGAATGATGAACGAGACCGGCAGCTACCCGGGTCAGGTGTGGCTGTGGCTTTACACCTTCTGGTATCAGATCAAGCCGTTCTCTACCTCGGCCAACGCCGACGTCCTGGTGATGGCGATGATGGGCGTCCTGAGCTTCGCCTTCATCCTGGTCCCGCTGATCCCCGGCGTCAGCGATCTGCCCCGCCGGATCCCGATCTACAAGCTGATCTGGCGCGATCACTACCGCGGGCTGGCGAAGGTCTAGCCTTGGTGAATGCGACGGCCGGGCTGCTCGTCCGGCCGTCCTGTTTCAGACCTCGGACTCCAGTAGCCGCCTGACCGCGTCCAGCGTTCCGGTGACATCGTGTTCGAAGTCTCGATCGTGCACAGTAGTCAACGCCAGCGCGAGCTTGCAGCCGTCACCGTCGGGGTGGACCTCGAATGATCCGTGGTAATCGCTGTTCTTGACGCCCCACTCGATCCGCTTGCGGTCGGGATCGGTGTGCAGCCACGCCTCGCCGCGATGCGCTTGCCCGTCGTAGCGGGCCTCGACCTCGATCGTGTCTCCGTCAATTCGATGCACGGCGGTCAGCTGAGGAACGAAGTGAGCCAGGTTCTCGGCGTCGGCCAGGACGCTATAGACCCGATCGGGGCTGGCGGCAACGTGCTCGGAATGCTTGTACTTCATGGGTCTCCTATCGCGTCTGGGGTAGTTGGCGCAACGCTACCGATTGCTCAGGCAGCGCGAGTTCTCGGCTTCTCCGACCGAGGGTCAGTAAAGCTCCCCGATGGCCGTCGCCGGCGCCATGCCTACGCTGGTTGAATGTCGCTGTCATCCGCGCGCGTCGTCATCGCCGGCGGAGGCCCGGCGGCCGTCGAGGCCCTGCTCGCCTTGCGCGACCTGGCCGGCGATCGGGTCTCGCTGGAGCTGATCGCCCCCAACCGTGAGCTCGTCGTCCGCCCGTACGAGGTGCTGGCGCCCTTCCACGAGGGCCTCGAACACCGGTATCCCCTTGCCCGGATCGCGGCCGATCTCGACGTGGAGCTGGTGGTCGACGCGCTGGCCGGCGTCGACGCCGACGCTCAGCTGATCACGGTGGGCTCCGGCGAGCAGCGAGGCTACGACTCACTCATAATCGCGGTCGGCGCGCGCCTCGCCGCGCCGCTTCGTGGCGCGATCCCGTTCCGCGGTGCCCAGGACGCCGGCCGTCTGAAGGCTCTGCTGAGCGAATCCAAGGCCGGTCGCCACGCGCCCGTCGCTTTCGTCGTCTCCAGCGGTCACGTCTGGTCGCTGCCGTTGTATGAGGTTGCCTTGCACACCTCCCACTGGCTGCACAGCCGGGGGGTGACCGGCATCGCGCTGTCGCTCGTCAGCCCCGAACCAGAGCCGCTGGCGCTGTTCGGCGGGTCGGTCAGCCGAGAGGTTGCGACCCTCCTGGACGCCAACGGGATCGACTTTGTCACCGGGCACGCGCTCAGTCTCCACGCCGGGCGTCTCGTGCTGGCCGGAGGCGGGCATCTCAGCGCCGAGACCGTGATCTCGCTCCCGCGGCTCAGCGGCCCGCGCATCCTCGGTCTTCCCCAAGACCATGAGGGCTATCTCAAAACCGATCAGTTCGGCCGGGTGGTCGGTGTCGAGCGCGTATTCGCGGCGGGCGACGCCACGGCCTATCCAATCAAGCAGGGTGGGATCGCCACCCAGCACTCCGACGTTATCGCCGCGCGGCTGGCGGCCGAGCTCGGAGTCCCGGGGGCTGCGCCGGAGTTCCGTCCCGTGCTGCGAGCCGTGCTGACGGGAGGCCACGAGCCACGCTACCTGTATGCCGAGCTGGGCGAGCGCCTGCAACAGACCTCACGCGCTTCGCTGGAACCTCTGTGGCCGGAATCGAGCAAGCTGCTCGGTCGCTACCTGTCGCCCTATCTGGAAAGCCTCGACTCGGCGTCCTCCGCCCAGCGCGCCAGGAACGGCGCCACGTAGCGACCGGCGATCTTGGCCGGCGGCCACCACGGCGGTTCGTCGGCGATTTCTGTCTCGCCGCCTTGCGCCAGCTGACGGCGGACGTATAGCGAGCCCTGCCCGGTCAGAAGCGCCGCGCGCAGCACCGGCTCAAACGGTGCCGGGGTGACGTCCGCGCCGGCGCGCGCGGCGGTCTGGCTGGCGGCGGCGTCGGCCTGCTGCGTGGCCACGCCCCCTTGCTTGATGGCGAAATCGGAACCTACTGACGCATCCGTGGGTTGTTTCACCGGCCGGGTAGGGGTGGGCAGAGGCCGCCGAGTGAGAGCATCGCGAGTGC
>CALAQT010000250.1 GCA_937888775.1 uncultured Actinomycetes bacterium | reverse complement strand
ACAAGCACCTCACGTCGCCGGCACCACCACCACCCGCCGCTACTCACCGATCTAGGTCAGAGTGTGGCGGCATTTGCCGCGACGCCGGCACCGGGGTTGCACCTAGTGGCAAGGTCGCGGGCGAGGGGTACGCATACTGGCTGCAGCGCAGCTGGCAGATCGCCCTGAAATCCCCGCCACCCGGCCCGCAAGTCTGCGAGACCGTGACGGTCAACAGGCAGCAGGTGGCGCTGCTCACAGTCGGAGCGGCCGCGCCGGGCAAGTACAACCACACGTGCAACGAGCCCGCCGGCCGGCCTATCTACGTGCAACAGCTCAGTGACGAGTGCTCGACGTTCCCGGGCGATCACAACGGCTTCGGCACGACTCCGTCACAACTCGAGCGATGCGCGCGCGTGATGTTCAAGGGTGCCGCGGCCACTGCGTCCGTCGACGGACACTCGGTGGCGGACTTCAGCCGATTCATCACGGCGACGGGCGTGTACCCCGTGCACGTCCCGAAGCACAACCTGTTCAACTACAGGCAGCGCGACGGCCGTTCGGCTGCCTACGGCTACGGGCTGCTGCTGACCGGGCTGAGGACCGGCGAGCACACCATCCTGCTCGACGGAAACGTCCCGTCGGCGAAGTATCAGATCCAGGTCACCTACACGCTGCACGTGCACTGAGCACTGAGAAGGCACGCGAGTCTCCCGGTAGCGGGCAGCGCCAGGAGCTCCTCGTCGGTCAAGCCCGACCGGCGGGCGATCTGCGAGCCGAGATCCATGCAGAACTCGCATTCGATGATCGTTGAGGTTTTCAGCCGCGCGAGGATCTTCAGACGGTTCTCGACGCGGTTGACCTTGGCGGTCGCCTGCTCGAGCTTGAGGATTCCACCGAGCAGCGCTGGGACGTGGGCGTACAGCGCGATCGGCTCCATGCCGTTCTCGGGCCGGCGGCGATGGCTCACGACGGTCGTGGCGCGGATCTGTCTAAACGCGCTGCGCGCGCGCCGATCACGCGCGGAGGAGCCGCTTGAGGCCTACGTTCCGGAACCACTCGTCTCAGCCGAGTCAGGGGTCGATCCCGAATACGAAACGTTGCTGGCCGACGCACTCGGGCTGGCCCTCCAGGTGGTGCTAGAGACCCTGGAACCGGCCGAGCGGCTGGCGTACGTCTTGCACGACATGTTCGCCGTGCCATTCGAGGAGATCGCAAGGATGGTGGAGCGGTCGCCCGCGGCGACGCGCCAGTTGGCCAGCCGCGCCCGTCGCCGCGTACAGGGCGCGCCGACCGCGCCCGACCCAGACCTCGCGCGGCAACGCGCGGTCGTCGATGCGTTCTTCGCCGCCCAGCGAAGCCGAGCCGACGCGTTCGAGGATCGTGCCTTCCGCGCATTGGGGGACTGCCGGCGCTTGCGCCGACAGGCTCGTCCGGACATCAAAGGAGGTCTGGACGCGCGGGCGATCGCAAGCGTGGCATTGCGAGCGTCTCGCGCGAGCGGCCGCGACGGCCCCTATCACGCGAGTGGGCTATGCACTCAGCGCCACCAATTCGCCTATACGGCTCGGGACAGGCGAATGCGCCCTCATGCCGCTGGAACGGCCGAGGGCATGACACCAGGAGGGCTCCCTGACGCGCGTACAGCGTATCCCCGGTCGCACCGCCGGCATGGCTGATCGGGAGGTCAAATGGCAGCGTTGGTGGTTCTAAGGGCATAGCCCACTCACGCGAAAGGGGCGGCGAGCCGAGCGATCCGGTCCAGGTGATAGCGGAAGCGACGAGCGACGAGCGACGAGCGACGAGCGACGGTGCCCGGTTCCGGGTTCGATTGCGCGACCGGTTCAGCCCGGCCCTGCTGTCTGCTGGAAAGCGCGGCAGTGGTTTTGAGACCCGGAGTTGCGGACGCCTACGGATTGCGGGGCGAGTTGTTAGCGCGAGAATGCGCTGACCACGCGTGAGCGGCTGATCGAAGAGCGGTTGGCGTTGGCAACCGTTTCGCGCGGAGCAGAGTCGAGAAGAGGGTGGAGGTGGTGGCGTTGACAGAGCGCGTCGAGGTGCACATGCGCGACAGTGATGCGTTCTCCTGGTACATGGAGAAGGACCCGCTATTGCGGTCGACGGTTGTGTGTGTCCTGCTCCTGGATGGCAGGCCAGACTGGGACCAGTTGCCGGAACGGCTCGAGCGCAGCACGCGGCTCTCGCCGGGGTTTCGGCACCGGGTCGTATCGCCTCCACTGCGGCTGGCCACGCCCCGCTGGGTCGTGGATCCCGATTTCGACTTGTCGTGGCACGTTCGCCGGTTCGAGGCGGCACCCCCCAAGACACTGGCGACGGTCTTGGAGTTCGCTCGCAAGACCGGGATGGCGGGCCTCGATCGTGATCGGCCGCTATGGGAGTTCACGTTCGTCGAGGGACTCGAGGGCGGCCAGACGGCGCTGGTCATGAAGCTTCACCACTCGCTGACCGATGGCGTGGGCGGCATGGACATCGCGCGACTGCTGTTCGACGTCGAGCCCGACCCGGGCGACCTCGGACCGATGCCCGAGGCACCGGCAGGGGAGCATCTCGACACCGTCGATCTGGCCCGGGATGCGCTCGGCTACGACTGGTCGCAACTCTTTGACTTCTCCAAGCGTCACCTCACCTCCGCGGTCAGCGACATGACACACGCGCTGCGCCACCCCCGCGAGGCGCTCAGCGAGGCTGCCGCGACCGGCCAGTCGATCGCGCGCTTCGTCGAGCCCGTGTCCGACACGCTGTCGCCGGTCATGACCGAGCGCCACCTGGCCTGGCACTATGACGTCCTCGAGTTCCCGCTGGCCGAGATGCTGGATGCCGCCCACGCCGCGGGCGCTAAGCACAACGATGCCTTCCTCTCTGGTGTCACGGCGGGACTGCGCCTCTACCACGATCGGCACGACACGCAGGTCGAAGAACTGCGGGTCACGATGCCGGTCAGCATCCGCAAGGCGGACGACCCGATCGGCGGCAACCGCATCACGCTCATGAGGTTCAAGGTTCCCGTGGACATCGCCGACCCGAGCGAGCGGATGGCGGAGACTCATCGTCGCTGCGAATCGGTGAAGACCGACCGGTCACTGCCCTTCACGAACGCGATCGCCGGCACGCTGAACCTGCTCCCGCGTGCCGTCATCGGCGGGATGCTCAAGCACATCGACTTCCTCGCGAGCAACGTGCCCGGAATCCCTGTGCCGCTCTACCTCACCGGTGCGAAAGTCGACAGCTTCTACGGCTTCGGCCCCACGATCGGCGCGGCGTTGAACGTCACGCTGATGTCCTACTGCGGTACCTGCTGCGTGGGCATCAACATCGACACGGGCGCCGTGCCCGACCCCGACGTGCTGATGGACTGCCTGCGGGATGGCTTCAGCGAGGTCTTGGCCGTCGGGGGCGGGACCGGACGTGCAGTGTTGCCGGTCACCGCTTCGTAAGAGCGCCGGACCCCGCAACCGCATCCGGCTCTCCATGAGCACATAGAGTGGGGGTCGTATCCGACTCCCACTCGTGCAGCGAGCGCTGGTTGTGAAGTACCCGCTCGATCGCGGCGCGCCAGTATTCACCGGCGACCTCCTTCTGTCCAGTCGTGCTGGGTACTCACTGGACCCCTTCGCCCTGCAGACGGCTTTCCCGTCCTCCCTGGTGGCGCGTGACTGCCACGACTACTACGGGTCCTCCGCCACGCCCCGACGGCAACAGCGGACGGTGCGCCTGCCCCAAACCCCGACTGCGGGCTCGGCGGGCACCGCCGGGACGCTTCCCACGTTCACTCATACACCGGTCGGCAGGGTCGGCGCCCAGCTGTACCCCGGGGACATCGCCACGCGCTAGGGCAACACGGCACGCGGCCTCGACCGCCGAACAAGAAACGCTCGGCCGAGACGATCCCGAGCAACAACGGGATCGAGCGCCCCAACAGCCCATAGCCGCCAGTTTCGGGGCTGCTGTCCTGTATCGGGGCTTCTGACACTGCTTGGTCTCCTACCCCCTTCTGCCTGGCTACCGCACCCGGCCCGCTGGCGGCGGACCACTGCTCGATCGTCAGGGGCCGCTAGCCGCCCTCCACCACACCTCTGGCCTCGGACTGCCCCTCAGCTTCACCCGGCCGTTACGGCGGCCGAGGGCGAGGTCTCTCACCTCACCGGTCATATGGCGCCTCGTGGCGCAGTGCTGCCTTGCACCAGCACCGGCAGTCTGGACGACGGCGCCGAGGCTGCAGCTCTTCTGCTTGCAGCCGGCCGGGAACCTGGCTAACGATGGAGCTGACCGGCCCGTCGGCGGCGCTGAAGTGCTGCATTGCCGGGGCAGACGGGCAGCGGTGGCCGCGTCGGTCGGCGTGACCCCTGGCGTTCCAAGCCGGGCGTGTCGAAAGGCGTAATCCGGGCCATCGGCCTGGATCGTGCGTTAAGCGCCGGGCCCCGGGCTGGCCGGGGCGCGGAAACGTCTGACTGAGCAGGGAGAGTGCGGGTTGCTGACACTCGCATTGCGACCTCAGGAGGATCACCCAGATGGTGAAGCGTGATGGGCTGGTTGAGAAGCTAACTGTGACGGCGGACGGTACGGGTCTGGTGGGGCATGCTGGGAGTGCGTTGCTGGCCGGCGTCGCGGACCGGGTGGGGCTCACGCGGGCGTTGTCCGGGGCGATGGCGTCGACCCGGGAGCGGCGGTCGGCGCACGACCCGGGGGTGGTGCTGCGCGATCTGGCGGTGATGCTCGCCGACGGCGGCGAGTGCCTGG
>CALAQT010000249.1 GCA_937888775.1 uncultured Actinomycetes bacterium | reverse complement strand
GCATCCCCGGCACCCCCCGCTCACGCCGCGCCCCCGGCAAGCCCCGCTCACGCCGCGCCCCCGGCCCTCAGCACCCGCCGCTCACGCCGCGCGCTCCACAAACCTCACTTCCCGCTGCGGGTCGACCGACCAGCGTCCTCGGCGCCAGCCGATCCGGGTACCGTCGGCCAGCCGCGCGCTCGCGCGCCCGAGCGGCGGCGTTCCCCACAGCGTGGCCACCAGCGGACGCTCGCGCTCGGGCACGTCGCCGAGCCCATCGAAGACGTGCGATGCCGGATAGGTCACGATCAGCGAGCCCGCGCGTACCCAGACCGGGATCTGCGCCAGCGGCGTGGCCACGATCTCCTCGCCGCCGCCACGCACCCGGCGGCCCGACCAGGTCTCGATCCACTCGCCTCGCGGCAGCGGCACCTCCCGTTCGTCCGCTCCCTCATCGAGGACGGGCGCGACCCACAGCGACGGGCCGTACCCGTAAGCGTCGGTGATCGACCAGCCGCGCGGGTCGGAGGAGTCCAGCAGGCACAGGGGGCGGATGATCGGCAGACCGGTGCGTGACGCCGTCAGCGCAGCGGCCCGCACATACGGGACCAGCTGCTCGTGCAGCAGCACGTAGGCGCGATACAGATCGAGTACGTGACCGCCGTAGCGCCAGGGCTCCTGCGCCATCCGGCTGTGAGCCTGCATCAGCGGGGTGAAGCAGCCGAACTGCAGCCAGCGAACGAACAGCTCCGGCGGGCACCGCTCGATCAGCCGATGTCCCAGGTATCCGCCTACGTCGTGGGAGAAGTTCGAGATGCCGCTGCAGGCGGCGCTCAGGGTGGCCACCACCAGGGTGCGCAGCGACCAGAAGTCAGATGCCTGATCCCCTCCCCAGGTCAGTCCTGTGGCCTGCTGGCCGGTCCAGCCACTGCGCCCGAACAGCACCCCGGAGCCAGGATGCACCTCGTCGAGCGCGCGCTGCAGGCACTTGCGGTGCAGCCCGCCGAGCGCCCAGGCGGCTTGGGCGCCGGTACGCCCATCCGCCAGCCGAACGTCGGAAGGGATGTAATAGCCCTCGCCGTCGTCGGCCTTGATCCCCTCCACACCCATCCTGAGCACCCGCTTTGCGGATTCCCGCCACCACCGCTCGGCGGCCGCATTTGTCAGATCAATTGGTGAGCCGGTCCCCATCCACCAGCGCGCCACGAACGGCTGATCGCCGTCCGGCTGCTTGACGAAATGCCCGGCCGCCGCCGCGGGCGCGTAGTTCGGCGCTGGCGCACGGTGCAGGCGCTCTGATTCCGGCTGAGGCGGAATCTGCCCATCACGCGAGTCCAGGTTGACCCATGGAGTCACCCACACCACCGTCCGCACCCCCGCCGCGCGCATCGTCGAGATCATCGCGGCCGCGTTTGGGAACTGATGCGGGTTGAATTCCCAGGTGTTGTACTGGGTGGCCCACGGCGAGTCGATCACGATCGCGTCGAGCGCGATCCGGTGCTCGCGGAAGCCGTTGAAGTCGTCGAACACGTCGTCCTGGTGCTCGTGCACGTCGCGGCTCTTCCAGAACCCATAGCCCCACTCCGGCAGCAGCGCCGGGAAACCGGTCAGTCGGCAGAACTCGCGCAGGCGGGCCACCGGGGTCGCCTGGCACACGAGCTCGAGCGCCAGCGGCCCGGCGTGGGCCCGCGTGGAGACGGTGATCCGCTCGCCGTCTGAATCAAAGCGGGTGCCGTTGGCGTCGGTTCGCACCCAGACGGCGTAGCCCCGGCTGGAGTTGCACCACGGAACCGGGGCGCAGTCGCCCTGAGGGATTCCTCCTTCGGCGAGCAGGTCGGGCGGGCAGTCAGGCCCCGTGTATCGACGGTCGGCACCCAGCTGGACGTCGCGGCCCACCTGGTCTAACTGCGTGCCGTGGCGAGCTCCGAGACCGATCAGGCGCTCTCCCGAACGGCGATCCCAGTCGATCGCCAGACGCAACGGGTCGCCTTCGGCCGTCAACGCCAGCGAGACGCGGCCAGGGTCCGACAGACGAATGCTCAGCTGAGCGCGTCGGCCGCCGTCGAGTTTCAGCGCGAGTGTGAACTCCGACGCGGCGCGGATGCCGGCCTCGGCGCCGGCGGCACGTTCGACGGGTGAGCGGTCCTCGTTGGCGAGCACACCCTCGGTCAGCGCGATGAAATGGTCGTGCACCGTCCCGTCGGCGACCCAGACGCCGCCCGAGCGCAGCAGCCGCCGCCCCGCGCGGCGCACGGTGAACGCGAACGGGCGCAGCGTGATCTCGACGCGCAGCGGCCCATGCTCCAGGACCAGCGGCTGGCGATCGTCGGAGCTAAGGGGCACCGCAGAGAGCATGGGGGACATAGTTCTTGGCCGCCACGGCCCACCTGCAGACGTTCACCAAAAGGTCACAGGACCTAAGCGCATTTTTCACGAATTTGCGGGTTTGCAGGGCAATCCTTGCGACATGAACGAAATCAGCCGCGTAGACATGCATGTCCACTCGACGGCCTCGCAGTTGTCAAAGCTCGGCATCCAGCGCTCGTTGCATCTGCCCGAGTGCGCGACCACGCCGGAACAGGTGTATGACCTGGCCAAGCGCCGGGGGATGGATTTCGTCACGATCACCGATCACGACACGATCGCGGGGGCGCAATCGATCGCCCACCTGCCCGGAGTGTTCATCTCCGAGGAGCTGACGGTCTCGTTCAAGGGCGAGCCTCAGGCGGTCCACGTGCTCTGCTACGGGATCACCGAACAGGACCACGAATGGCTGCAGGCCCACGGCGACGATGTCGAGACCTGCGCCGAGTACCTTCACGACCGATCCATCACCGCTGCGCTCGCGCATCCGTTCTACGCCGTGCAGGCGCCGCTGACCGCGCGCCACCGCC
>CALAQT010000248.1 GCA_937888775.1 uncultured Actinomycetes bacterium | reverse complement strand
TGTCGACGATGGGAGGAGCTCGGTGTTGGCGTCGTTCTTGTACGTGATGTTCGGGTGGGTGATGGCGCTCGTGTGTTGCTGGCGACTGCCTTCCGCGTGATCCGTTAGGCGGGCACGACCGACGCCCCGCGTCGCTAACAGCACGTGATCGAATCAAGCGTCTCCGGGGCCGGCCTCAGCCAGTGCGCGCCGCAGGGCCTCGAACCGCGCTTGACGGGCTAATTTTGGCCCACGGTGCCCGTGCGCCTCGACATCGCGGCGCATGGGAAGGCCCGCGGGAGCAGGCGGCCGGCTTGTGGGCGTGACATTCGGTTGACCGCTTGTTAGGGTCGCGTCCTGCGCTGTGAATTCGTCGGCTAGATGTAAATCCTGAGGACGTTGTTCATCCGGGCCTCCTTGGAGGCTGGTTGGTGTCGAAGCCACCAGTCCCAAGGAGGACACCGGATGAAGTTGCACGCTAACGCTCGTCTCAGCGTCAAGGGACGCGAGCTGCTGATTGATCGGATGCTCACGCAGGGTTGGTCGCTGGCGGAGGCGGCCGAGGCCGCCGGAGTCAGCGAGCGCACCACGCATAAGTGGCTGGCCCGCTACCGCAGGGAGGGCCAGTCGGGCCTGCTTGATCGCTCCTCGGCGCCGCTGCGGGTCGCTAATCGCACTGAGGAGCGGCGCGTCGAAGCGATCGCTGCGCTGCGGCGCTTGCGGATGACTGGCGCAGAGATCGGCGAGGTGCTCGGGATGGCGCTCTCGACGGTCTCGGGGATCCTGACCCAGATCGGGATGGGCAAGCTGGGCCGGCTCGGGCTGGAGCCGGCTCAACGCTACGAACGCCAGATCCCCGGCGAGCTGATCCATATCGACGTCAAGAAGCTCGGCAGGATCTAACAGGGCGCCGGGCATCGAATCACTGGCAAACGGGGCCGTTATAACCCACAGCGCACCGATGCCGAGGGCAAGGTTCGCAAGACGGTCGGCTGGGAGTTCGTGCACATCGCGATCGACGACGCGACACGCCTGGCCTACGTCGAGGTGCTCTCAGACGAGAAAGCACTCACAGCGATCTCCTTCCTGGCCCGAGCCGTCGCGCACTACAAGAGCTACGGGATCACCGTGGAGCAGCTCATCACGGATAACGGCGGCGCCTACCGCTCAGGTGTGCACGCGATCGCCTGCCGCGCTCTGGGTATCCGCCACCTCCGCACTCGCCCCTACCGCCCCCAGACCAACGGAAAGGCTGAGAGGTTCATCCGCACCATGCTCGGCGGCTGGGCCTACGGCGCGATCTACCGCGACAGCCACGAGCGCACCGCCGCGCTACAAGGCTGGCTTGACTTCTACAATCGCCGAAGACCCCACGGCGCCCTCAGCCACAAGCCGCCCATCGCTCGCCTCAACGAGCTGAACAACCTCCTCGGGTCTTACAGCTAGAGCCCCTTTGTTGTCACGAGATAGGAGAAGCTGTAGCCGGCAGCCTCGGTGAGCCCTTTGATGGCCTCACGGATGGCCCCGTAGTCGACGCTCGCGTCGTAGTGCTTGCCCAGTTGACGTGAGTGGTCCTCGAAGCTGCCTTTGCGGGCTCCGCTCAGGGTGTTGTAACTCTCGCTCTGCACGCCGACCCCGGCATCCATTCCCCTGCCGCTCTCCTTCAGGCTCTCGGTGAAGCGGAGTTCCTTCTGCTGATCGTCGATAGCGAACTCGGCGCGATACTCGAGCTTCTTGCGCGAGATGAACGTCTTGCGCTCCGCCAGGACCTTCTCCACTCTGTAGCGCCCGTGATGAGTCTCAAAACTCATCTGGTTAGCCCTCGCGTACTCCTCGAGTGTCTCCAGAAGTGCTCCCATGTGGCGACGGTAGCAGTATGTCAATGGCGTCAGCACGAGGAAGGTCGACCGGCTGGTGGAGCAGTTGGGGATCGCCGGGATGACCAAGGACCGCGTCTCGGCGCTGTGCCGGGCTCTGGATGAGCAGGTCGCGCTCTTCAGGGAGCGCCCGCTGGAAGGCGGCTATCCGTATCTGTGGCTGGACGCCAAGCACCTGAAGGTCCGCTCTGGATCCCACGTGCGATCGAAGGCGCTCGTGATCGCCTATGCCGTCCACGAGTCAGGTGTCCGTGAGGTGATCGGCCTTGATCTCGGCGAGATCGAGTCAGAGGCGTTCTGGGTTGAGTTCCTGCGCTCGCTCAGGGCCCGCGGCCTTCAGGGAGTCCGTCTCGCGGTCTCCGACCAGCACGAGGGCCTCAAGCACGCGATCGAGCGGGTCCTGGCGTGTCCGTGGCAGCGCTGCACCGTGCACTTCGTCAGGAACATGCACCAGCACTGCCGCCCCTCCCAGCGAGGTCTCGTCTCCGCGGCCCTGCGGGAGCTCTTCACCGCCGAGGACGGAGCCCAAGCGCGCGAGCGCCTCGGACAGGTGATCGAGCGTCTGGAGCCCGCCGTCCCGAAGGTCTGCCGCCTGCTCGAGGAGGCCGAGGAAGACCTTCTCGCGTTCTATGCATTCCCCACGACGCATTGGTCAAAGCTGCGATCCACCAATCCCCTGGAGCGCGTGAACCGTGAGATCGGCCGACGCTCTGACGTTGTCGGGATCTTCCCCAACGACGCCTCGGCTATCCGTCTCGCCGGAGCGCTGCTGATCGAGCAGAACGACGAGTGGCTCGTCTGCCGGCGCTACCTCTCAGCGGAGAGCATGGCACTACTCGACGCTGTGCAAGCGCAGGACCCTGAGACAGAGACCGACCGAGAGGAGGTGATCACGCTCAACGCCGCCTGAGCCGCGAGCCTCACCGACGAGCAGGCGTTACACCACTACACGCGACTTGACTGGGCGCACTCAGGAAGCGACCCCTGGGCCTGGCCCGTGGCCGGGCTCGCTTCAGG
>CALAQT010000247.1 GCA_937888775.1 uncultured Actinomycetes bacterium | reverse complement strand
CACGTCGCCCGTCGACCAGGCTTAGCTCCCGGACCGCACCGAATCCAACCGCGGGTCATCGGGCCACGAAATCTCGCGCAGCACCGCATCGCGGGCAGCACCGTCGCTGCGGCCGTGCAGGTCAACGAGCACCTCGATCACCGGAGCGGCCGACCGCACCCGGCCGCCTCGGCCTCTGCGGCACCGCGTGTTGCTTGAGCGCGGCCAACAACAGCCCGCGACGGGTCGGATCCAGGCCGGGCCTGCGCTACCTGCCGGCCGCAAGCCACCATCCCCGCCGCGACGGGCGAGCAGAAACTCGGCAGCTCGCCTCGGAGGCTCGCGCCAGCCGGTTAGCTCCAGCAGCTTGCGGCGATGGTTCTGCTCTACCCACGCTCGGCTCCGCCGGCGCTCGGCGTAGGGAGCGTCCAGCCGCTTGGCGACAACGCCCCCGAGGCCCTGCTCGGCCGTGGCCGCGAGCAGCGCTCCGCCCTGACCGATGAAGGGTGGGCTGCCTGCCTGGTGGGACCGAGCCGGACTTCGGGTGCTGTCCATCGGCCAAACGACGTATTCAGGTTCGTGGGTCAGGGCGTCGATAGGTCTAGTGATGCCCTAGGCCCCGATCTCTAGTTCGCAGCGTCCTGCAGCTCGAGTATTCGCGCCTATGACATGATTGCGGGCTCGACATTCCGCATTGGGATTCGGCGCGCGGCTGGGGCTGGCGTTGGCGATCACGCTTGTGGTGGTCGGTGGAATCGGCTACGTGTTGATGGCGCGCCAGCTGCGCCAGCAGCAGACTGCGAGCTATGCGAGCTATGCGAGCATCGTGCATGCCGACGTCCAGGGTTTCGAAGCGATCGGTCGAACATCGCGATCGACCGCGCTCGCACTGTCGCAGATCGACCGGCTGCTGGACGCGGTCGGTCATCGCTCAGGAGTGCTGGAGGCGGTTCTCGTCGATCAGAGCCATACGGTCATGGCTTCCGGGACCGTCAACGGGGGGATCGGGGTCAAGGACTCTGACCCAAGGATCGTTGCGGCGCTGCTGCACGGAACGACCTACGCAGGGCGCGAGGCCGACCCGAGGCGCAATCCGAAGGACTTTGAGTTCGTCGTTCCACTCCAGCTTCCGAACGGCCGTTATGCGCTTGAGGTCGGCTACGACCACCGGTTCCTGGACTCGGAGCTCGTGTCCCTGCGAGGGACGCTGGCACTGGTCGGGCTACTGGCGTTGATCGTTGGCGCGCTCGTGTTCTACCTCGTCGGGGGCCGCTCGCTGGTGCGCAGCCACCGCTACGCGCTCGTCCGCGGGATGCGCGACGGACTGACTGACATGCCCAACCACCGCGCCTTCCAGGACGATCTCACGGTGGCCATCTCGTCCGCAAAGCGCCCCGACGCGCATCTCGGGCTCGCCGTCCTCGATGTTGACGACTTCAAGCTTCTCAACGACCGCCACGGCACTGCTCACGGCGACGCAATCCTCAAGCGCGTCGCAGCCATCCTGGTGGCGGGAAGGATCGAGGATCGTGCCTACCGGCTGGGAGGGGACGAGTTCGCGATGCTATTGCCGCGCATCGACGCGCTAGGCGGCGCGAGCTTCGCGCGGCGGCTCAGCCGCAAGCTGACCGACTCGCAGGCGATGGTCAGCATCGGCGTCTGCGATCTGCGAGTCGGCGAGTCCGGCGACCTGCTGCGTGCCGAGGCTAACGCCGCGCTGCATGAGGCCAAACGTGGCGGCGGGCACCGCGTCGTGGCGTTTGACGACATCCGCGACCGCGTGATCATCACGACCTCAGAGAAGACGGATGCTGTGCGGCGGTTGATCGACGAAAGCGGGCTGCGGACCGTGCTGCAGCCGATCTGGAATCTCGACTCGCAGACCCTGCTCGGCGTCGAAGCGCTCATGCGACCCGACCCCAAGTACGGGTTCTCGAGTCACGCCGAGATCTTCGACCTCGCCGAGCAGATCGGACACATGCACGAACTCGACGTGCTCTGCGTCCAGAGTGCCCTTACTCACGTCGCCCCCGAACTCCCCCACAACACGCTGCTGTTCTTGAACCTCTCACCCCAGACACTCGACATCGACGCCGACGGCAACGACTGGTTCCGCGAGCTCATCGAACGCTCTGCGCTGACGCCCGAGCACGTGGTGGTCGAGGTCACCGAACGCTTCGCCGGACGCAGCACGTCGATCGTCAAGTCACTCTCGCGTCTGCGCGATCAAGGCTTCAAGCTCGCGCTCGACGACGTCGGGACAGGCAACTCGGGCCTCGAGATGCTCCGCAAGGTCGGTGCCGACTTCGTCAAGATTGATCGCAGCATCGTCAGCGCAGCCACCATCGAGCGCAACGCCCGCGCGGTGCTGATGGCGATGGCGACCTACGCCCGGCAGACCGGCTCGTTCGTGATCGCCGAAGGCATCGAGGACCAGGAAACCCTCGACTTCCTCGGCCAGATCGACGACGAGGACCTACGGCCCGACCGCATCATCCAGGGCGGCCAAGGGTACGGGCTCGGGCGCCCTAGCCCACATCTCGCATCACAGCCACCCGGCCTGCTGCCGCACGCCGCCGCGCTGCAGCTGCCAGCCCACGACCACGAGCTGCTCAACAATGCTCCCATCGCAGCGTAAGCACCGCGACACGGCGCTCGTGCCGGCCCACCAACGCCACAATTTGACGCCGCTCCTCGGCTGAGCGGTCAAGCGCCATCGCTCTCGCTCCGACGCAGGCCAGTTAGCTCCACGCGCCGATCGGCTCCCAATCCTCGAGCACTCCGGCAGCCAGATCGGCAGCTCAGCCACGTTCGAGGTTGCCGGCAGTAGCCTCGGCGAGCCGTCCTCGCTTGTGAGTTGGCGTGCCAGCGGGAGCGGTGTGGGGCGTATTGCCGCGCGATCGCTTTGGCCAACCGGACGCCTGCTTAGATCGAGCAAGCGGACGTGCGAGATCAACGGGACCCGCACGTCCGGGCAGCCCGATGCTCACGATCGCTTCGGCGACTTATGTGAGGTCGGTGGCGTCACGTCCCGCGGTCGTTGGGGTTTGACGTGCTGAACATGTCGTTGAGGTTGGGGGGTTTCGATCGCTGGCCTGACGCGTTGACGAGGTACGAAAGAAACGAAGAAACCGGCCCGGCGGGACGTAGGGAACGTCAACGGCGCAATGAGAGAGGGGAGCCACGCAGCCGCGGTGAGGATCCGCGAGCGCCGCCGACGACCGCCAGCGCCTGTGCGGCCGCGGACACGCGTCGCATCGTCCGCGAGCTCCAGCCCACCAGGCGGGCGCCGTCTGTCCCTCGTCGTGAGAGCCGGACCGCGAGGCTGGGGCGCCGACACCCGACACCCGACGCCTACCGCGAAGACGCGCAAGTCGATGTCGTTGACGTCGACTACGCACCTCACATAACGCTTCGGCGGGACGCCAAAAGGCCCATTCGTGGACGTCGTTGACGCCCGAAATCGACCCTCACATAAGGCGACATTGCAATCGTGCCGATCCAGCTGAGCGCGCTCCGCAGCGCGCTTTCGGATTCGCCCAAGCTCGAGCGTCCGGCTGCGCGGTCCGCACGATCGCTTTCATCCGCCCGCCACGTCGCGTCGCGCGATCGCGTTGGCGACTTTGCAATCGTCCCGATCTGGCTGTGCGTGCACCGCAGCGCGCTTGCGGATTCGCCCAGAACCGGTCGTCCCGTCGCGCCTGGCGCGATCGCTTCGCCGGCGCCGCCTTCCCGGCACGGGGCTGAGCCATTCGTGTCAGCGCCTCGTTGCGCCCGGTTCGGCTGGCTGTGCTTGGTCGATTGCGGTTGGGGTGAAGGCGTCGTCGAGCCGTTTGAGCTCTTCGGGGCGGAGTTTTGCGCTGAGGTAGCGGTCGGTGGTGGCGAGTTTGGCGTGTCCGAGGAAGTCGCGTACGAACACGGGGTCGGCGGTCCGGGCGATCAGGCTCCCGGCGGCGTGCCGCAGTCCATGGAGGCGAACTGGGCGAAGGCCGGCGGCGGCGCAGCCGCGTTTGTAGCGTTGGCGGAGCGCTGAGGGATCGAGCCGTCGTCCCCAACGGTTCGCTAGGACATAGTCGCTCGGTCCGGTGAACTCGGCGCGATCGGCGAGCCTTGCCAGGGCAGCGGCGGCGGGGGTGGAGAGCGGTACGAACCGGTGCCGGCGTCCCTTCGGGAGTGACTCTTGGCCGGCGGACAGGCCGCGGCGGATCAGCAGCAGCCGGTCCGGGAGGTCGACGTCCTCCCAACGCAGGGTCAGCACCTCTCCCAGTCGCAGGCCGGTATAGAAGAGCAGTCGGAACGCGTCGCCATCTTGGCGATCCTCCTGGTGGCGGGCAGCCTGTTCTGAGGGGTCCTGGGACGGCCGGGCGGTGCGGTGCTCGCCGGCCTCGCAGCAGCGAGCGAGCGCTTCGACCTCCTCGACCTCGTAGTAGTCGAGCGCCGACGGCGGATCCTCCCGGCGCTTGTCGGTTCCCTTCGCTGGGTTGGACGCGAGTCCGTGGGTGTCGCTGCGGCAGGCGTAGGCGAAGATCGCTGCGAGCACTTGGCGGTGTTTGTTGACGTTGCGTGGGGTCAGCCCGTCGCGATCGAGGGATCGCAAGAAGCGGCTGATCTCCGCCGTGCTCACCTCGCCGGCCGGCCGGTCCCCGAACGCGGCTATGATCCGCCCGGCGCTTGTGCGCGAGCCGCGGCGGTGCTGCGTTCCGGGCTCGCGCAGCAGGAATCCGTAGTCGGCGATCGTCGACGGTTTGGCGCCTCGCACCTCCTCAAGCCAGCACAGCCATTCCTCGGCGATGCTGCGAACGGTCAGCTTGCGCTGGGCGGCGGCCGCGCGCTCGTGCTCGGCGTTGGCGAAGGCGCGGGCATGGTCCTCCATCGCTGCGGCCGCCGCCACGTTCGCTGCACGCTCATCCAGCCATCCATCGGGGCAGCGGCCTCGGCGCTTTTGCCAGTTGCCGCTGCTGGCCAGCTCCTGCCACGCCAGGCCGAGCCGGTGCTTCTTCAGCCGCCACGGCTCGCCGGGTTCAGTGCGATAGCGCCATTGCGCGTCCCAGTAGGAGCGACCGGCGCTGCCATGGCGGAGGCGGAGCACGAGGCTGCTCTGCTGGACGTTCGCACCCTGCACGACACGGGAGGTTAGCGCCCGGTCTGGACGCGAAACCGATTGGGCATCATTTGGGCATCACGTAGATTGGGCATCACTTTGGGCATCACACTATCCGCAAAAGCCCATAGAAACAGGCGATGCCCCGGTCCGGACTCCAGTAAACAAGCCGCATTGCACGCCCAACGCCTGCCTTACAAGCAGGAAGTCGGCGGTTCGAGCCCGTCACCGCCCACCTCAAAAAGCCCTGCAAATTGCCT
This sequence comes from uncultured Actinomycetes bacterium, assembly GCA_937888775.1. The sequence continues at coordinate 1,561 of CALAQT010000247.1, read as the reverse complement.
TGTCCGGCGATGGTGCGAAATACTCGCGCCGCCAAGGGAATAAGCAGGGTAAAAGCAAGTGGATTGGTCGAGATTGTCAGCGGGCCGTCGCGCGGGGCCTGCGCAAGCCTGCATCGCTGGCCACCATAGGCCGAGGAACGCCCCTCGCGAGCCCGACGTGGATGCGGGTTGCATCGCCGACGTGGGTCCTTGGTACTGGCCGACAGCGCCGCGGACCGTCACCCGAGCGAAGCTTGCGGTGCGGCCCACCAACGGGTGCGGGCGACTCAGAGTTCGTGTCCCCATGCAGGGGGCCGCCGCATCGCGCTGGCCTCGGAGACGAGAAAGACCGGGTAGCAGCCCGGTCCTTCCAGAACATAGGCGCCTTTCAGCGCGCACAAGATCAGTACGAGCAGTGTAGCCGGAGGGCGGATGGAACCGCGACCGGCAGCTGGTGCTGCTCCCGTGCGTCCTCGCTGAGGTCATCGCGAGCCCCGCCGTTGCGGTGTTGGCGATGGCTTTCAGCCACATCAACGTCGATTCGCCGTGCACCCCGCCTTGGCGCCCGTGCCCGTGCGAGTCGAGGGAGAGGACTAGGCGCTGCTGCACCGTCGATGGCTGGCGGTTCCTGCCGCTGGGCGGCCGCCACGGCGGCGTTGCGCGGACATGTTCAGGACGGGCGTCGCGATGAGCGTCTCCGCGATTGCTGCCGCTCTTGCACGGGAGGATCTGTCCGCGGGCGAGCGCTTGGTCGCGTTCTCGTTGGCGAGCTTCGCTGACCGCGAGAACCGTGCGTGGCCGGGCGCGCCCGCTGCCGCCGCACGTGCGGGGCTGAGCCGGAGTCGTTACCTGCAAGCCCGCGATCAGCTCGTGCGCCGCGGCCTGGTCGTGGTGGAAGACGCTGCGACTGGTCGGGGGCGTGCGAGCACGCTCGGATTGAGGTTCGCGGATGAGGGCCCTTGGTGCGAGGGCGAGATCAACGCGCCGCTGTTCGAGGCGTCGCTCGCTTACAGTCGAGCGCGCGGCCCCGCGCGGCTGCTGCTGGCGACGATGGCTGCCCTCGCGAACGAGGAACGTGTCGTGGAGGATCTCACGACGGAGCAGCTGTGTAGCGCTGCGGGGCTGGCGGACAGGACCTACAGGCGCGCGCGCCAGGCGCTGCTCGCTTCAGGCGAGCTGGTCTTGCTCAGCGGTGTCGGCGGGCGCGGAAACGCAAACCGTTGGGAGATCTCCGATCTGCGGCTGCTCGCCGGCGAGCCCGGCAGGCCGTCGGCCGGTCGTCGTGTGCCACCCCCGGCGGGCGCACGGCCGCTGGTCGCTCCAGTCGCGGTGGGCGTCTCCTCGACGAGCCACGAGTCGCCGGCCAGCTTCGATCTTGGGCCGGTCCCCGCGGCCCGAAAGGGCGGTCAGGATCAGACACTTTCTGTGGAGAACTGTCCGATCCTGACCGGGGTTTCCGGTGTAAAGGGCGGTCACGATCGGACCCTTTCGCCCCAAAACCGTCCGATCCTGACCGGGGTTTCGGGCGTAAAGGGCGGTCAGGATCAGACACTTTTCGCCGAGGCTGAGGCGGAAACGCCGG
>CALAQT010000246.1 GCA_937888775.1 uncultured Actinomycetes bacterium | reverse complement strand
GTCGCCCCCGCGGCCTCGGTCGTCGCGATCCCTGACGGCGCGACGCTGGAGCAGGCCTGCACCCTGCCGATGAACGGGCTCACCGCGCTGCTAGGGCTGGAGCTGCTGGGGCTGGATTTCGGGGAGACGCTCGCGGTCGCCGGCGGCGCCGGCCTGCTCGCTTCCTACGTGATCCCGCTGGCCAAGGAGGGTGGCCTGTTCGTGATCGCCGACGCCAAACCCCAGGACGAGGGCCTGGTGCGCGGCTTCGGCGCCGACGTGGTGGTCGCGCGTGGCGAGGGGTTCGTCGCCGCAGTCCGCGACGCGGCGCCCGGCGGCGTCGACGGCCTGTATGACACTGCAGTTTTGGGAAGCTCGGTGCTGGGTGCGATCCGTGACGGCGGCGGCCTGGCGGTCGTGCGCGGCTGGAATGAGGGCGAGGCCGAGCGGGGGATCGAGGTGCACCCGGTGCTGGTGCGCACGGTACTGGAGCGCACCGACTGGCTGGAGCACCTGCGCGAGCTCGCCTCCGACGGGCGGCTGGCGCTGCGGGTCGCGGCGCAGTACCCGCCCGAGCAAGCGGGCGAGGCCCAGCGCGCGATGGACGCCGGCGGGCTGCGCGGACGCGGGGTGATCGTGTTCTGAGGGCCCCGCGCTTGCGCCCGCGCGGAGCTAAAGGGTGAACACCGCCTTGCCGAACAGCTCGCCGGCGAGCATCGCGGCAAATCCCTGGCGAGCGTCGGTCAGGGCCATCGTGGTGTCGATCACCGGCCGTAGCTGCTGCTCGACACAGAAGCGCATCAGGCGCTCGAGCTCGTCCCGCGTGCCCATCGTCGAGCCGATCACCGACAGCTGCAGGAAGAACACGCGCGTGAGCTCGGCCGGCGGTGCGTCTCCGGTCGTCGCGCCGGAGACGATGATCTTGCCGCCCGGCTTCAGTGCGCGCACGGAATGCGCCCAGGTCGCCTGGCCGGTCGTCTCCATCACGGCGTCGACGCGCTCGGGCAGCCGGGCGCCGGGCTCAAATGCCTGCGCGGCGCCCAGCTCCAGCGCCCGGGCCCGCTTCTCCTCCGAGCGCCCGGTCACCCAGACGCGAACGCCGGCCGCGCTGCCGAGCACGGTCAGCGCGGTGGCCACGCCTCCGGTCGCGCCCTGGACGAGGATCGTCTGTCCCGGCACGACGCCGCCGCGGGTGAACAGCATCCGGTAGGCGGTCAGCCAGGCCGTGGGTAGGCAGGCGGCCTGTTCGAAGCTGAGCTCGGGCGGCTTGGGCACGAGGTTGCGCTGCGGGACGGCCACCCGTTGGGCGAACGTCCCCTGATGGCGTTCTGACAGCAGCGAGCGTCGCGGATCGAGCGTCTCATCGCCCCGCCAGGACTCAGAGCCGATCACCGCGTGCACGACAACCTCGGAGCCGTCCTGCGCCAGGCCGGCCGCGTCGCAGCCGAGAATCATCGGCAGGCGCTCGCGGTCCAGGCCGACCCCGCGCAATGACCACAGGTCGTGATGGTTGAGCGAGGCGGCCTTGACGGTGACCGTGGTCCATCCGTCGGGCAACTCGGGTTCGGGGCGCTCGCCGACCTGGAGCGCGCGCAGCGGGTCCTCTGGATCGATATCGGAGGCGTAGACAGCAAGCATGACCCCATCATGCCCGACCAGGTCCCGCGGCGCCGGGCGGTCGGCCTCGATCGTCTCCCGCTGTCAGAATGCTCGGATGGCCAAGGTCATTGCACGCAGCAGCCGCGAGCTGGCGGTCGCCCCGGAGCAGGTGCTGGAGTTCCTGCGCGACTATCGCGAGCGAGCGAAGATCCTGACCGAGAACTACAGCGCCTACCGGGTCGAGCAGGGAGGGCGGGGGGACGGGACGGTGATCGGCTATCACTTCGCGGCCGGCGGCCGCGAGCGTGACTACCGACTTCGCGTCCAGGAATCCGACGGCGCGCTGCAGGAGCACGATCAGCTGTCCTCGTTTGTCAGCATCTGGTCGGTCGCGCCCTCGAACGCGGGCTCTGAAGTGACGCTGGAGGCCTCATGGGACGGTGCGGGGGGGATCGGCGGGATCTTTGAAGGGCTGTTCGCGCCGATCGGCCTGCGCCGGATCTACGGGCACGTGCTCGAACGGCTCGCCACGGCTGTCGGCGGCTGACAACGGCCCGGCGCCGCCGCGCCACCCGGCAGCCTGAGCCTCGGACCTCGGGTTCATAAGGGGTCTGAAGCTCGGATTTGAGCTCCGCTGCGGCGCTCGCGCTCCGGCGCTGGCGTTCGCCTCAGGGCGATAGAGCGATTTCCCGTGAAGACTCGACGATGCAGGTTCCGGGGGAACCGCTGGTGATCGTCGCCGCGCCCTCCCAGAAGCTGGGAACGTAGAGGTTTCGGATGAACTGGTGACGCGCAAGCGAGCGCAGGGTGATGTCGATCCGGGACGACGGCACCTCCAGGCGCCAGCGGAGCGGATATTCGGCTAGCGCGCCGGCCGGCCGGAAGAACGGATGCAGGGCCGCGGCGGTGAACCGGATGAGATGCTCGACTCGGTTGTCGCGGGTGACCAGCGTGCCGGACCGAAAGGCCGACGGCCGATCATGGCGATCGAGGAACTGGTACAGCATGAGGTTGCGTCCGTCGCGAAACTGGCAAGCAAACCAATCCCACCTGAGCGATCCGGCGTTTGCGATGAAGTTGCCCCACTGGTGGTCGAGCCAGCCTTGACCGTTAACGGTCGTGCGTCGGCCATTCAGCTCCAGCAGGCCACGAGCCGCGAGACGAGGCTCTGAGTAGTAGGCCGACGGACCCCCTGGCCCTTGTTGAATGATCCCGTGACGGCCGTTGAGTACGTAGGGGCGACGGGGGAGCAGGCTGAGCCTTAGGAATCCACCGCGAGTCGGTGCGTCGACGGACCAACGGCCCAATTCACCTGTTCGTTGCCAGCCAAGCGAGAAGGCTCCGACGCGCAGCCGTGCCCGACCGGCCGCCACCCGCATGCCCGTGACGTATTCGCGCGACAGAACGACTCGGTCTCGCCGGAGATCGACAAGGTTCACCCGTGCCACAAGCCCTTGTACGCTCGACCAGACCGTCGCAAACCAGAAGTACTCATGGCCCGTGGAATCGGCAACGGTCCCGGCCGTGTACCACCATTCGATCTCGAACCCCGGGTGCGCACCATGGTCGCGGGGAAGCACCACCGGGCGCACGGTGGGCAACACGGCGGAGGCCAAGGCGACAGCTGAGCTTCCTATCGTCGCGAGAAGCGCCACGCCGGCTGCCGCGAGCCGCCGGGGGACCCAACGCCGCATCCACACAACACCGAGGCCCATGCCACGATTCTAGGAGGGCCTGAACGCTCACCGGTCATCCCCAGCCCTCCGGACTCAGGTGCCCGGCGACGATCTCGCGCGCGGTCGCCCGCAGCGAGAGGTCGTCTGCGAACGCACGGGCGCGGAGGCGAACGAACGCCTCATCCAATGCCACCTCGAGCCGGACGGAGATGATGCCCGTCGCCTGATGAATCTCCGCCCAATGCGCCGGCTCCTTCGCCAGCAGTTCGTGCAAGGTATCCGGCGGAGCGCCGGCCTGCAGGCCGAGGACAACCTGGGTGGCCACATCAGCCAGCACAAGTCCATACGCCAGCTGATCCGCGCTCAGCCCACCAGCACGATCGCGGTACAGCACCAGCACGCCGATCCGAATCGCGCCGAGATGAAGCGGGAATGAGAACACCGCCATCACGCCGGCTTCAACGGCCGCCTGGGCGAACGCCGGCCAGCGAACCACCACCGGATCGGCCAAATCCGCCTCCAACACCGCCGCGCTGCTCCGCCACGCATCAGTACACGGACCCTCGCCCAGCGCCAGTTGAAGCTCCTGCACGGCCGCGACACCTGTCTCAGACACGCCTGCAGCCCCGCGCAACTGACCATCCACCATCAGCGAAAGCCCCGCCCCGTTGAGCGAGAGCAGTCGCACCGCCGCTGCACACACCCGGTCCACCGCCGACAGGGCATCCCCGTCGACGTCGGCCATCGCAGCCAGCACGTCGCTCAACCGGTCACTCGCCACTCACGAACCGTAGCCCATGACATCGGGGACAGCATGGGGCTCGCCGCGGCCACCCAAAACGGTTCTATACGGGCAAGTACTGATGGTCACATGCTTTTGGATGCTACTGTCAGATTCATGGATTCACCGCATGAACCGAGAAGCGCGGGCGCCCGGCGGTGGTGGGCGCTTGGCGCGGTAAGCCTGGCTGTCCTCGCTGTCGGCTTGGACGGCACGGTGCTCAGCGTCGCGCTACCCACGCTCGCCAGGGACCTGCACGCGTCGGAATCCACCCTGCAGTGGTTTTCATCCGGCTATCTGCTGGTGCTGGCGGCGGCGATGTTGCCGGCGGGCCTGCTCGGCGACCGTTATGGCCGCAAGAAGGTAATGCTGATTTCCTTGGCGCTGTTCGGTGTGGGATCGGCGGCCTGCGCTGCGGCGCCGTCGAGCGGCGCGTTCATCGCCGCTCGGGTGTTGCTCGGCTTGGCTGGCGCCGGCGTGATCGTGATGGCGCTTTCCGCTGTCACGGTGCTGTTCAGCGAGGAGGAACGGCCGAAGGCCGTCGGGATCTGGTCGGCGGCGAATTTCATCGCGCTTCCGATCGGCCCGATCCTCGGCGGTTGGCTGCTGACCCATTACTGGTGGGGATGGGTGTTTCTGATGAACGTGCCGGTCGCCCTGGTTGGCCTGACCGCCGCCTTCGCGCTGATACCCGAGTCACGAGCCCCACGTCGCCCGGGACTTGATCTGCTTGGCGTCGCTGTTTCGGCCATCGGTCTGCTGGCCCTGACCTACGGGCTGATCGAGGCGGGGCAGCACGGCTGGGGAGAGATCGGCGCGCTGCTTCCGATGCTCGTGGGTGTGGCGATGCTGGTCGCCTTCCTGCGCTGGGAGCGCCGTCTCAGCCGGCGACCCGGCGGCCAGCCGCTGGTCGACCTGGCGCTGTTTCGCTCGGCCTCGTTCACCTGGGGTGTGATGCTTGCGGCTGTCGCGATCCTGGCCATGATCGGCGTGCTGTTCACGATGCCCCAGTACTTCCAGGGAGTGCTGGGAACGAACGCGATGGGCTCTGGCCTGAGGCTGCTGCCGCTGATTGGAGGCCTGATCGTCGGGGCCGTGCCCGCCGATCGGATCGCGCGTCTGGCCGGGGCCAAGCTCGCGGTCGCCCTGGGATTCGCCGTGCTTGCCGGCGGATTGCTCCTGGGTGCGCAGACCCGAGTCGGTTCGGGCGGTGGCTCGGTCGCGGCTTGGATGGCGCTCGTCGGGGCTGGGATGGGGCTTGCGATGGCCACGTCGGCTTCCGCCGCGCTGTCGGAGTTGTCAGAAGAACGCAGCGGAGTGGGCTCGGCGGTGCTGCAGGCGGTCAACAAGACCGGCGGCCCGCTGGGCACGGCCGTGCTCGGCAGCGTGGCCAGCTCTGCCTACCTCGCCCGCCTGAATCTCTCAGGCCTACCAGTGGCCGCAACGCAGGAGATTCGCCAGAGCATCTTCGGCGGAGTCGCGATCGCGCACCGGATCGGCTCAGCGGCCCTGCTTCATTCGGTCCGCGTCGCGTTTGTGCACGGAATGGACCTCGCACTGGTGGTGTCGGCCGGCATCGCTGGCCTGGGAGTCGTTCTGGCCCTACTGTTCCTGCCTGGTGCCAGGGCCCGCAAAGAAACCGAACGAGAACATGCCGACGAGCGCGCCGACGCCGTCGTTGCGGCGTGAGCATCCGCCGCTCGGGTTACGCGAGCGCAAAAAGGCCAAGACCCGTGCTGCGATCCAGGCCCACGCGCTGAGACTGTTCGCACAGCGGGGCTATGCCGAGACCACGGTCGACCAGATCGCCGAGGCGGCCGAGGTCTCACAGAGCACTTTCTTTCGCTATTTCCCGACCAAGGAAGACGTCGTCCTGCACGACCGCTACGACCCACTCCTGATCGCAGCGTTCCACGCCCAACCGGCCGAGCTGCGCCCGATCGAGGCCCTTCGAGGTGCAATGGGAGCCGTGCTCGGAGAGCTACCGGCAGACGAGCTGGAGCTCGAACAGGCACGCGGCAAGCTGATCTTCTCGGTCCCCGAGCTTCGTGCGCGCTTCATGGATCAGCTCGCGGCAACCATCGGAATGTTGGCCGAGGCCGTCGCCGAGCGCATCGGGCGCCGTCCGGACGAGCTGGTCGTGCGCAACTTCGTCGGAGCCGTCATCGGCGTCGCGATGGCCGCGATGCTTGATATCACCGAGAACCCTGACGCCGATTACCTCGCCGCGTTCGACAGCGGTCTGGCACATCTCGACGCCGGGCTGCCGATGTGAATCCCGGCGCCGCCGCCGAGAACTGGCCGGGGCCTCAGCGATCGACGTCAGGGCTGAGCTTCAGGCCGGCGGGTAGCTCGGGGGTGAGCGAGGCACACGATGCTTGAGCCGTGAACTCTTGAGGGGTAAACTGTCGGCCGAACGACCTGGCTCCGTTCGCTCTACCGGGGTGCTAGCTAGGGCCAAGAGGGAGGTTGTTGATGCCGATTGTCCCAATCCGTGAGATCTTGGACCGAGCGTTCGCGGAGCGCTATGGCGTGGCGGCGATCAACGTGGTCGATGATCTCACGCTCGAGGCGGTGCTGGCGGCCGCGACGGAGCTCGAGTCGCCGCTGATCGTCCAGACGTCGGTGAAGACGGTGAAGTCGATCGGCGTGCGGCCCCTCTACAGCATGTGGCGTGCACGGGCGGAAGCGGTGCCGGTTCCGGTATCCCTGCATCTCGATCACTGTCCCGACCGTGAATGGATCACGACCTGCCTGCGGGCCGGCTGGAATTCGGTCCTGTTCGACGGCTCGGCGCTCGACGTGGGCGAGAACACTCGCCAGACGATCGAAGTCGTCGCCGAGGCCGAGCGCTACGGCGCGCACGTCGAGGGCGAGATCGAGAGTGTGCTCGGCGTGGAGGACGGCGTGGGCTCCGACGAGGCCGGCGCGGTTCATCCGGTCGAGGTCTCCGCGCGCTTCATTGAGGAGACCGGGGTCTACTGCTTCGCTCCGGCGATCGGCACGGCACACGGCCTCTACAAGCGCGCGCCCGAGCTCAAGCCGGAGCGGGTCACCGAGCTCGTCGAGCTGCACCCGATCCCGATGGTGCTGCACGGCGGCACCGGGCTGAGCGAGGAGCAATTCACGGACCTGATCGCTCGTGGGTGCGCCAAGGTGAACATCTCGACGGCGCTCAAGATCGCATTCGTTGATGCGCACCGGGAGTACCTGGATGCAAATCCGGGCAAGCACGATCCGCCGTCTCTGCTCAGCCACGTACGAGCGGCAGTCAAGAAGATGGCCGAGTACCACATCGGGATCTTCGGGTCCGCTGAGCGGGCCCGGGAGTTCTCGCCGACGACCGGCTGACAACGTGCCCGCGCTGATCTTCGACTGCGACGGTGTCCTTGCCGACACCGAGCGTGACGGCCATCGTCAGGCCTTCAACGAGACCTTCGCCGAGGTCGGGGTGCCGGTGCGATGGTCCGAAGAGGAGTACGGCGTAAAGCTCAAGATCGGGGGCGGTAAGGAGCGGATGGCCTCGCTGCTGACCGACGAGTTCGTGCGTGAGAACGGCCTTCCCGCCGATGTCCAGGGTCACAAGGACCTGCTCGCCGACTGGCACCGGCGCAAGACGGCGCGCTACAAGGCGATCGTGCTCGCCGGCCGCCTTCCGGCGCGGAGCGGCATCGCTCGGATCGTCGACGAGGCTCTCGAAGCCGGTTGGCTGCTCGCGGTGGCCTCGACCTCGGCGGAGGAGTCGGTCAGAGCCGTGCTCGAGCACGCGGTAGGTATCGCCAAAGCCTCGCGGTTCGCGGTGTTCGCCGGGGATGCCGTCGCGGCCAAGAAGCCCGACCCGGCGATTTACAACCTTACGCTCGAGCGGCTCGGCATCGGTCCCGAGGACGCGATCGTGATCGAGGATTCGCGCAACGGCCTGCTCGCCGCCGTCGGGGCCGGCGTGCGCTGCGTGGTGACGGTCAGCGGCTACACCGCCGAGGAGGACATGAGCGAAGCGGTGCTCGTCATCACCAGCCTCGGCGACCCCGGTGACCCGGCCCGGGTGCTGGCCAATCGCGGCGCCGCCGAGCCCGGCGAGCTGGTCACGCTCGACGATCTCGATGCGTGCCGAACCCAACCCATATCCGACAAGGAGGCTGTATGAGCGAGACAGCGCTGAGCCAGGCGGAGCTGGTCGTCCGGGTCATCGCCCAGACCGCGGTCGACAACGAGACCCACTTCTGCGAGCTCGACGCCGTGGTCGGCGATGGCGACTTCGGCTACTCGCTCGCGCGTGGCTTCGAGATCGTCCTCGGAGATTGGGACACGATGGAGTACAACGACGTAAGCGGCCTGTTGAAGAAGACCGCGATCGTCTTGAGCAAGCGCATCGGCGGTACCTCCGGGCCGATCTGGGGGACCGCGTTCCTCCGGGCGGGCGGGGCGTTGACGAACGTCCCCGAACCCACCAGCGACCAGGTGATCGCCGCGCTACGAGCCGCGATCGATGGCATCAAGCAGCGAGGGGGCACCGACCTCGGCGACAAGACGCTGCTCGACGCGCTCGTCCCTGCCGTGGACGAGCTCGAGGCGGCCCTGCCCCACGGGGCCGGGTCCGCGATCGAACGAGCTGCCGCCACGGCGCGCGCGAGCGCCGAGGCGACCAAGGGAATGCTCGCGCGGCGGGGGAGGGCCGCCTACACCGGTGAGCGCAGCCGAGACTCGGTAGACGCCGGAGCGATCGGCGTTGCGGTGATCTTCGAGGCGGTGAGCAGGGCCTGGCGGGAAGCGGAGCTGGAGCCTGCTTGAGCCGTCCTTGGACGGTGAGCGGGGGCTGCGGAACGAGGGTTTGGGCGCTGGTCTGATCGGACCGGCGCGGTAGCCAAGGCAGATCAAACAGAGGAGAGACGCCGTGAAAAAGTTCGTCAATGACCCCCAGCAGTTCGTGCCGGAAATGCTGAAAGGGATCGAGCTCGCCAACCCGGGCAAGCTCCGCTACGTGCCCGAGTACAACCTGATCATGCGGGCGGACGCCCCGCGTGACGACAAGGTCTCGATCGTGCAAGGGTCTGGATCGGGTCACGAACCCGCGCATGTGATGGTGGTCGGCAAGGGCATGCTTGACGCCGCTTGTCCGGGCGACGTGTTTGCCGCACCTCCGTCTGACTACGTGTACGAGACCACGAAGCTCATGCGCAGTAGCAAGGGCGTGCTTCACATCATCAACAACTACACCGGCGATCGAATGGCGTTTGACATGGGACGTGAGCTCGCCGAGGCCGAGGACATCAAGGTCGCGACGATCATCGTCGACGACGACGTGGCGGTGAAGGACTCGACCTACACCGTCGGCCGGCGCGGCGTCGCCGGCAACTTCTTCGTCATCAAGGCGGTCGGAGCGGCGTCCGAGCGTGGTGCCGAGCTAGACGAGCTAGTGAAGCTGGGCGAGCGGGTGAACTCCGTGACGCGCACGATGGGTATGGCGCTCACCTCGTGTACGCCGCCCGCCAAGGGCTCGCCGCTGTTCGAGCTTGGCGAGGACGAGATGGAGATGGGGGTCGGCATCCACGGCGAGCCGGGACGTAGGCGCGAGAAGCTCGCCGCCGCCAACACGATCATCGACGAGCTCCTCGATGCCGTAGCGTCCGACCTGCCGTACGGGTCGGGCGACGAGGTCGCCTTGATGATCAACGGGCTCGGCGGGACGCCGATCTCCGAGCTCTACATCCTCTACGGCCGTGCTCATCAGCAGCTTGCCGATCGCGGCATCAACGTCACGCGCAGCTACGTCGGCGAGTACTGCACGTCGTTGGACATGGCCGGAGCCTCGCTGACGCTGGTCAAGCTCGACGATGAGCTGAACGCGCTGTTCGACGCTCCCGCCGAGGTGGCGGTGCGCGTCTTCTAGAGCCGCAAGCTGGGCCGGCGGCCGCAGCGCCGCCGGCACCAGCCAATACAGGCGTGGGCGCTGACCTCGGCCCGGACGAGGGTCAGGGGATCCGGATGTCCTTGTTCTCGCTTGCGATGCGCTTCTCTTCCTCGGTCAGGTCGGATTTCTTGACCGGGGTCACGATCGACCAGTGGTTGCCGACCGGGCAGTGCTGAAATCTCCACCAGCCCAGCCGAAGCGACTTCAGGGAAGCTCCCGGAAGCCAGATCGTCGTGAATAGGTGGCCTTTGTGACACCTGACCACGACATTGCCACCGATCCGGTACCCGCGTAGCCTCAGCACGACCGTCTCAACAAGGATGGCGGCGACGACGATGGCTAGAGAGCGGCGGCGATGCCGGTCACGTGGGCTAACAGCACGGCCGCGATTACACCTGAGGACTGTCATGTTCGTTGATCCACTTCTTTCGAGGTCGGCGATGGTCGGTGGTTGCATGTTTGGGGCTATGGTGGCTGGGCGAGTTCCGCCTGCTTCAACCGCTTCGGACTCTCACGAGGCGTCGGTCTCACTCCCTGGAAGTAGGACGCTCCCGAGGATCCGCCGCTTGCGGCCCGGTTTCGGTGCGTTCGCAAGGCGGGGCGCAAGCAGGCTGACAAGTTCGTGCAGTAGATCGGTCAGCTCAGCGTCATCGAGCCACATCCCGGCGAGGCGGTAGCTGACCCCGTCGCGAAGAAGGTCGATGTCGCCTCGGGCGAGATAGCGGTCGAAGTCACCGAGGAGCGCCGCAACAAACGCCATGAACGCGTGGCGATGCTCGTCGGGGCTCATCTTGGCGAGTTCGTTGAGTCCGACGCTGGCCGCGGCAAGCCGGAGCACGTAGGTGCGCTCCAGTGCGCCACGTACCCGGCGCTCGGCGACCACCGCGAGCACCCCGGCGTCTACGAGGCGTGCCACGTGGCGGTAGAGGCTGGCGGCGGGCACGTCGGGGAGTTCGGATCGGAGCTCGATCGTGGTGAGCGCCCTGTCGCCGAGGAAGGCCTGGACGATCCGCAATCGGACCGGGTGCAAGAGCAGGTCGGCGCTCGTCACGCTGACCACCGTAGCGCATAGTACCAATGCTGGTAACATTCCCAGAGTTGGTAACAATTGCCCGAGGGTACAGCCGCCGGTAGGTGCCGGGGCGTGTCAGACCGAGGGGCGCAGCCCGGCCGGCGGTGGCGTCTTTATGGGTGCGAGACGACGCCCATGAACAGGATCGCGCCGGTCGCGGTATCGCGCAGCACGAATGCGAATGGCCGGTCGACGACGAACCGGATCGCTGGAGGCGCCGCAATCGCGGTCGGGCTGATCGTGACGCCGGTCGCGGCGGCGGCTTCGGTACCCGCCTCGTCGACGCGGATGTACGCCTCGTGGACGACAGCTTTGATGTGGAGGTCGCCCGGCTGCCCCCCGATGCCGGAGAGATCGGCACGGCCGGGCTCGAAGGCGAGCGGCATCCCGAGTGCCTTGAGCGCGTCGGCGAGCTCGAAGCGGGTACGCAGGCGCAACTTTGGCAGGGCGAGCTGCACTCGCTGCGGTCCTAGCCCGCGCAGCAGCCGAAGCGGGCCCTTGCTGGTGAGGCTTGAGAGCAGCAGCTGAAGCTGGCCGCGGTTCGGCAGCAGGATGTCGAACGCAAGCCGCCCACCGCGGTAGGGCAGCTCCAGCGCCCGATACCCCGCGCCCCGGAGGTAGCCAAACGTCCCCGTCTGGTGCATTGTGGCCACCTCGACGGCGCCACCCGGCGAATGAAACACTGCGGGGAACGTCGCCTGCTTGTCGAACGCCAGCAGCCACTTCGCTTTCAGGTAGACGGCGTTGACCAATACCAGCCTGGTGGAGGGGTCGACATCGCCTGGGCCAAGCAGTTTGCTGATCCTCCCGTGGGTGCGCTCAGAGACCCACGCGTTGATCGCCGCCCGCGCTGCGTCCGCGGCCGCTTGGAAGTCGACGATCCGCATGCCGGTCCCGTAGTCGCGCGCGAGCACGCCAAGGAACGCCTGGCGAAAGCGCTCCCCGCGCTGGCCGTACAGCGCATCAGCGACATCCAGCGTGACCTCAGGCCCGTTGACGGCTGCGAGCGCTTGGCCTGCTGTGTTGAACGCCGCGAACAAACGCGGCGCCGGCAGACCGAAGTCAAGCGCGCCAGCAATCTGCGAGGCCGTCGCGCCGCGGGCGCCGGCGAACGTCATCGAAAGCGCTTCGGAGATGCTGAAAGGCGAGAGTGCCACCGTCGGCTGAGCACGTGCCAGGAGAGCAAGCAGCCGCCCCGCGAACGCTGCGTTGCCGGCACGCAGCGTCACCGCATCGGCGGTCTGCACAGCGCCCGCTGCTCGCGGATCCGCCGCACGCACCACCCCGGCCCCCGCCGGCGCCACAAGATGTTGTGACCCACAACCGGCCGAGAGCACCAGCACCATGACCAGCAGCAAGCCGCGAAGCGCCATACATACAACCTACGCCCCCGCCCGCCATCCGTCACACGTGAGGCGGTCTGGCCAAGCGGGCCGTGCTCGCCGTTGCGGCAGCCAATCGTTGCGGTAGCGGGCGGCGGCCTGGGGCCATGGCAGGAGCTTGTCCTCGGTGCCCCACACGATCCGCACCGGGCAGGTGATCTTATCGGCATCCAGACTCCATCCCTCGCGCAGCGCGTGCTCAATCAGCGGTTCGGCTGCCCGGCAGCTCGCGATGCCGAGCAGCTGGTGGGCGAGCAGCTCGATCGGGATGTGCTCGAAGTTGGTGGTGATGAGCTGTGTCGCGCGCCGCCGCCCTTGCGGAGTGGCCAGCATCGTCTCAGCATGCGGTGCGGCGACTTTCGCCGAGTCGTGCAGTGTCCGTTGTGAGCGGAGCAGGTCGTCGTAGGAGTCTCCCCTCGCCCATCCGCCGGCCGGCGCGAGCGCCACGACCGTCTCCGCCCGGCTTAGAAGCCGGCGACGTCGCCCAGGTAGCGTTATGCGCGATGACACGATTCGTGCGCGACAAGGCCCTGTCGGAGCTGCTCGCCCAAGCTGTGCGCCAGGGATGGCGCATCGAGCGCGAGCGCAAGCACTCGAATGTCTGTCACCCGACGGTCACACCATGGTCGTGGTGGGCTACTCCGCGCACGGTCACCGCGCGCTGGAAAACGCCCGCGCCGAGCTACGACGAGCTGGCCTCAACGTCTGACCCGCCAATCCTGGAGCTGGCTGTTCCCTCCTGCCTTCGCCCAGAACGAGCGGCCCCGCGGGCGCTCCTCAAATCACGCGGGGTTGTCGAGCTCGACCGGTGGCAGGTCCCGCACCTCGTCCTTCGTGAGCTTGAGCCGGACGCCGCCGTCGACATGTGTCACAGCGCCGATCGGGATGGCTACCGTCTTCTGGCCCCATAGGTGGCCCTCGTCGAGCAGGACGTGTGTCACGTGATGATCGCTGGGGTCGATGACGAGTCCCTGAACGCGCCCGATGGCCCCATCGGTGGCATGTACGTGCTCGCCGCGGTGGACCTCGACTTCACCCGCGGGTACGCGATCAGTGGTGACCGCCTGGGGACGAGCACGGATGCCCGTGGCGCCCATGCCCATGGCGCCCATGCCCGTGGCGCCCGTGCCGATGCCCATGCCGCTGCCGCCAAGCCGGAAGTAGGGCAACGAGAGCATCTGGTCTGGCTCGTAGCCCCAGTCTCCGCTCGCTCCGGGCAGGAGCTGGGTCTCTTCTGCATCCTCGAGTACGTCGAACTGGGCCTTGGTGCAGCGCAGCCGGATCTCCTCCGCGGTCGATGTCACGAGCTCGATCGGGACCAGATGACCCTTGTCTCGCCGATGTCTTGGCTCGACCACAAGGTGGGTGATCGCGCGGGCGACGGGATCGATGACCACGCGCCTGAGTTCCCCGCAGACGCCGTCGCTACAAGCAACTTCGCTTCCAATGATGAACTCCGTAGTTTCGCTCACCGATGTTGCCTCTCGCCTCTCTGCTCTTCCAACTTTCGAACGGCCGTTCGCTCACACCCGGAAATCATCTCTTACAGGGCGTGTTCCCGGGCGATCCGAGACTACAGCGTGTCGATCCGCCGCTTGACCTCCGGCGCCCAGCACGAGCCGTCGAACCCAGCAGGAGGAGTCGCCCGAGCTCTGACCCGGATGGAGTCCGAACCGACCTGGGCGGGCCAGCCCTCGGTTCACCTGAGGAAGTAGCTCAAGACCTTTGGCTCGGCTCTCACGGTCGGCACGTTCTTCTCCTGGCTACCGATCAGCGCACTTGACCCGGCCAACAAGGCGGTGGTTGTGGCCACGTCAAGGCCTGGTGCGTATGGGTGGGAGCAGACGTTCTTCGGCAGGCGCGAGATCTTTGCCGGGCCGTTGTGGGTGATCGCGTCGACGAACGCTGCGAACGTGACCGAGTCGACGGCCGTTCCGATGTGGCTTACGTTCCGCCCCGGGCAGATGTTCTGGATCAGGATGTTGCTTGCTCCCGCGAGCGCTGAGGTGGGGTGTTTGCCAGTCTGCGGCTGAACCACCTCGTCGGTCGCTGACCGTACAGTGGTCCAGGAGGTCGGACCTGGCGCTTCAACCGGCTGCGCGTTGAGGGCGTTGAGGAGGTGGGAGCCTGCCTGTTGCTGCCAGATGGCCGGCGCGCACGGGCGGCTGGCTGAGCACCGCCGGCCGTTCGCAAACGGAGGCACTGTCGTTCCGTGCTCGGTGCCGGCTGCGGCGAGGACATCGGTCACCTTGGTGCGAAGATCCGGCCAGTAGGTCAGCGCGAATCTTGGCAACAGACCGCCCTGGCTGATGCCGAACACGGCAATCTCGCGACCGGACAGCTTGGATTCCCGGCGGATGGCGTAGACGAGATACTGGACCGAGACCTGTATATCGGCCGTTTCGTAGTGGGGGAAGTTCACGTCACAGACCGGGTGGCCCAACGCATCGAAGGCGCCCTTGCCGAACGCGTATGTCTGCTCGCCAGTGGCACCGGTCCCGGTCACGAGCAGGATCGGCTCCTTGGTTGCGTTCCGCAGCGAGCCATGGCAATGAAACGCAGCGCTCAGCAGCGCAGTGTGAACCGTGATCGGCGGCTCCTTGGCACCGCAGATGGCGCTGCGATCAGAGCGACGAGCGTTGCGACGCCACCAAGAACGACGCCGACCCGCCTTCTCCTTCGGGGTTGAGTGACCTTGGCGAGCATGAGCGTCCTCTCTCTCTGGGATTTCATTTCCAAATTCAGCGCAATCGACGGCTCGGTCCGCACGCTGCCGTCGGAGGGCACTGCGACAACTGCTGTATGTAACCGAAGCGTTATGCACAGTTGTGCGCCCGCGGGCGAGGCCGCGTAGCTGGACAAGCGCCGCTTCCGGCGCAATGATTCGCGCATGGACCACGGGGAAGGGGTTGTCCTCAGACAGTCACGCCGCAGCGCCCTCAAGTGGTTGATCATCACGCTCGTGCTGTTCGGATTCGGCGGACTCTTGGAGCTGATGGATGACCCGCTGATTGGCTGGGTGGGTCTCGTTTTGGCAGTTCTCGGAGTTGCCCTATTCGCCCCTGGCGTTGTCCGACCTCGCAGCCTGGTGCGGATCGGACCGCAAGGCTTGGAGCAGTGCGGCGTGCGCTCGCTATTCGTCCCGTGGTCCGAGATCACTGACATCTCAATCACCAAGCGCGAGTTGGGCGGAGCGAAACTGAAGTCCGTGTGCGTCAACGTCCGCGATCCCGACAAGCTCGTGCACGGGACCCCCAGACGCCTCCTGCACGCGGGGGAGAGCCGCTGGTGGTCGCCGATCGTCAAGCTCGTCTTTTGCGTGTCCTGCTTGTGGCGGAGGGCCCGGCGGGCGTAGGTGATCTAAAGGATGTTGTGAAGTCGGACGTCAAGCTTCGTGGCATCGTCGAGATTCCGACCTCGGCGGGCTTCCCGATGAGCGCCGATGACCTTGCCGCGCTGCTGCGCCGGTGGCAGCAGCGGTACGCGAAGGCTCCAGCTGCGCCTGAACAGCCGTCCCTCGATCCCTGGCCAGCCGGATGAGCACCGTCGTCCACGTCCGAAGCGTCCGCCCCGCCTGTCCTATCGCGGTCAAGCGGGCGAGGCTCGGCGCCTGAATACGGCGGCTTGGGCACTCTCCACACCGTAGTCGCCGCTTGGGCTTTAGCGGGCAGCCCCAAGCCCCGGGGCTAACGGTCGCGACGCTGGGTGCGCCGGGCCGCGCGACGAGCGGCTCGCTCGGCCCGCTCGGGAGACGTCGGCTCCCCGGTTTGCCCGCCCCCCGCCCTGAGGGCGGACTGAAGCGGGCCGCTGATCGCGCCGCCAACGATGAATCCCGCTCCGGCGGCATTCGGATCAAAGATCTCGGTAGCTGTCTCCAGCGCGCTGACGGTAGGAGCGACGGCGTTACGGGCACGGCGACTGAACAGGGCCATGAATTACCTCCGATGAACCTAGTTTCAATCTTGGCGCAAGCCGCCACCACCATATCGCGGTGCGGCACGCGCGAGCGGCGGCTGCGACACGCCGCTCGGTCTCTGTTTGCGGACGTGCAGCCCGATCGGTGGTCGCTCAGGTGTTGAGGACAACGGCGACGGGCGTTTCGGACGGTCCGCGGTTGGCCTCTCTCAAGGCGTTGGCGCGCGGGAGGAAGACTAGGGCGAGAACGACGCCCGCCGAAGCGAACCCGGCTGATACGAGCAGCGCAAGGTCCATCCCGTGCACGAACGCCAGCCGGACTGAGTCAAGCAGCGCGAGCGAGTGGACCTGATGAGCGATCGCGACCCCACCGAAGATGCTCTGGCGAACGACCGGCGTTGCGGCTGCTGGTATGCCGGAGAGGTCCAAGCGAGCGAGATAGGCGGAGCTGAGGACGCTGCCAAGGATCGCCGTGCCGAACGGGCCGCCGATCTTCTGGACTGCCTGCAGCACCGCTGAGCCGACACCGCTGCGCTCTTCCGAGAGCTCAGACAGCGCGGCGGAGGACGCAGTCGCCAGCGTGAGCCCCATCCCCGCGCCGACAACCGCCATCCAGGCCGCGACGAATGCTCCGCTGGCGCCGACGCTGGTGCTGGTTCCGATAATCAAACCCCCGGTGAGCACGGCGAACCCCAGGGCGACCGTGACCTTCGCTCCTAATCGGCGTCCCAGTTGGTCGGCGGGCACGGCGCCGACGACAAGCCCGGCGATCAGGGGCACGAGCCTCAGACCGGAGCCCATCGCGTCGGTTCCGAGCACTCCCTGGAAGTATTGGGGCATCGTGAACAGCACGCCAATCATCGCCAGCAGTGCGATCGCGGCCAGAATCACCCCCCAGGTGAACGAGCGCGAGCGAAACAGCGTCAGGTCGACCAGCGCTTGGCCGTGGCGTCGGGTGAGCCGGCGTTCCCAACCATAGAACCCAGCCAGCGCCGCCACCCCGGCGAACATGGGAAGCAGTGCACCGGCGGCGCTCCAGCCGGGCTGCCCGGCTTCGATCATCCGTAAGTCAGTGCGACCAGGCCGACGACGGACGAGGCGACCCCGACCGGGTCCAGCCCAGGACGCCGCGGCGCCCGCGACTCCGGCACGAGCACGCGCACCGCGATCATCCCGATCACGGCGACAGGAACGTTCATTAGGAACACCCAACCCCACCAGAAGTGCGTCAACAGCCAGCCGCCGAGGATCGGCCCGATCGGGAGCGCGAGGAAATTCACAGCCGCCCAGATCCCAACCGCCTTCGGTCGCTCCTGTTCGCTGAACAGCACCGTCAGGGCGGACAAAGCCATCACGATCACCCCCGCCCCGGCAAGGCCGAGCAGCGCCCGAGCGACGATGAACCACGCGCTCGACGGCGCTGCGGCGCACGCCGCCGAGCCCACCGCAAACAGCGCCAGGGCGAGCAGCATCACCCGTTTGCGGCCGGAGCGGTCGCCGAGCAGCCCGGCCGGCAACATCGCCGCCGCCAGCACCAACAGGTAACCCGAGGAAAACCACTGCAGGTCAGACTCCGATGCGTGCAACTTCGCGGCAAGGGTGGGTAGCGCCACGCTAAGGACCGTGCCGTCAAGACCGACCGCCAGAACAGCCAGGCTTACCGCGCCGAGCGCCCACCAGCGCCGAGCGCCCAAACTCCGCGGTTGAAGCGACGAGCTAGCCATCCAAGGATTGAGGCTAGGCAGACTTCATCGTACACCTCCCCCAAGGCTCATCGTTACGATGATTTCCACCAACCACGCGTGGCGTTTGGGCGATGCCACCAAGTGCTAACCCGCTGAGCCTGAGTAGACAAGGCTATGCGCTCTAACTCCAAATGTTCGGCCTTGGCCACGACACCACCTCGGCCAAGCGTGGATTAACGGAGGCAACCCGAGCAAGGGCTTCCTTGCCGGAGCTGCAGGGCATCTGAGGCCGGCTGCTCTGAGCTTTCGATAAGCGCTCTAAGCGGCGGACCGAGTCGTCCCCGCTCCAGGGGGAACGTCCGGTCAGACGCGCGTCCCGCGCCTACCCCGTCGCTCATGGCAAGCCGCGCGCAATCGGTCCGCTCTCCGGCTTGAAGCTGCGCAGCACCGGCCAAGCGCTTCATGCCAGCGCGATTTCGGCCGATGACTGAGGTGAGCGACATGGCGCGAGCGAAGACACGGCAACTTCAGGCGCGGGCCGCGGCACGCGGCCGAGCGTTCGCACTGCTGCGGCTCAGCGTCCTTTGGCTGCTGGCGGCGGCATGCCTCGCGCCGGCGGCCAACGCCGACACGCCGTCTGACATCATCAGCACCGTCGTCGGCAACGGGCTGGGCTCAGGTTTCGGCGGCGACGGCGCCCCGGCCGTCAACGCCTCGGTAAACGACCTGCAGGGCGTGGCCGTCGCCCCCGACGGACGCCTCTACATCGTCGACGCTGCCAACAACCGCATTCGCACAGTCTCCCCGGACGGCGTCATCTCGACCGTCGCTGGCAACGGAACGCGAGGCTATATCGGCGACGGAGGGCCTGCCGTCCAGGCCGAGCTCAACGATCCCACGGGCGTCACGCTCGCGCCTGACGGCGCCCTCTACATCTCCGACATGGACAACAACGTCGTCCGCAAGGTGGCCGCCGACGGAACCATCAGCACCTACGTCGGCAACGGCACGGCAGGCGACTCCGGCGACGGAGGCCCGGCGACCGCCGCAGAAATCAACACGTCGGAGAGCCCCGAGCGTGCAGTAATGACCGCGCCCCCGGCAGGCGGGGGCGCGGAAACGTCC
>CALAQT010000245.1 GCA_937888775.1 uncultured Actinomycetes bacterium | reverse complement strand
AACCACTCCTCACCGAACGGCCACGTCCCAAAGCCGAGGGGGTTAGGCACATTTGAGTACTTACCGGGCGGCCAAGGACCGAGCGCGACCAGCGGCATATGTGTGTGGAGGACAAGCGCAAGTTCGCCGGGAGACTTCATTACCAGCGAACGGTATCGGCAGCGGACGCCCGGAAGCGGGTCGCCCCCGCTCGGCTACTTCTGCTTGCCTCGCGCCCGCAACGGGCTTTATGAGGAGGCCCGCAAGTCGGGCGAAGACTGCCGTTTGACCGCTCTAACTGAACCGGCGCAAACTCGTAACGGGCAAGCGAGCGCGGACGCCCCCGCGGCCGACAGAGTTTTTGAACAGGCGCGCCAGGAATCCGCTCTTCGTAACATCGCTGAACTTCCCGAAACCTCTCGCTCTTGGGACGCTTTCCCGACCGCTCGCGGGTTCCGCGAGAAGCCTAACCACTTACAAAATGCCTGAAAAACGGCCATAATTGCATAATTGGTGGGTGCTTGCGCTCATCTGGCCAGAAGACGAGCCGAACCGCCCCGTGCGGAACAGCGCCGAGAACTTCGGCGAGCGATCTCCAAGCGTTTGCCGCCAGGCTGGTGCTGCTCAAGGGGCCTCACGTAGCTGCTCGTAGACCTTCTTGACGTAGTAGTCGCCAAGCAACTCCCTGAAGTCATCGTCATCCAGGATCCGCTTGAAGATGTCGGAGTTCGCGTCCATGCGGCCGATGATTGTCCGCATGAACTTGCGATCAAAGACCAAGCGGAAGTTCTCGATGCTGTTGCTCTTGGCCTGATCGGACAGCTCGTCATCGGCCACCCATTCCTCTTCGAACTGATCAAGGAGCAGCTTGTCGATGTCGGTCAGGTCGGTTCCGAACCGCTCGTTGAGAATCTCCACGATGCTGGATAGGTGCTCCAGGTCAAGCTCCTGCTGGCTGCCCTTCCCCTCCCCGAAGAACGACCGAACCTCCCCCACGTCTGAGGTCAGCGACAGCGACCCGCTGAAGGTCATCTGATGGCGAAGGTGGGTCAGCTCGACCTCAGCGCCCAAGTCGAGCCGTTCAACCGTGCTCGTATCGCGCAGATACAGCGAGAGGGCTCGGCAGTAGATGTAGTCGCGTTCTAGCTTGGGATCGGTGAATGCAGCGATCTGGGACACGAACGAGTAGGTCCGCACGAACCGGGTCAGGGCGTCACGGAACTCCAGACGGTGCTCATCGCCCAGCTCCTCAAACCGAGCTTTCCCTGGCGCGAGAGCAGCGTAGGTCTCCGCTGAGCGCTTCTCCGACCCTCCAGCACCGAGCAGCGCAGGCATGGCCGCCTCGATCTCCTCAACTCGCAGCACATCGAAGTCATCTAGCCGACGCCTCGTGTCCCACAGGATGTTCGGATCGGTTGGCGGGGCGACTGTGCAGCCGTGGAACTGCTCGAAGGCTTCAACGATGTCCTCGGTGTCGTTGCGGAAGTCCAGCACGAACGTGTTGTCCTTCAGCGGATGGATCCGATTCAGACGGGACAGGGTCTGTACCGCCGCCAGGCCGACCAATGTCTTGTCGACGTACATGGTGTGCAGCAGCGGTTGGTCGAATCCGGTCTGGAACTTTTCGGCCACGATCAGGACCGCGTAGTCGGGGGTGGCGAACTGCTCCGCTGTGCGGGCCTCGGGGACCCCGTTCATGTTGGTCTCGGTCAGCGGCATCCCGGTGCCGTCGTCGATCTTCCCGGAGAAGGCGACCAGCGTCTTGATCGAGGTGTAGCCCTTGGCGGCGATGTACTTGTCGATGTTCTGCTTGTAGCGAACGGCGTGCAGGCGCGAGGAGGTCACCACCATCGCCTTGGCCAGCCCGCCGATCTCCTTGCTCGTGTGCTGGCAGAAGTGCTCGACGATGATCTCGGCCTTCTGGGCCAGATGGTGGGGATGCAGACTCACGAACCGAGCGATTGCCCGACGAGCCTTCTTTGAGTCGTACTCGGGATCATCCTCGGTCGCCTTCTCGATCTTCCAGAACGTCTGATAGGTCGTGTAGTTCGCCAGCACATCCATGATGAAGCCTTCCTCGATCGCCTGGCGCATGGAGTACAGATGGAAAGGCTCATGAACGTGGGTCTGCGGATTGAGACGCCCGAACATCTCAAGCGTGCGCCCCTTTGGCGTGGCGGTGAACGCGAAGTAGGACAGGTTCGACTGACGACCACTACGCGCCCCCACAGACCTGGCGAGGGCCTCCTCGACCGGATCGATCGCTACCGATAGCAGCCCGGCATCCTCAACCTCTGCCGCCGTCAGCTCCTCCTCCACCCCGGCCCCGAGAGCCACCCGCAGCTCCTTCGCCGCCTCGCCGGTCTGCGATGAATGCGCCTCGTCGATCACCACCGCATAGTTGCGGGCCGGGACCGCGCCGATCTTGCCGATCACGAACGGGAACTTCTGCAACGTCGTGATGATGATCCGAGCTTGCTCCCCCGCCAACGCCTCCGCAAGTTGACTGGAGTTCTCGTCGATCTTCACCACCACGCCACGAGCGTGCTCAAATTGATAGATCGTGTCCTGTAGCTGGCGGTCCAGGATCACCCGGTCGGTGATCACCACGACCTTGTCGAACACCTTGTGGTCCTCTGAATCGTGAAGCGTCGAGAGACGATGTGCAGTCCAGGCGATCGTGTTCGACTTGCCCGAGCCCGCTGAATGCTGGACGAGATACGAATGACCGGCGCCGTTCGCATGAGCATCGGCCTCAAGCTTCTTCACGGCATCCCACTGGTGGTAGCGAGGGAAGATCACGATTTCCCGTGCCCTCCGAGCGGCCTGGGAGCCATTCTCGGGACGATCGACGTGGATGAAGCGGTGCAGGATGTCCAGCCATGCGTCCTTGGCCCAGACGCGCTCCCACAGATACGAGGTCTTGTGCCCGTTCGGGTTCGGCGGATTGCCCTTCCCGAGGTTGTGGCCCAGGTTGAACGGCAGAAAGCGCGTTGACTTGCCTTCGAGCTTGGTCGTCATCGCGACCGCATCCGGATCAACGGCGAAATGAACGAGCGCCCGACGCCCAAGTGTTACGTTCTGCGGATCACGGTCAGTGCGGTACTGCTCGATCGCATGCTCGATGCTCTGGCCGGTCAGGTGGTTCTTTAGCTCCGCCGTGGCGACGGGGATCCCGTTGAGGAATAGACAGATGTCCACGGTCTTGGTCGAATCGGGATCGAATGGGAGCTGGCGGGTGACCGTGAGCCGGTTAGCGTCGTAATGAGCGACCAGCTCGGGGGCGACCCCGAACGCGGGCCTGCGGTAGGACAAGCGGATCTCGACATTCTGATCGCGGACACCGTGACGGAGGACATCAACCGTTCCTCGCTCATCGAGCTGCTGGGCCAGCCGCAGGACGAACCTGTGACGGGCGTGGTCTTGGTCCCCGCCGTGCGCCTTGACGAGCTTCTCCCAGGCAACGCCCTGGGTGGTCTCGATGAAGGCGAGCAACTCCACCGTGTCAAGCCCGAGCTTGGCGTCGAAGTCCGGCCGCCAAGTCGGGTCCGTCCCAATCTTGCAGCTCCGATAGCCGCCATGAGCGACAAGATGAGCTGTGATCTCGTCCTCCAGCAGCCTCTCGCTGATCGAACTCATGCCGCCTCCGGGATGTCGAGCTGGCCGGTTACGGCGGCGGTGATGAAGGCCTGGCGACGCTCTTGCAGAAGTCCGATCTGGTCGTGGAGAACGTCCAGCACTTGCCTTACGCGCAGTCGCTCGACGCCCAGCCGCGCAACTGCCGCATCTTGATCTGCGCGCGGAGCCTGAGGGACAGGCACTGCGCTAGCGGCTCCAACGTTGAAGTGGCTCTGGATCGTTCCGACCGAATATTCCGCAACGTGCTTCTGCATCCAGTCGGAGTTCAACACGTACTCCAAAAACTGAGGCGAGTAATGCGGTGACGGGCGAATGATTACGAGATCAATGCAGTTCGCACCCTCAAGTTCGGGCGGCACAACCGCAGCAGCCCCAGCCTGACCAGTCCGAACAACAACGACATCCCCACAGCACAACCGCGACTTCAGATGCAGCTCGTGACCTTCCGGAGTTAGATAGACAAGCTCATCCTGGGAGATCGCCCCAGGGGAGACGTTCACGCCTCGAATTGCCGGGATTCCTGAGTCTGCGTACCACGCTGACGGCGTGATGACAATCCCCACGACGACTTCCCGACACACGTATTTCAGAGGCGTTTCCCCGAAACGTCTCACCAACGCCTGAATCGTTGTTTCCAGAACTCCTTGCCAGCGCTCCTCCAACAACTCCGCCATGCGCCGCTTCGCCGCAATGAGGGCAGCGATCCGCGCCGTCTCGCGGTCGAGATAGTCGGCGATGGCGCGCTGGGTTTCAAGGGGTAGGAGAGGGATCGTGATCGTCCGGAATTGATCCCAGGGCAGATCGAATCCGTTAGGCGGGAGATCCTTCGATCGGCGCCAGATCTCTGCGCGGTACGGCTCCGATCGGAGCAAATAATGGAGAAAGCGAGGTTCACAAGCAGTCGCTTGCGGCACCAAGACCCAATATGCCGGAGAGATGATCCCGGACTGTTCAGCAACGCCGTAAGCTCCAAATCGCGCCCACATCTTGTTGACGACCAAGTCTCCCGCGCGGACTACGCGGTATCCGGACAGGTCCTCACTGGGAGCGCGGCCGTCGGAGAGATCGCGAAGCTGGACGCCGTACTCACTGACGACGGTTAGAAGCGGTAGATCTGGCTGGCCGAACTCATCTCGGCTGGTGAGCAGGGACCAGAGCGGCCGTGACGCATGCATCCCCGCGCTCCGCATCATCCTGCTACCTCGGCTAACAATCGCTGAATCGCATCCTCCATTGCTTTGATCTCGGCGTCGATTTCCTCAAGCGGCCGCGGCGGCACGTACTTGTAGAAGTGCCGCGTGAGCGGTATCTCGTAGCCGATCTTGGTCCGGTCGTGGTCCACCCACGCCTCCGGCACGTATGGCAGCACCTCGTCCCGCATATAGTCGTCGATGGCGGTCCGGTACTCCAGCGTTGAGAACCGTTCTGCCGGATCCTCCACGTAGGACACCGGCACGGCTGGCAGCGGGACGTTCTCGTTGTCGCGTAGCTCGGGGTCCGGTTCGGGATTCCCCTTCCGGTCGGTAATGATCGGAGCCTCCTCATCCCGGACGGCAAGCGCAGCCCACACAGCCTTCTGAGCGGGCCCGGCAAGCCGAATCCGGGTCATCGCGGGTCCGAGGGTCTTGACCAGCTCCTTGTGGGTTGCGAATCGAGCGCTTGAATGCGGCTCTAGCAGCTCGTGGATGGCCTGCTGCACATCCTCCGGCAGCTTCTGGATCGGTTTCGCGGCGAGCACTCTGAGAATGGTCTCCCCGGTGATCTCCCATCGCAACTGGAGTGGCCGCTCGACTGTGATCCGCAGGAAGCCGAAGGCCTCGTTGGGGAAGATCTTGACCTTCTCGCCCTCCTCGAAGTCGCCGTAGAGCCGGGTGATCTCATCGATCTGAGCAGCGGAGATCTCCTTGCGCTTCTCGCCCAGCGATTTACGCATCTTGACGAAGTACTCGCGGGCGTCTACGAGCTGGACCTTGCCCTCACGCTCGGGGGACTTGCGGTTGGTGACTACCCAGAAGTACGTTGAGATCCCGGTGTTGTAAAAGAGCTGTTCGGGCAGCGCCACCACTGCTTCGAGCCAGTCGTTCTCGATGATCCAGCGGCGGATCTCAGACTCGCCTGACCCAGCCGCCCCGGTGAAGAGAGGCGAGCCGTTGAAGACGATCGCCACCCGTGATCCACCGTCCTCGGGCCGCTTCATCTTGGAGATCATGTGCTGGAGGAACAGGAACGAGCCGTCGTTGATCCTGGGCAGCCCAGCTCCGAAGCGGCCGTTGAAGCCCTTACTCTCGGCTTCCTTGCGGACCTCGGCCTCGACCTTCTTCCACTCGACCCCAAACGGTGGGTTCGCCAAGAGATAGTCGAAGTGCCCGCCCTCGTGATGATCCTCTGAGAACGAGTTGCCGTAGGCGATGTGGGAGGCGTCCTGGCCTTTGAGCATCATGTCCGACCGGCAGACGGCATACGTCTCGGCATTCAGCTCCTGACCGAAGACCTCCAGCCGAGCCTGAGGATTGAGAGCGCGCAGATGGTCCTCAGCGACCGACAACATGCCGCCTGTCCCGCAGGCTGGGTCGCACAGGGTCTTAACGATCCCTGGCTTGGTGAGCACGTCATCGGCATCGTCGATGAACAGCAGGTTGA
This sequence comes from uncultured Actinomycetes bacterium, assembly GCA_937888775.1. Next base: position 943 of record CALAQT010000245.1, on the reverse strand, counting down.
CCATCAGCCGGATGACCTCGCGAGGCGTGAAGTGCTCCCCGGCCGTCTCGTTGGATAGCTCTGAGAACCTCCGGATCAGCTCCTCGTAGAGGTAGCCCATCTCTAGATTCGAGACCGCCTCCGGATGCAGGTCGATGTCGGCGAACTTGCCGATCACCTGATACAGCACGTTGGCCTTGCGCAGCCGGTCAATCTGGATCCCGAAATCGAACTTCTCGATGATGTCCTTCGCCGACTCGGAGAACCCCCCGATGTAGAGAAGCAGGGAGTCGGCGATCGTGTTGGGGTCGTCGAGGAGCTTGGTGAAGGTCAGCGGGCTGGTGTTGTAGAACTGCTGGCCCGCCACCGCCTGGAGAACGGGGTCGACGTTCTCGATCCTGCCCGCGAGCTGCTTGTGCCTCTCCAGGACCGCCTGCTTGGTCGGCTCAAGGACGCAATCCAAGCGGCGGATCACCGTGAGCGGGAGGACCACCTTGCCGTACTCAGACTGCTTGTAGTCCCCGCGCAGAAGGTCGGCGACCGACCAGATGAATGCCGCGTGATTACGGATCGTCTCGCTATCGGCCACGACTACGCCCCGACCTCTCCTCTCTTCCTCATCCAGATGGCGAGCTTACTTGGCCAGGCACACGAATCGATGCTACGCCCGGCTCGTGGTAAGACCGCTGGGGGTCTGAACGTCCCGGATGGGGGACCCGATAGAGCAAAACCCATCCCGAAAAGAGGATTACGTTTGAGCCAGGAGTCGTCCTGCAAGATCCGTACGAGAATCAGAAGGTCGTACGACGCGCCTCTCAACCTAGCCAAAGGATCGCAAGCGGGCCTGTCGAGTCGCTCTCGACGTGTTAGCGCTTAGACAGGCTACGGGTCCGCGGGAGGTCACAAAACCGGCTCTCCTCGTCGTTTGGGGGTGACTCGCTGGACGCTACGACCATGAATCCCC
>CALAQT010000244.1 GCA_937888775.1 uncultured Actinomycetes bacterium | reverse complement strand
ACGGCAAGCCGACATCCGCTATTTCGCTCGGGGGTTGACACAGGACGTCTGCTCTTCTGCTTGCAGCCGGCCGGGAACCTGGCTAACGATGGAGCTGACCGGCCCGTCGGCGGCGCTGAAGTGCTGCATTGCCGGGGCAGACGGGCAGCGGTGGCCGTGTCGGTCGGCGTGACTCCTGACGTTCCGAACCAGCAGTCTCGGCCGCGCCAAACGGCTCGCCGAGACTGCCGCAAGCAGCCCAAACGGGCTGTCTCGGTGGACGCGCGATGAGCGCTCCGTTGGACGCGCTCGTCGGGTTTAGCTGTTGTCGTGCAGGGAGCGTCAGCTGTACGTACGATGCGCGCGCAAGTCAAGTCAACCATCTGGGGGATCCGGTGATCGTTCATTCGCGCGTCAAGGGCACACAGCTCGTGGGCAACCTGCTGGGAGATCCGAGCGAGCGGGATCTGTTCGTCTATCTGCCGCCGGGCTACGAGGAGTCGGATAGGCGCTATCCGACCGCCTACCTGTTGCATGCCCTCGGCAGCAGCGCGCAGGACGAGATAGCCCCGAAGAACGACGGGCAGCGCTGGGTGACGCCACTCGAGGACGTGCTCGATCCCGTCTTCGGTCGGATGGGAACGGCACCGATGATCGTCGTCATCCCCGACGGCTGGTGTCGATGGGGATGCGGCCAATGGGTCGACTCACCGGTCACCGGCAACTTCGAGCAGTACGTGCTGCACGACATCATCCCGCACATCGACGGCACCTACCGGACGATCCCGGACGCCTCGAGCCGCGGCGTGTTCGGCTTCTCATCCGGCGGATTCGGTTCGTGGAATCTCTCCTCCCGGCATCCCGACGTGTTCGGTGCGATGGCCGTGCTGTCGGCTGACTCGTTCCTCGACATGACCCACAAGTTCATGCTTTACAAGTACCTCGACAGTATCTGGCCAGAGGCTCCGGACGGCCCGGTCGAGGGCAACTTCTGGGCCGAGATCGTCTACAACTACTCCGCGACGTACTCGCCAAACCCCGACAACCCGCCCTACTACGTTGACCTCCCGGTGGCGTTCCCGAGCGGCGAGTTGCTCCAAGAAGTCTGGGACCGCTGGCTGCGCTTCGATCCCGTCGTCAATGTGCACGATCGCATTGACAACCTCCGGAGCCTCCGCGGGATCATGATCGACGCCGGGTCCAAGGACGACTACAACCTCCACTGGGGTCACCGGCTGCTCAGCCACCATCTCAGCGAGGCTGGGATCGCTCACGAGCACCTGGAGAATCCTGGCAACCACGGCGGGCGCTTCCAGGAGCGCTATCAGGTAGCTCTGGAATGGCTCTCGCGGGTCCTCGAACACGCCTGATACCGCCGGGAGGCACTTCCCTGACCGCGTAAACAACGCTGTCGCTCAGATCGCAATCCGGTAGCGGCGAACCGGCCACGGTGACGTGCGCCCATGCCGCTTCGTCCGGACCGAGCCAGCTCGCGCGTCGCCCGGACGTGAGTGATCAGTTCGGCGGGTGGATCAGTGGAACTGTGTGGAGTGTCCGGCGACCCAGATCGGGAGCTCGGCGAGGGTGTCGAAGCCGGTCGCGCGGTACAGCGGGAAGCCCGCGGGGGTGGCGACGAGGTACGCATACTGTGCGCCGGTCGCGGCGCACGCGCCGAGGACGTGGTTGAGGACGCGTCGGCCGTAACCGCGCCGCGCGAACTCGGCGGGAGTGGACATGCAGTAGACGCCGACCAGATCATCGTCCCGGGTTGTGATGAGGCCGCTTCGGGGGACACCGTCCACCCGCAAGAGCCAACCATCGACGCTCGGATCCTCGATCAGACCTGTGCGAAGGCTGGGTCCCTCGGCCGTGAGCGAGAACGCGCTTTCCATCAGGCCAGCGAGCTCGTCCAACCCCGCCGCGTCGGTGACGCGCTCGATGTCGTCATCCTGCACTCCACCGTTCAACGAGTAGACCATGAGGGGTGCATTGCCCGCGTTCGTCAGCCCGAGTGTTTCCACGAGCGGAGCGAGAGAGTCGGTATCGTCGGGGTGCCCCAGCACAATCGCGGCTCGATCAGCGAGTTCGGCGATCAATGCGGTCAGGTCGCTTTCCGCACAAGCGGCTTTGATGTGGGCCATGTTGAAGTCGGCCTGGGTCTCCAACGTGATCGCCGACCACGCATTCGCGCTCAGCATCGGTTGTCGAACCCCTTCGGTTGGCAAGAAGCGCGGAATGTGGCTGCCCATCCGGGCCAGGATCCGGTCGACAGCCGGGTTGTAAGCGCTCATCACGCCGAAGACTGTAACGACAGACGAAGCGTGACCCCCGACATCCAGCTACCGAGGTGCGGCGTCGCGGCATAGGAGACCTGTGTTGCTGGCGCGCGTTTCAGGCGACGTCCGACGAGACCCGGCAGAGCGAGTTCTGCGCATGAGTGCCCCAACGATCGAGGACCAGCACGCTCAACCGCTGCTCTTTCCAGCCCCCAGGAGCTGTCTGGCCGAGGCCACGGACAGACTGTCGTGGCGAAGCGGCGCTCTTGCGTTTGGCGAGAAGGAGGGCCTAGCTGGTATGGAGCGCTGGACCCGCTATCAGTTGGGCAACGTGACCCCGCTCGATCATGAGCGCCGGTCGGCCGCGTACGCCATTGCACGGCGATAGGCGTACTCCAGGTTCTCACCTTCCCCAGGCTCGTCGCGCTCAACCCGCAGGTCGCGGATCAGGTTCTCGACCTTCTGCCACGGTGGCACGTCGAGGACTGTGTCGAAGGCGAGCTCCTCGCGCAGCAACCCACGCTTGAGCAGGCCGCCGATCGATTCCCAGAAGATCAGCACCGTCCAGATGTGAGATCGACCTTCGCTGCCGAGTGGATAGGAGGCGTTGAGCTCCTCGAGTCCGAGCCCGTCGGGCACCGTCCCCCAGAATCTGCGCGCCTCAACGACTGGTGGCGATAGGTAGACCTGCAAGACCTGTAGGAAGATCCCAGCGTCGACGCGATCAAGCGCGCCGTCCGTCGCGACATGCCCGGTGTTCAGGCCGTCATCGTCCGTTGACACGAAGCCACCTCCGTGCTCGCAGCGCGCCCAACCGCAGGCTCGCCGTCGTTGATGGCGAGAGGGCCCGCAGGCGAATAGTAGTGCTCTGGCAGGTGGCGGGAAGGGTTATGTAGCTTCGCGGTGAACTTGATTGGCATGGTTGCTGCCAGCGTGATGGACATCGGGATCGGTGAGGAGATGGTCGGGGTTGCGCCGGCGGTGGTCGATCGGTTGGCGGTGTACTTCGCTGATGTCGCGTCGGGTCTTGTGCGCTCGGAGCAGCGCTGGGCTGCGGAGTACTACGCGCGTGCGTTGATGATGGACGGGGGCGCGTAAGTCGTTGGAGCCGATGGTCGTGCGGATCGGCGGGACGAGTGTGGAGTACGAGGCGCTGCAGCATTTTCGGGACTCCTCGTCATTTGGGGGTGAATCCGAGCGGTCGCGAGAGCCTGACGTG
>CALAQT010000243.1 GCA_937888775.1 uncultured Actinomycetes bacterium | reverse complement strand
TCCTAGGCATAGCGATCTCTTTCGCTCGTGCCTACACAGTTCCTCGGACAATCCCCGCTGTGGCTCGTCGGTAACGGTGGTGTGTACCCGGTTGCGCTGCGGCGGGCGAGGGCGTGTAGCCGGCGCGAGCGTGATCGCCTTGATCCGTTCTGTGAATCCGTGCCGCGCGGTCTGGTACGGGGTCTGTCACGCTGGGCACTGATGGTGGCTTTCGATGCTGAGGTTTACCTGCGCCGGTTGGGCGAGCGGCTGCTTGATGATTCTGATCAGCAGCAGCCCGGTCACTGGTCAGCGTTTCGGGGTGCCGCTGCCGCGTTGGTCGTCGCGGGCGCGATTGGCGCCGATGAGGCGTGGTGGGTGATCGATGACTACGCGACCGCGACCCACATCCGGTCTGGCAAGCCCGGCTTTGTTCATTTCGGCCCGCCGCTGCGTCGCCGCGAGGCCGACAGCCTTCCCCCGCGACAGGCCAGGGTGATCGACCAAGAGATCCTGGTCGGTCACGGTCAGGTGCTGGTGCGTGACCTTGCCATCACCGCTGACGGGGGAACGTTGCGTTACCGCCGCTACTTGGACGCTCCGGGCCCAGGCCAAGTGTCACGCTCGTTCAGACGGCCGGGCGGTTTCCCGTGGAACCACACGCCCCCCAAGATCATTGACTCTGACGGTCATCGACCCGAGGTCCGGTTTGGCGATGGTGGCCGAGACGGCGAAGGTTACGTGGACGGGGAGTTGGAGTTGCACGGAACGATCGCCCCGGAGGCAACGTGGCTTGAGATCGACGGCACCCGGGTCGATCTTCACGGTCGTACGGCGCGCTGGGAGGTCGGCATCGAGGCGCTCGAGGATCGAAGTCCGCTGGAGCGGTTTCTCTGGCGACATCTCGCTGTGGCCGTCCCACGGTCCGGGGTTACCAGGGATCTGGAGCCCATGATCCAGGCGCTTGTTGCCGCGGGTGCACTTGAGGAGGGGTCGCTGCTGTTAGGGCTGCGGGCGGTCGCAGCCCGTATGCCGCGTCGTCCTCTCCATCAGCGCCGAATATCGCGCGCGTCCACCCCCGGTTTGGTCGAGCCGTGGGGATCTCTGCTGGACCGTCTCGGATCAGACGATGGTCCGGAGTGGACGCTGGTTCTCGGCGCCGTGGCACCCTCGTGTGACGGGGTCCAGTTTGCCGCTAACTCGATCACGTCTGACCTGGACGGTTTCGAGGTCGAGTTCGACGTCGCCCCAAACTTGTCGGGCGTCGGCGCCCTCGATGAGCTGCCGGTCGCGTGGTGGGCGCGTGATGACCTTGAAAATCACTACCTCGGGATCCCGACCGGCGGGGGCGTCCGCGGCGACAGCGCGCAGGGGACGATGCGCTACCGGCCGGCCCTGGATCCACGCGCCAAGCGCCTTGACCTGCTGATGTGCGTCGAATCTCACCAAGCGGTCGTCTCGGTCTCACTCCCAGAGAGCCAGGAGACCAGCCGATGAGTCATTGGTGGACCGGTATCCCCGCGGCCGAAGTCCCGGTCTTGTGCGGCGGGGACACCCACACCGTGCGTTGGGAGGCCGGTGAGCTGATTGCCGTCGACCACCGCGATCCGAAGGGCGAGGTCACGGCTGCCGCGCTGCCCGGCGAGAGCGTCGCCTGCCTTGAGCTGCTGCGCACATGGTCTCGACGGGCCGACGATCCACACGTGCTTACGCTGGCCTCCCGCGGTCCAACCGACCCGCTCAACATGGACATCGACGGGCTCAGGTTCGACTACGGCGCGCCGCGCCGGCAGACCGAGGAGCAGACACTGCGGCTGCTCGCGGCCGGTGGTCGACTGCCGGACCGGTTGCAGGCCACCACCGCCGCGATCTGGACAAGGCGCTTGCGAACCGGACACGCCCAGCTTGGGACCGTCCGGCCTCAGCTTGAGGCCGCTCTCTACGGACGGGTGCTCAGAACGCTGCGTGCGTGGCTCGGCGAGCCCCAGCTGACGGTCGAGCTCACGATGATCGGACCCGAGGAGCAGCGCAGGATCGTCCGCACCGCAGACGGGGTCGATGTCTCGCTGCCGTTCAGCTGGCTACCCGACGTCTGGATGCGAGGGCTCGCGGTCACCTTCGGCCGGCTCTGTATCGCCGCCGACACGACCGATGGGTCAAGCTGGACCCTGGCGACACTCGGCCCGGACCTCACCGATCTCACCCAGCTCACGATCGATACCCGGTAGCTCAAACCACACACGGACGACGGGTGTCACCGCGGAGGTCACGGCGGTGATGCGCGGACAGCGCAGAATCGCCCGGCGAAATCGCAGCCGAAGCAACGAAAGGCCAACTGACGAACGGATGAGTCCTTTCGCCGGTCGGGCTGGTCGCTTAGGCGCGAGCGCTTCGGCGACGGAGGGGTCGCCCACGGGCGTCCCCGTTCGGTGTCAGCTCCGGCGATCGCTTTTGTCCGTGCCCCGCGCTGGGGCGCTGGGCAGGCCGGCGCCTGCGTCGCACTCGATTCCGAGCGTCTCGCGAGCGTTCTCGAGACTGCTCCCTGTCGTCCATTGCGACAGCGGTCGATTGGGCAGTCCGGGCCCTTCGCTCGCTCGATAGAGAGAGGGCACCTCCGGGCCCACGCTTGCTGCCTGGCAGTCTTTGCGCGGTGAGCTAGCAGCAGCCAAGTTTGACCTCGCGCGTGATGGGGTGCCGGGCGCTGGCTATTCAGCAAGCGCCGGTACTCGCGCGTCAGACCATCGAGGCGCCACGACGAGAGTCGCGCTTTCCGCGCCAAGCAGGGCGCTGCTCGCGCCGGCAGAGATGCTCGTCACCAAACGAAAGCGGGGCTTTCGCTGCGCTGCTGGATCTGGCGGGATGCAGCAGCCTGATCGCCCCTCGGCAGGTGGCGTGAGAGTTCCCCGTTTTCGTGGAAGCAGAAGTCTGGGTCCGCCGTGTCAGAGAGTGCTCAGATTCCTCACGAGCGAGAGCCACGGCCGACTCTTCTGCATCCGCCCGGCGAAGCGAGCGCCCTCTGATCTGAGAGCGCCTGCGGAGACCCGCTGGTCGTCCCTTGCGGGCTTCTCGAGGGCGCCGCTGGAGACGACCGCAGACACGCGAGAGCGCAACTGCCAATCTCCGCGGAGGCGCCGGACGCCGGAATCGGAGGCAGCAGCCTGCGTCCGACGTTGACGCATCTGGCAGGCAACACATGACCTGCTCGTATTGACGTCTGCTCGCTGTCATGAATCAGCGCTTCCGGGAAAGCCGGGACCGTTCGATCAGGAAAGCCCGCTCGCTCAGCGGAGCGGCAGTCCTACTTCTTGCGCTTCTTCGCTTTCTGCTGGACCAGATGGACGCGATGGCTCTGGCTCGTGCTCGGCGTGGGAAACGTCTTGAGGATCGTCAGGCTGGCGCTGAGATGCCCGTGAGCGGCGTTCAGGAACGCGCGCCCGGTCCGGCTGAGCGTTAGCTTGATGGTCTTGGTCTTGCCTGCCGGAATGGAGAAGGCGGCGGTTCCGATTTTCTTGGGCTTGCCGTTCTTGCCCTTCTTGCCCGCGCTTTTGGCGGTTAGCGTTAGCTTGCCGCGGCAGGTTGCTGTGCCGGTGCAGGTGAGCTTGATGAGTGCCTCGTGGTTACGCTGAACGTCGATCGTGGACCCGTCAAGCGAGATCCTCCCGGTTGCGGCTGCTTTTTTCGACGTGAATGTCTCGTCGCTGCCGTAGCTGGTCCCGCGCGAGTTCGTCGCAGCGATCCGGAAGTGATAGGTGGTGCCTTTAGCGAGGCTCCCAACCGGCGCTGCGACCGCCACCGCACTATTCCCTGATCCGGGAGGCGTCGCGCAAGGGGCGCTGGAACCGTAGAGGCTCGTGGTGCCGTATTGAAAGTGGCAGTCGCTGACGTCACCGCCGTTCGGGTTCACGGTCGCGTTCAACGTCGCTGAACTCTGTGTAACAGCGGACGCCGCGCCAGTCACGACCGTGGGTAACCCGCTGACAAACACCCAGGCATCGCCCGCGTTGTGGTTGTCCCAGGGGCCGCCGACTAGGGCGGTGTTGCCATCGCCGGACAGCGCCACGCTCTGGCCGAAATAATATAAGGCGTCGCTGTCTGGGACCAGCGGGCCGCCCAGCTGGGTCCAGACGCCGTCCGAGCGCGTGAACACCCACGCAGCACCGACGTCGGCGTCGTACGAGTCCTGGCCAATCAGCGCTGTGTTTCCATCGCTAGACAGCGCCACGCTTCCGCCGAAGACGTCGCCCTCTTCGTCCTGGCCGGTGAGCTTGTCGCCCTGCTGGGTCCAGACGCCGTCCGAGCGCGTGAACACCCACGCAGCACCCCACGCGGCGCTGTCACCCGCGTCGCCGATCAGGGCGGTGTTGCCATCGGCAGATAGCGCCACGCTGGAACCGATATTTATCTCCTCGCCGCCCGCCCCGCTGCCTGTGAGCCTTTCGCCCTGCTGGGTCCACGTGGACCCCGAGCGCTTGAACACCCACGCCGCTCCGCCAGTGCCAAGCCCGCCGATGAGCGCCGTGTTTCCGTCGCCAGACAGCGCCACGCTGTTGCCGAACAGGTCATCGCGCCCGTCGGAGGGTAGTGGATCAGTGATTTCGGCCTGCTGGGTCCAAGTGGAGCCCGAGCGGGTGAACACCCACGCAGCACGGGCCTCGAGGCCGAGGTTCTTAGATGCGCCGATCAGGGCGGTGTTGCCATCGCCAGACAGCGCCACGCTGTTGCCGAACAGGTCATAGCGCCCGTCGGAGGGTAGTGGATCAGTGATTTCGGCCTGCTGGGTCCAAGTGGAGCCCGAGCGGGTGAACACCCACGCAGCACGGGCCTCGAGGCCGAGGTTCTTAGATGCGCCGATCAGGGCGGTGTTGCCATCGCCAGACAGCGCCACGCTGGCACCGAAACCGATGTTGCCGCTGTCATCGCTTTGGGTGAGCTTTGCCTGCTGGGTCCAGACGCCGTTCGAGAGCGTGAACACCCACGCCGCACCGACCCCGGTGGTGTTGTCATCCGGGGCGCCGATCAGGGCGGTGGTGCCGTCGCCAGATAGCGCCACGCTGGTACCGAAGCCGCCGGGGCCGATCTCCCCGCCGCCTGTGAGCTCTTGCTGCTGGATGAACGGGTCGATCCGCAGCGGGTAGCGCGCATTGCTGTCATCGATCAAAAGCTCAAGCGTCCCGTTGCGGATCTGCATGTGCGCGGGCAGCCGACGAGCTGCGGCGTCCACGGCGCTCAACTGCCCGTAGCGCAACGCGGTCACGCCCGATTTCGTTCTAAAGAAGACCTGTGAACCGACCTGCTTGGGGAGGAGTGAGCCGCTGATCCCCAGCGCAACCACGAGCGGTCCAGAGCCTGCCTGTGGGGGCTTGGGCACGGTGAAGCCCTGCTCGAGCCCGTACGGGCCGTTGCGATAGAACTCGCTGATCGGCCCGTGCCGGTAGAGAACCTGGTTTGCCGCTGGCGTGGGAGCGACCGCAGCCACGCGATCAAGACTGTGGCCGCGCCCTACACCGGCGAGAGAGAAGCCGACGGTCACCCGGCCCACACGCAACGCCGCCCCCGAGGCGTTGAACGTGCCGCGTATACCCCCGCGCTGGGTCACCAACGAGGCGCCCTGACGCACCGGCCAAGCTGCGGTCAGAGCCACCGATACTCCCCGAGGCAGCCGGAGCAAGACTGACCGGCAGGCGAGTCGTCGATTAGCTCTGTAAGCCACGGCGCGAGGCGATCAGGTGGGTGCTCGGGGCTCTCGTGCCAGGAAGCGCTGCGAGAGCAAGCGACGCGATGCAAGCCAGCACGACGCCCAAGATCAGCGCCGGAACCCGCCAGGGCCTCACGTCGAGGCTCGTACCAGCCGCCAGCGCCCCACCGGCCGCCACAAGTCCCGGCCGCCCAATGGTCCTCAACATTCTCTTTGCTCGTTCACGGTGCGCTCCCCGCAGATGCTCTCCATCCGGGCCAGACTCACCGATGTTGCGGCGTCGACACTAAACGGTGCTAACGGCAAAGTAAATGGCCCGGACCGGCAAGTTTGGAGTCTGCGGTCGCCGAACCTCGCCAGTCGCTCGAATGCGCGCCCTCGCGCCTGCGAAAATGGCGACTGCAACACGAGAGACCATGCCCGGGGGTCAGCCATCGCGACCGTGGTCCGTGCAGGCATCAAGAGCGCCGTGCTGATCGGAACCAAGACCGACCCAACACTCCGCACTGCCGATTTCCCGGACGAGCGAGCGTCCGAGCCAGCGGCGCGCACACGCTCGCCCTGGACGAGCTCCGACAGTGCGGGCGAGCCGGCGTCCGGCTCCTCCATCCACGGCGAGCGAGGAGTCTCCGCTCCGCGGTTTGACCCTCACTGGGCTCCTCCTTCGGAACGAACTAGGCCATCTCGCCTGCGCGAATCACACTTCTGCATTGTCGCGTGCGACGCGAGGTCGCACATTACGAGTGAACACGCTGGATTGGAGGCTAGGTCGATGACGTAGAGCGTTGTTTCAGGTCCGTGCTCGATGGCCTGTCCCCTCCCTGACGTGCGTCGTC
>CALAQT010000242.1 GCA_937888775.1 uncultured Actinomycetes bacterium | reverse complement strand
CGGTTCCTCCATCCGAACATCAGGCGATCAGAGGATCAATAAAGTCGTGACTCCTTAGGGCCCACGATGCGAACCCTTACACGCGCGTCGGCTGGCGCTCGGCAGCCTCCTCGTCACCGAGCGTCGCGGGCGCGGTGGATGTGCGCGCGGCCGAGCCCTCGATATTGATGTGGGGCAGGCGAGCGTCGAGCCAGCGCGGCAGGCGCCACGTGACCGGGCCGAGCAGCTCGAGCACGGCCGGCAGCAGCACGCAGCGCACAACCAGAGCGTCGAGGAACACCGCCGCGGCGAGCCCGAATCCGAACTCCTTGATCGTGCGCTGGTTGCCGAGCATGAACGACAGGAACACGCAGACCATGATCGCGGCGGCGGCACTGATCACCCGCCCGGTGAACGCGATGCCGTCGGCCACGGCGCCGGAAGCGTCCTGACGCCGGACCCACTCCTCGCGCACCCGGGAGATAAGGAACACCTCGTAGTCCATCGAGAGCCCGAACACGACGGCGAACATGAGCACGGGTATCCATGGCTCGATCGGGCCCTTCTCCACGCCGAGCACGCTCGCGAACCAACCGTCTTGGAACACCAGGACGGTGACGCCGAGCGCACCGCCGATGCTGATCAGATTCATGATCGCGGCCTGGAGCGGGATCACCAGCGAGCGGAAGATGACCAGCAGCAGCAGCGCCGAGAGCACGACCACGATCCCGATGAACAGCGGTAGCTTGCCCGAGAGCACGTGGGAGAAGTCGATCGAGCCTGCGGTGAAGCCGCCAACCAGGACCGGCGCGCCGTTGCGGCGCGCCAGCGGCGGTACGACGTCGTGGCGCAGGTGGTTGACCAGGTCGGTGGTCGCGGTCGCCTGAGGCGCCGAGCCGGGGTAGACCTCGATGACCGCGACGGTGCCCGACGGCGCGATCCGGGGTGGCGTGACAGCGACGACGTCGGGGGCGGCGCTGACCGCAGCCCGCAGCGCCGGCAGCGCCGATGTGTGGTTGGGGCTGGGCAGCTCGGCGATCACCAGCAACGGGCCGTTGAACCCTGCTCCGAAGCCGTGCGCCAGCAGGTCAAAGGCATGGCGAGAGCTGGTGCTGGCCGGATCGTTGCCGGCGTCGCTGGTGTCAAGTCGCAGCGCGAACACCGGGAGCAGCAGCGCGATCATCACCGCCAGCGAGACGATCGCCAGCGGCCACGGGCGCGCCTGCACCATCTCGCTCCACTGCCGCCACCTCGAGCGGGGCGCCGCGCTGACGGCTGCGCCACCACCGTCAGTGACCGTTGCTGGCGTCCGGCGGCGACCGAATGGACTGCGCCGAGCCTCCCGGGGCCGCACGATCCGCGGCCCGAAACGCGACAGGATCGCCGGCAGCAGCGTCAGCGAAGCCACGAGCGTGAGCAGCACCGCGATCACCGCGGCGATCGCCAATCCGTACATGAAGCTCACTCCGGTGGCGAACATTCCGAGCAGTGCGATCACCACGGTGGTCCCGGCCAACAGGATCGCCCGCCCGGAGGTGTCCATCGCACCGAGCACCGAACGCTCCACGCCGCCGAGGGCGAGGTAGTTCTCACGGAAGCGGGTGACGATGAACAGCGCGTAGTCGATCCCGACCCCGAGCCCGATCATCAGCGCCAGCTCGGGTGAGATGTTCGACATGCTCGTGATGTGGGTGGCGAGCCCGATCAGCGCCACGCCGGTGATCAGGCCCAGGCCGGCCGTGATCAACGGCATCCCGGCCGCGGTCAGCGAGCCGAACGTGAGCAACAGGATCACCAGCGCGGCAACCACCCCGATCTCGGTGGCCGGGCCCACGCTGAAGCCCTCGGCGTCCTCGATCACCTGACCGCCCGCCGCCACCTGCAGGCCGGACACGTGAACCGCGCCGATCTGATCGAGGACCGCATTGCCCGTCGCGTTCGGCAGCAGGTTGGCGGACTTGTCGTAGTTGATGGTCGCAAAGGCGGTCATCCGGTCGCGTGAGACCTCGACGGCTCCGCGCACGCCGTAGGGCCTCAGCACCCCCGCGACGTGCGGGTCCCGGGCCACGCGGGCCAGCACCGGCGTCATCGCCGCGCGCACGGCCGGCGAGTAAATCGTGCCGTGGGAGACGTGGAAGACGATCGTGTCGACGTCGCCGCTCTGGGCGGGAAAGTCCCGCCTGAGCAGGTCAAGCGCCCGCTGGGACTCGGTCCCGGGCAGGCTGAAGTTGGTGGCGTACTGACGACCGATGGCTCCGGCGACGACGGTGGTGAGGACCGCGACGGCCACCCAGGCCAGGACTACGCGACGGCGATGGGCGATGCACCAGCGGGTGAGCTTCAACATTGCGTGACTCCCAGTCTCATCTGTCTCGTCTGTCTCCACGAGTTGCTGCCGGCAGTGCCGCGTTGGCACCGCGGGCTGACGCAATCCAGCCTCCGTTTTTTAGCAGCAGCGGTCCGTGTCGGTGTGATCTTCATGCACTCGCCACGGGAGGCCGGCTGAAGCGACCAGCGGCGAAGATTGCGATCGTCGGCCGGACGGTCGGCCGGACGGACAGCCGGTCGGCCGAGCGCTCGGCCTCGTCCGTCTGGGTCAGGCCGTCGGTATCCTCGGGCCGCATGCTGTCCTGCATCGATCACGTCGGCGTCGCTGTCGAGAGCATCGATTCGGCGCTGGCGCTTTACCGTGATGCGCTAGGAATGCCGCTCGTGCACCGTGAGACCATCACCGAGCAGGGCGTCGACGCCGCGCTGCTCGACGTCGGCGACGGTCACATCGAGCTGCTGGAGCCGCTGCACCAGGACACCCCGGTGGGCAAGTTCCTGGCCCGCAAGGGCCCCGGGCTACATCACGTCGCCTATCGCGTGGCCTCCGTGCAGGAGACGCTTGACGCATGCCGGACCGCGGGCCTGCGGTTGATCGACGAGGCGCCCCGCGCGGGCATCCGTGGCTCGCGGGTGGCATTTCTTCATCCCGCCTCCACCGGCGGGGTACTGACCGAGATCGTCCAAACGAAGCCTTGAAGAGGAGCACCGACGATGCCAGACGACAAGCCACAGAAGATCAACATCGGCTTCCTGGGGGGACAGGTCCTCAGCGCCCGCGTCCCCCCCGCTGAGCTCACCCGCCTGCGTGAGGCGCTCGGCTCTACCGGATGGCACGACCTGACCGCCGAGGACGGGACAGTGGCGCTCGACCTGTCCCGGATCGTCTACGTGCTGGTCGACGACGCGGGTCACCGGGTCGGGTTCGGCACCTGAGCAGCGGCGCCCGTGTCAACCGACCAGGGACGCGGAACCGGACGACGAGCTGGTCCCTGAGTCCGAAGGGCCGTCGCCGGTGAACCCCCCGCCCGGGATGGAAACATCAAGAGCCTCCAGAAAGGTCGTCGAGTCACCGCCCCCGATGTAGATGGTTCCGTTGGGTGCGAACATGTCGCCGAGGAACGTGCCCCCGCCTCCTGCGTTGTTGATCGAAGTACCGCTCCCGACCGCGTAGATCAGCGGATAGCTCCCCGTGGCGGGCTGGGGAACCGCCGCATTGCAAGCGGACACGTTGTAGCCCGGGGAGGAGGAGGAGTAGCCGCACCAGGTCAGGTTGTCGCCGCCGCCGAGCGTCACGCTTCCGGCGACGAATGTGGACTCGGCCGGGCCTCCATTGACAGTCAGCGCGCCGTTCCAGGTAGTCGGGTCGCTCGCGGTGCCGCTGCCGACCTCGCAGTAGATTTGGCCTGACGTCAACGTATACGGTTTCGTGTAGGTATCCAGGGTCGTCGACGCTGCGGTGAAGGCCGAAGTGCAGAAGCTCGGCGTCCCGCCCGGGCCGGTGCAGGCGGCCCCGGTGCAGGGCGGAAAGTCGGTCGCGTAGTCGATCGGCCAGGTCGCGGTTAGAGCCTGCGCCGTGGGTCCCGACGTGAAGGTGTTGTTCTGCTGTTGGTATTTGCTTGGGCTTACGGTGCAGCCGGACCCGTACGTTGTGGGTCCGAAGCTTGAACCACCGCCCCCCACGTTCAGGGAGCCGTTGCTGTTAATGCCGCCGGTGATATGTGTACCTCCACCAAATATCACGCTGTTGTCAGAGCAGCTGCTGTCCTTCGCGAAGACCGCGTCGCAGCCCGTCCCCGGGGTCGAACAGGAGGTCGTCGCCGTCTGCTTCGCGACTGCACTGGCGCTCACGGTGGCGCTGGTGACGCCCAACACACCCCCGAAGGAGCTCGGTAGGTTCTGGGTGACGGCGACTCTGATCTCATTTGAGATGCCGTTGTAAGGGGTTGTGATGCAGACGCCCGGCTGACCCGACGCGCACGTGTACGTATGCGCCACGGCGGGCATGTTCGAAATCACATACGCCTTCGCGTCAGACGTCGCCGTGGCGATTTGTGTCGGGGTGGGATTGCTCGGCAGGTCGTAGGAAGCGGCCAGCGCTGCCGCGTCGGCGGTGCTCTGCGCTTGTTGCCGGGCCTGGCGAAAGGACCCGAGGTCGATCGCCAAGGCCGCCATCCCCAGGAACACGACCATGCACCCAGCCACCAGCACGAGCACCGCCCCGCGCTCCTCGTCACGAAGGCGATGGCCAACTGAGGAAACCCATTTGCGAGACATCCATCAGGTAATCGGCAGTCGCCGTGCCCCACTTTAGGTTCCGGCTCGCATGATCGGCCGGTGTTGGATCGGCCGGCTCCGATCAGGCGATCCGGTTTCGTAGCACGCCGATCCCCTCGATCTCCAATTCGATCTCGTCGCCGGGCACCAGCCAGCGTTGATCTCCGTGCTCGAGAATGCAGCCGCGTCCGACGGTCCCTGAGCCGATCAC
The DNA here is from genome assembly GCA_937888775.1 of uncultured Actinomycetes bacterium. The sequence continues at coordinate 45,932 of CALAQT010000242.1, read as the reverse complement.
CTCGCCCGGCAGCAGACCCGGCGTGTTGCGCGCCGCGGCCGCCAGCAGCTGCTCCCACGAGAAGAACATCCCGCCGGTGCGCGAGTCGGTGCGCACCTCGCCGTTGACCCGCGCGACGGCCCGCAGATCCAGATCCGCCGGTAGCTCGTCGACCGAAACCAGCGCCGGGCCCAGAGCGGTGGCGAAGTCCTTGCCCTTGGCCGGCCCGAGCCCGACCGCCATCTCGCGCGCCTGCAGGTCACGGGCGGAGAAGTCGTTCATGATCGTGAAGCCCTCCGGCCGACCGTCAGCGCCGATCACGCAGGCGAGCTCCAACTCGTAGTCGAGCGCCTCGGTGTCGGCCGGTTTGGGGATCTCATCCCCGTCGCGGTAAACGGCGCCGGGATTGGAGAAGTAGAACGCAGGCGCTTCATACCACGCCTCAGGCACGCTGGCGCCGCGATTGGCCCGCGCGTTGCGCACGTGCTCCTCAAAGGCCATGAAGTCTCTGATCGAGGGCGGCCGCCCATCGGGGTACGGGCGTCTCATCGCTGAAACAGCGTCGAGAGCACGACCTCGGTAACCGTCCGGGTCACCCCGTCGGTGGCGCGGATCCGCTCGAGCGTGAGCTCGAGGTCCTTGGTGTCCTGGACCCGGATGTGCAGCAGCGCGCTGGCTTCGCCCGCGACCGTGTGGGCGGAGACGACGCCCGCCTCCGGTTCCACGGCGCGCCGGATCGCGCCAGCGGGCATGCCACCCTCGCAGTACAGATCAACGAATGCCTCGGCGCTCCAGCCGAATGCCTGCGGATCGACGATCGCCGCATAGCCGATTATCACGCCCTCATCCTCCAGGCGATCGACCCGTCGTTTGACGGCCGGAGCCGACAGATGGACGTGGCGCCCGATGTCCTGATAGGACCGCCGGGCGTTCTGTCGCAGCAGCGCAACGATTGATCGGTCGGTGGAGTCCATGAAAGGGTGTTTAACCCCTGATACGCAACGTACCGGCATTGAGGTATCGCTGCAACACCCTGATCATTGCATACATGACAACCCAAACCTTGAACCGGCCGGTACCGGTAGCGGCTGTGGCTGCGCACGATGCGATGCCCATCCACGGCATCGACCACCTCGAGCTGTTCGTTGGCAATGCCGCCCAGGCGGCCTACTACTACATACACGCCTACGGCTTCACGGAAACCGCCTACCGCGGGCTTGAGACCGGCAGCCGTGACCAGGTCTCCCACGTGCTGGAGCAGGGCCGGATCAGGCTCGTGCTGACGGGCACCCTGACCGGCAGCGACGAGATCGCCGAGCACCACAAGCGCCACGGCGACGGCGTGAGGTCGATCGCGCTCAGCGTCCCGGACGCCACGGCCGCCTACGAGCAGGCTGTCGCCCACGGAGCCCGGGGAATCGAGACCCCGTATGAGCTCAGCGACGAGCACGGGACGGTGACCCTCGCCTCGGTCGCGACATACGGCGAGACGCGCCACGTGTTCGTGGCGCGTAACGGCTACCAGGGTCCGTTCTTGCCCGGCTTCCAGGCCCGCGGCCGCGCCGCGCAGGGACCTGACGGCCTGCTGGTCGGGATCGACCACGTCGTGGGTAATGTCGAGCTCGGCCACATGGATGAGTGGGTCGGCTACTACGAGCGCGTGTTCGGGATGACCGAGCTGATCCACTTCTCAGACCAGGCGATCTCCACCGAGTACTCAGCGCTGATGTCCAAGGTGCTGACCGACGGCTCGGGCCGGATCAAGTTCCCGATCAACGAGCCTGCGGACGGCAAGCGCAAGTCCCAGATCGAGGAGTACCTCGATTTCTACGGCGGCGCCGGCGTGCAGCACATCGCCCTCTCGACGACCGACATCGTCCGCACCGTCGACGAGCTCAGCCGGCGCGGCGTCGAGTTCCTGGCCATCCCTGAGTCCTACTACGCCGAGGTCCCGGAGCGGATCGGCGAGATCAAAGAGGATGTGGCCGACCTGCGGCGGCTGGGGATCCTGGTCGATCGCGACAACGAGGGCTACCTGCTGCAGATCTTCACCAAGGCGGTCGGCGACCGCCCGACGGTGTTCTTTGAGCTGATCGAGCGCCACGGAGCGCGCGGCTTCGGCGAGGGCAACTTCAAGGCGCTGTTTGAGGCTCTCGAGCGCGAGCAGGACCGGCGAGGGAACCTGTGACGACCGCGACCGGCGCTACGGCACGCCCATCCCGGACGGCAACCGGCGCTACGGCACGCCCATCCCAGACGGCGGCCTGATGCGCTACGAACGGCGCGGGCGCGTGCCAGCCAAGCGGCACGTCGCCTTCCGGGAGAACGGGACACTCCTGACCGAAGAAGTGATGGGGTTTGAGGGCTTCTCCGGCAACGAGTCGATCCTCTATCACCTGCAGTCCCCGTGCCGGATCAGCGAGCTGGGGCCGTTTGAGCCGATTGTGCGCGACGAGTGGGTGCCGCAGGCGCACGCCCACCGCCTGTTCGACACCCGTCAGGTGCAAGACGGCGGGGATCCGATTCGAGGCCGCCAGCTGCTGATGTTCAACAACGATGTCGAGATCGGCATCTGCCGTCCCAGCCAGGAACAGAAGTACTTCTACCGCAACGGTGAGGGCGACGAGGTGATCTTCGTCCACCACGGATCCGGCGAGCTGGAGACGACGTTCGGGACGCTTCCCTACGCCGAGCGCGACTACATCGTGATCCCGCGCGGGACGATCTATCGCTTCCGCCCAGCAGGCGATCAACTGTGGCTGACCTTCCACACGCCGGGCGAGATCGAGACGCCAAATCGCTACCGCAATCGCTACGGGCAGCTGCTGGAGCACGCGCCCTACTCGCATCGTGACTTCCATCCGCCGACCGAGCTGCTGACCCACGATGACCGCGCTGAGTTCGATCTCGTCGTACGCGTTCGCGGTGGCTACCAGCACTACAAGCTCGACTACCACCCGCTCGACGTGATCGGCTGGGACGGCTACGTCTATCCCTACACGTTCAACGTCGACGACTTCGAGCCGATCACCGGTCGCGTCCACCTGCCGCCTCCCGTGCATCAGACGTTCCAGGGCCCAAACTTCGTGATCTGCTCGTTCTGCCCGCGGATGCTCGACTGGCAGGAGGGCGCAATCCCGATCCCCTACAACCATTCCAACCTGCAGTCCGAGGAGATGATCTATTACGTCTCCGGCGAGTTCGGCTCACGTCCCGGTGTCGACGTCGGCTCGATCACGCTGCACCCCTCGGGTCTGCCCCACGGTCCCCAGCCGGGCCTGGCGGAGAAGTCGATCGGGATGAAGTTCACCAACGAGCTGGCCGTGATGTGCGACACGTTCGCGCCGCTGAAGCTGACCGGCCTTTGCGGATCACTCGACGATGGTCGCTACGCGCTGTCCTGGGTCGACGCCGACCGGCCCGCCGATCGCGCAACCCAGATGGCGACCGGGAACGGAGCCGCGGTCGAGGGGGCAACGGGCGACGGTGCCGCGGCCGAGGGGGCAACCGGCAACGATGCCGCGACCGAGGGGGCAACCGGCAACAATGCCGCGACCGAGGGGGCGACCGGCAACAATGCCGCGACCGAGGGGGCGACCGCGAATGTTTAAGGAGGGTCAGCTCTACGCGCCGATCACCACCGCCGCCGACGGCGCCGTGAAGGTCCACCTCGACGCGGATCACCCCGGCTTCGGCGACCGCGCCTACTGCGAGCGGCGCAATCAGATCGCGTCGGGCGCGCTGCAATGGGAACCGGGGGGCCCGGTCCCGCACGTCGACTACACCGAGGCCGAGCAGGAGGTGTGGCGCACGGTCTGCCGGGAGCTGGCCGCCAAGCACGAGCGGCTGGCCTGTGCCGACTACCGGGAGGCGATGGTCCGCCTGGCCCTGCCGACCGACCGCATACCCCAGCTGCATGAGGTCAGCGCTCGGCTGGCGCCGTTGACCGGATTCGAGTATCACCCCGCCGCCGGCCTGGTCGGATTCGAGCAGTTCTACGGCTCGCTGGCCGACGGCGTATTCCACTCGACTCAGTACATCCGCTATCACGGCCAGCCGTTGTACACGCCGGAGCCTGACCTGATCCACGAGGTCATCGGCCACGGAGGACTGCTGGCCAGCCCTCGGCTGGCCGAACTAAACCGGATAGCCGGAGACGCGGCACTACGGTTGGAGACAGCCGCCGCGCGGGAGTTCTTCGCGACCGTGTTCTGGTTCACGATCGAGTTCGGCGTTGTCCGCGAGCATGGCGAGCTGCGAGCCTACGGGGCCGGCCTGCTGTCGTCTTACGGGGAGATCGAGGAGTTTCGCGACGCGGAGATCCGCCCGCTCGACATCGCCCAGATGGGCGTCCTGCGTTACGACATAACCAAGTACCAGCCGATCTTGTACGCCGCCGACGGGATCCAGCAGCTGCTCGATGTGGTCGGGGGATTCTTTGCGCAATGCGACGACGACGCCCCCGCCAGGTTTGGCGTCGCCATGCCGGCGCGCGCTTGAGGAGCAAGTAGGTCGTGGTGACCGCGCGTCTGGGGCGCGTGGTCACCACTGCGGCCTGATCGGGGCCCCCGCACCGACCTCGTACAGTCTCGGCCGTGTCCCCGCTTGAACTCGATCGCCGCCTCGCGGTCCTCGCCCGCAGCCGCGGCCACACCCCGCGATCCGAACGCGCGGTCGCCGCCTACTCCCGGCTGGGCGAGCACGCCGCCTGCTGGTTGGGGCTGGGGGCGGCAGGCGCGCTGACCAACCGCGGCCGCCGCCGGCGCCAGTGGGGGCGCGGAGCGGGGATCGTCGCCGCCGCCTATGCGCTCAACTATGCGGTCAAGGTCACGGTCCGCCGGCCACGCCCACAGTTCGACGGCCTGCCGTCGCTGACGCCGACCGTCTCTCGCCTGTCCTTTCCCAGCGCCCACGCCACAACCTCGTTCGCCGCCGCCCGCGCCTACCGGGGTCTGGTGCCGGCCCCGGCGCTGTATGCGGCCGCCGCCGCCTTCGCGATCAGCCGACCCTACCTAGGCGTCCACTACCCCAGCGACGTCGTGTTCGGCGCGGCGCTTGGAACCGCGATTGCCGGATGCTGGCCGGCCGCCACGGGCCAGGAGGGTCGGCGATGAACGCCGGCAACGTCCCAGACCAGCTGAGTCGGCGATGAAGGTCGGAATCGTCGGCATGCCCAACGCCGGCAAGTCCTCCCTGTTCAGCGCCCTGACCGGGGTGGCGGCCGAGGCGGCTAACTACCCTTTCACCACGATCGAGCCCAACGTGGCGATCGTTCCGGTAGCCGACGAGCGCCTGAATGCGGTCGCGGCCACGGTACGAGCTTCCAAGGTCGTACCCGACACGATCGCGTTTCACGACATCGCTGGGCTGGTGGCCGGCGCCCACCGCGGTGAGGGCCTGGGCAACCAGTTCTTGGCCAACATCCGTGAGACTGACGCGATCTTGCACGTCGTGCGCGTCCATGAGGACCCGAACGTCGTCCACCCCGAGGGCCGCGTCGACCCGCTGGCCGACATCGACACAATCGAGACCGAACTCGTCTACGCCGACCTCGAGCAGGCCGAGCGGCGCCTCGACCGGGTCGCGAAGGCGGCCAAGACCGGCGACCGCAGCTCGATCGCCGAAGCCAAGTGGCTGGGCGAGCTGGTCGGGGCGCTACAGGCGGGACGCCCGGCGCGAACCGTCCCGCCGCCCGCCGATGCACCCCGCGCGATGGCGATGCTGGGGTCGCTGACCGCCAAGCCGGTGCTGTTCGTGGTCAACGTCGAGGAGGGCAGCGACGAGGTGCCCGAATCGATCCGCCGGCACGCCGCCGCCCAGGGCGCGGGCGTGGTGGCCGTCTCGGCCCGGCTGGAGTCAGAGCTTTCAGAGCTTTCCGACGACGAGGCCGTCGCGATGCGATCCGACCTGGGGCTGGCCGAGTCCAGCCTGCAGACGGTGGTCCGCAGCGCCTTCTCGCTGCTGGAGCTGGTCGCCTTCTTCACCGCCGGTGATGACAAGCCGGCTCAGTCCTGGCATCTGCGACGCGGCCTGTCGGTCTGGCACGCCGCGGGCATGATCCACTCCGACATCCAGCGCGGGTTCGTGCGCGCCGAGGTTATCGCCTGGGATCAGCTGGTGGCGGCGGGCGGCTACGCCGGCGGCCGGGACCGCGGCACCCTGCGCCTGGAGGGCCGCGACTACGTCGTGGCCGACGGAGACGTGATCACGGTGAAGTTCACGCCGTAGACCTGCGGCCGGCATCGATCTTCGAACCTGGCCGAAAAAGCGAAACCCTCGTGCGCTTTTTCGGCCAGGTCCCGTCTCGTGCGCCATCACGTCCCTAGAGATCCCCGAGCGTCTGGGCCCGTTTCAACCTCTCGGCGAGCTTGTTCATGCCCAGTGCCCGCGCGGCCGCCGCACCAGGGGCGAGGTCGGTTGGCGCGTCGTCCGGGCGCTGCACGTCGACGGTCTGGAGCGTGGCGATCTCGGCAAACGCGCGCAGATCATCGGCCGACTCAAGCAGGGCCGCCGCTATCCGGGGGCGCTCCCCGTCGGCCGCGGCGATCGCCGCCTCCAGCGACCCGTGGCGTGAGAGCAGGTCGGCGGCCGTCTTGGCGCCGATCCCCTTCGCGCCCGGGAGACCGTCGGATGGATCGCCGCGCAACGCAATGAAGTCGGGCACCAGCTCCGGTCCGATCCCGTAGCGACGCTGCACCTCGGCCGGATCGACCTCCTCAAACCCGCTCGAGCCCATCTTCAGATACAGCACGCTCACACCCGGACGCGCGCACTGGTACATGTCGCGGTCGCCGGTGAGGATCAGGGCGCTGCCGCCGGCCTGCACCTCGGCGCCCGCCAGCGACCCGAGCAGGTCATCGGCTTCCAGTTCGGGCGCGTCGGCCGAGCTCCAGCCGAATGCGGCAAACAGGTCCGGCGCCTGCTGAAACTGCCACGCCAGCGCATCGGGCACCGGTGGGCGCTGGGCGTGATAGCCCGGGTAGAGCTCCACGCGGTACCTGGCCGCCTCAGCCCCGAAGCAGACGACTATCGCCCGCGGCGAGCGGTCCGCGGCAATCCGAAGGATCAGGTTCGTGGCGCCCAACAGCGCCCCGATCGGGTGGTCCTCGACGCCGGTGATCGACTCGGGCAGGGCGAAGAACGACCGGTAGAGCAGAAACGGGCCGTCGATCGCCAGCAGCGGGCCTGACACGACCGGCAGGCTAGTGCACCGTTGCTGACGGCCGGGGCCCGTCGGGCTGAGACCTACCGACGGCCCCTCGGCTGACCACCTACGGCCGGCCCCTCGGCTGACCACCTACGGCAGCAGCCCCTCGGCTGACCACCTACGGCCGGCCCCTCGGCTGAGACCTACCGACGGCCCCTCGGCTGACCACCTACGGCCAGCAGCCCCTCGGCTGACCACCTACGGCCGGCCCCTCGGCTGACCACCTACGGCCAGCAGCCCCTCGGCTGACCACCCACGGCCGGCCCCTCGGCTGACCACCTACGGCCGGCCCCTCGGCTGACCACCTACGGCCGACCCGTCAACTGACGCTGACGGCGGGCCCGTCGAGGCCGCGGAACACGATCCGGTAGGTGCCCGCCGCGACCAGCCGGGTCTGAAAGCGGCCGCCGGCATCCAGCTTGGCCTGCGCCACCGAGTGCCAGCCGCGACCCACCTGTGCCTGCACGGCGATCGATGCCCCCGTCGAGCCGGGGAACACCGAGCCGCTCACGCCCCTCCCCGAATGCCACCCCGCGACGGTGGTGATCGTGGTGAAGGCGGCGTAGGTTGTGGGCAGCGAGAAATCGCCCTCCAGCGAGGCCCCCGACAGCGCGGCGCGACCCTGGGTCCCGACCACCTGAGCGGTCAGAATCCGTGGCGAGGCACCGTGCCGGGTGACCTGGATACCGATCAGCGACCCCTTGACCGAGGCGCCCAGCCTGGCCGCCGCAGCGATGGTGCTCATCTGATAGCTCCAGCTGTGGTAGGGGTCCCCTCCCGCGCCGTCGTAGGGATCGAGCACCCCGCGCAACCACGGCTCCGGCGTGGCGCCGGGCCAGACATTCTCGATGTTCTCCGTGTAGCCACCGGAGCTGGCGAAGAAGTACGTGACCGCCGGCTGCCCGTCGTAGGTCACGATCTGACCGCGGGTGGCGGCGACCGCCGCGTCCGTGGATGCGGTCTCGGCGCTCACCCCGCGATACATCTGCGAGCGCGTGTCGGAATAAAGGTCATAACCGGTGCCGCCGACGGTGGTGGTGATCGCGTACGTGCGAGCCGCGACCGCCTGGGCCTGCAGCGCGGCAGGCGCCCAGCTGGACGGCATCTCGGCCGAGATGACACCGCGCACGTAGTCCTCGAGGCCCAGGGCGTTGACCGTCTCGACGCCCCCGTTGCCGTCCGGGCGCAACTGGAGTGAGCCCCGGTAGGCGCCGAGGCCGGGCACGTTGAGCGGTGCCGCCCCGGTGACCGTGAGGGGAGCGGGGAAGCTCCCGATTCGCCGGCCGCCGGTGGTCTGGAGGCTCAGCGATCCACCGGCCGGCGCAGTGACCGCATACGTGGTGGCGGGATCCAGCGGCTGGCCGCCGGCGGCGGTGGCGCCGCTGAACTGCGCCGAGCCGTCGGCGATCAGCACGCGGACGATCTGGTTGGGGTCGGTGGAGCCCAGTTCGGTCCCCTGGTAGTAATGGGCAAGGATGAAGCGATAGTCCTTGCCGTGCAGGGCGTAGCCGTAGGCTCCGTACTGGCTCATTCCGATCCCGTGCCCATCGCCCCCGCCGCGGATGTAGAACACGCTCGCGGCCCGGGCACTCGTCCCAAGTCCCAGCGCCATGCCCACGGCCAGCACGACGACGAGAATGGCGTGGCGTAGCCGCCAAGTCACTCCGTGGACGCCCAGGCCGCCGCGCCACGCGCGAAGTCCCGCGGTTCGGGCCGCCACGCCCCACGCGCGGCCGGTCCGCGCGTGAAGTTGAGGGATTCGGGTTATATAGGGTCCTGGCATGAGCGATCGCAAGGCTTCAGAGGTCTTCGTGGAGTGCCTTGAGGCCGAAGGCGTCGAGTACGTGTTCGGCATTCCGGGCGAGGAAACACTGGATCTCAACGAGTCCCTGGCCGATTCGTCGATCAATTTCGTGCTCGTGCGCCACGAGCAGGGCGGCGCCTACATGGCCGACGCCTACGGCCGGCTCACGGGCCGGGCCGGGGTATGCCTCGGCACGCTGGGCCCCGGGGCCACCAACCTCGTCACGGCGGTGGCCGACGCATTCCTTGACCGAGCCCCGCTGGTGGCGCTCACCGGCCAATCTGACCTCGAGCGGATGCATAAGGAGTCACACCAGTACATCGACCTGATCGGGATCCTGCGCCCGGTCGTGAAGTGGAATGCACGGGTTTCCAGCCCGGAGATCGTGCCGGAAGTTGTGCGCAAGGCGTTTAAGGTGGCCGAATCGGAGAAACCCGGCTCGACCCATCTGGAGCTGCCCGAGGACGTGATGATGCGCTCACTTGACGCCTCCCCGCTGCCGCGCCGGGCTCCGGTCCGGCCCGAGCCGGGGATGCGTGAGCTGCAGAGCGCAACGGAGATCATCACCAATGCGGAGCATCCGATCATCCTCGCCGGCAACGGCGCGATCCGGACTCACGCCAGCCGGGGGCTGCGCGCCTTCGTGCAGACCACCGGGATCCCGGTAGCGGAGACGTTCATGGCCAAGGGGCTGCTCGACTACGAGGATCCCCACGCGTTGGGGACCGTGGGGCTGCAGTCCCGCGACTACGCGATGGCCGGCTTTGAGGACGCCGACGTCGTGATCGCAGTCGGCTATGACCTCGTGGAGCACGCTCCCGAGCACTGGAACCCCAAGGCCGACAAGCAGATCGTGGTGATCGACACCGTCGATGCCGAGATCGACGAGTTCTTCATCCCGGCCGTGGAGCTGATCGGCGACATCCCCCACGTGCTGGCCCGGCTGGCCGCCGGATGTAGCAGCCAGGCGCCCGCGCATCCGGACAGCCGGCTGCGCGATCTGGTCCTCGGCGCATTGACCGAAGCCCGCGACGACGACCATTTCCCGATCCGCCCGCCGCGCGTGCTGTCAGACATCCGCCACGCCCTGAGGCGAGACGACCTGCTGGTCTCGGACGTGGGGCTGCACAAGCTGTGGATCGGAAGGATGTTCCCGGCCCACGAACCGGGAACCGTGCTGATCGCCAACGGGCTGGCGGGGATGGGCTTTGCGCTGCCGACCGCGATCGCGGCCAAGCTAGTGAACCCCGAGCGCCATGTGGTGACGGTCAGCGGCGACGGCGGCTTTCTGATGAATTGCCAGGAACTCGAGACGGCCGTTCGGTTGGGCACCGCCGTGGTCAATGTGATCTGGGAGAACGGCCAGTTCGGTTCGATCGCCTGGAAGCAGGACAAGAAGTTCGGCCGCCACTTCGACGTCGACTTCGGCAACCCTGACTTCGTCAAGCTGGCCGACGCATTCGGGATGCCGGCCTGGCGGTGTGCCAGCGCGGACGAGTTCTCCCGGCGGCTGAGCCAGGCGCTGGCCCTGGATGGGCCGTCGCTGATCGTCGTGCCGATCGACTATTCGATCGATGTGGCGATCTCCCACGAGCTGGGCGCCGAGACGGTCGCCACCTAGCGCCCGCCCCCTCCCGTCCCTGTCCCTGCCCGGCGCCCGGCGCCCGGCGCCCGGCGCCCGGCGCCAACTTTGGCGATGTGCGACCGACATGTGGTCGCAGATCGCCAAAGTTGCGCCTGGAGCGCCGTCGAGGGGTGCTCAGAGGTTCCCCTGCGCCATCTTGCGCAGGTCCATCGCCTTGTTGTAGGTCTCCTCGTCGACACCTTTCTCGTAGGCGACCTCGCGCAGCATGCGACCGGAGCCGGCGGCCTCCTTGACGATCTCGGCCGCCTTGTCGTAGCCGATGTAAGGATTGAGCGCCGTGGCCGCCGCCAGCGTCGACTCGGCCGAGCGGTGACAGCCCTCCTCGTTGGCCTTGATCCCGGCGACGCACTTCTCGGCGAAGATCCGTGACGTCGAGGCCAGCAGTCGGATCGACTCCAGTAGGTTGCGCGCGATCAGCGGCACGCGCACGTTGAGCTCGAAGTTGCCCTGCATGCCGGCGACGGTGATCGCCGCATCGTTGCCGATCACCTGGGCGGAGACCTGCAGCACCACCTCCGGGATCACCGGGTTGACCTTGCCGGGCATGATCGAAGAGCCCTTCTGCAGCTCGGGCAGGAGCAGCTCGCCGATCCCCGCGCGCGGGCCGGAGCCCATCATCGCCAGGTCGTTGGCGATCTTGGTCAGCGACACCGCCACGACCTTCAGCGCGCCGGACAGCTCCACCAGCGCGTCCCGGTTGCCCTGGGCCTCGAACGGATCCTCGGGCGCGCGGATCTCCAAGCCGCTTGCCTCGGTCAGCCGCGCTCGAACCTTGGTCGCGAACTCCTTATGCGTGTTCAGGCCGTTGCCGGTGGCGGTTCCGCCCAGCGGAATCTGGGCCACCTGCGGCAGCGCGCCCCGCAGCCGGCGCGCGCCGAGGCGAATCTGGGCGGCGTATCCGGAGAACTCCTGGCCGAGCGTGACGGGAACGGCGTCCATCAGATGCGTGCGTCCGGACTTGACGATGTCCTTGAACTCGCTCGCCTTGGCCGCAAATGCGGCCTCGAGCTGCTCCAGCGCCGGCAGCAGGTCGTTGGTGGTCTGATCGAGCGCGGCGAGATGCACCGCCGAGGGGAACACGTCGTTTGAGGACTGACCCATGTTGACGTGATCGTTGGGGTGCGCCTGGCCACCCGCGAGGTTGGCGATCACCTCGTTGGCGTTCATGTTCGTGGAGGTGCCCGATCCCGTCTGGAAGACGTCGATCGGGAACTGGTCGTCGAAGTCCCCGTTGGCAACCCGGTCGGCGGCGGCGGCGATCGGCTCGGCAAACGCGCCGTCGAGCAGGCCGAGCTCGTGGTTCACGCGCGCCGCCGCGCCTTTGATCCGACCCAGCCAGCGAAGCACCGGCACCGGGACTGACTCGCCGGAGACGGGGAAGTTGTCGACCGCCTTGGCGGTCTCACCGCCCCAGAGCTGCTCCTTCTCCTGCACGCCCATGGCTGTCCTTTCAAGTTCGGTGGTTTCTGCTTTCAAAGCTACTCCTTGGGCCCACGACGAAATTACCGACGCCTCGTCCGGCCACATCAACGGGGCAGAGGCTCGCCTGCGCTCGCGTGCGACGGAGCAGCGTCCCCGGGTCGACCGTCCAATTCCGCCACTGATTTTGCCGCGATCCCTAACCACAGAACGCGATCAGCTCCCGGGCGAGGCCGATCGGATCGTCGTAGGCCATCAGGAATCCGGTGCCGGCCAGCGTCCGAAGCTGCGCGTTGGGCAGCAGGTCAAGCGCCTCCTGGGCTCCCTCCGGTGGGTGGACCGGGTCGCGGTCGGCCCACAGCAGCAGAACCGGCATCTCCATTCGCGGATACAGGTCGAGCAGCTGGCTCTGGGCCTCGACCGGCCAGCGACGGACGAACTTGGCCCACGAACGCGCTCGGTTGCCGTTCCCGCCGACGTCGGCAAACGCATGGCGCAGAAGGTCGCGGGCGGCCGGGTTGCGCTGCACCGAGAGCCGCTCGCCGAGGGCCGGCCGGAACACCATCTTGGCGCCGTGGGCGAGCACACGGTCAAGCCCCGGCAAAGCGCCCAGGCGACAGGCGGCTCGCCAGGCCGCCCGTTGCGCCGCCAGCTCATCCCGGCGGTGCAGGCGGTTGGGCGTGAGGACGATCCGAGCCGGCTCCAAGCGGCCGGCGCTGACGGCCAGCAACGCCAGCTCGGCACCGACATCGTGCCCGGCGACCATCGACCTCGGTCCCCCGACCTCGCGGCAGAAGCCGCCGATCACCTCGGCCAGCCAGTCCGGTGTGTAGGGATGGCGTGGACGGTCCTCGGAGTCGCCATGCAGCGGGAGGTCGGGTAGGACGACGCGAAAGCGACTCGACAGCGGCGCCACGATCGGCGCCCATTCGCGATGGGAGAGGCCGAGCGAATGCAGCAACACGATCGCCGGGCCGGTCCCGGTCTCACGGTAGGCGACGCGGGCGCCATCGTGGTGGTGATAGAGCCGCAAGCGCATCAGTGCAGCTTTCCGGAAGACCTTTGATGGTGCACCGTCTGCATAGTCTCACTCGGACGTCCAGGGCCCACGTCCAACCCCCAGCAGCGGTTTTCGGAAGATTGGGCAGAACTTTGCGTTTGGACGAATGTTGGTGAGCCTTGGTCGATTACGCCACCGGAAGGTGATCTTCAGGTATCAAGGTTGTGCAATTGCTGCACCACTCTCTCCAACTTTTCACAAACCCAGCTGAAATGTGTTCATGGAACGAATCAAGACAAGTCCGCTAGGCCTCTCGACCTCGCAGGCGGCCCAGGCACTCGGTGTTTCGCTCGGCACGATCCGTCGCTGGTCGGATATGGGCTACCTGCATTCATATCGCACCCCGGGGGGACAGCGTCGGTTCAGCCAGGAGCAGATCAACCAGTTCATCGGCTCGCTGGAGCAGCAGCACGGCTTCAACGCCGAAGCGCGCCAGGTCGGCTAGCCAGGGCGCTCCGGATTGCCGGACGCCGGCAAGTAGGTCAACCGCCGACGTCCGTCGCCGACGCTAGAGATCAACCGCCCGCTCCCGCCTCCCGGATCCGCCGCTCCATATCGAGCTCGGTGTCGAAGTCCGCCATGTCCGCGTGGCGATACTCGACGCCCACGCCCGTCAACAGGCCGGCGAGCACCTCGACGTAACGCGAGTCCAGCTGCGTCCCCGCCACTCGCCTCAGCTCGGTGAGCGCCTCAAACGAGCTCATCCGCGTCCGGTAGGTGTCGCTGGCGGTCAGCGTGTCGTAGACCTCAGCCACGGAGATGATCTTGGCGATCTCCGGAATCTCGTCTCCGGCCAGCCCGTTCGGATATCCCCGGCCGTCGATTCGCTCGTGGTGGGCGAGCACGATCTCCGCCACCGGGCCGTAAATCCCCAGGTCCTTCAGCATGTCCGCGCCCAGATCCGGATGGCGGTGGATGGCCATCCAGTCCTCTTCGGTCAGCGTTCGGTCTCGCTCGGCCACGCGGTCCGAAAGCGCGAAGTGGCCGATGTCATGCAGCAGCCCGGCGGTGTGGGCGAGCTCGCACTCCTGCTCGTTGAGCCCGACCTGCCGGGCGATGTCGCGGGCAAACCGCGCCACCGCCGCCGCGTGTCGCGCCGCGCGCTGATCGCGGACGTCCAGCGACCGCATCAATCCCGCCAGCACGCCCCAGGAGAGCGAGACGTACTGCTCGGATCGGCGGCGCGCCCGTTCGACGAGCTGGGCCATATAGGTGAAAGCGAAGACGGCGGTGATGGCAAAGGCGATACCCGCAATCCCGAGCTGCAGGTAGATGCCGGCACCGGCGACCGCAAGCAGGACGTTCACGCCCAGACTGGGGGCGTATGCCCTGAGGTTGCTCAGGTGCAGCGTTCGCTCTCCGTTGATGACCTGGCTGTACCCGGCCGCGATCACAAAGTTGAGCGCTATCTGAACGACCCCGGCCGCGATGATTGCCACGTAAAACGTCAGCCGGTTGTGCGGGTCGCCCGGGGCCAGAGCCCGCAGCACGTTCGCAGCCGCCAGAGTGGGCAGCACCGCGGCCAGCAGATTACTGGCGAACGAGTACAGCCGGGTCTTTGTCCGGCTGGCCGCAGCCACCTCCGCGATCACCGCAGCCAGACACGCCGAAACCGGGCCGAGAAATGCTGCGGCCAGCAATACGACGATGAACGATGCCGAAATCGAAATGGCGGCGCGGCCGCTGAACTCCACTACCATCGCGCCGGCCACAAGCGCGGCGACCCCAAGCACGGCGCTCAGCGCGGCAGACCTCGTACCGTGGTCGCTGCTCGCCTCTGACGCGCCGATCGCGACGCAGAGCACTAGCCCGCCGATCAGCAGCACCGTGGCTGGACGGCGCCCACCACGATCGCCGCTCGCGGGGCGAGCCATGTAAATAACGGTAGCGCCAATCCCGGCGCACTTCGAATGTTGCTAACGATCTAGCTATTGCGGAAGTACATGTGACTCCTCCCATCGACATCCATTGCCAGACAAAGTTCAGGGATCAGCGGTCGCTAAGCGGGCCAGGTCTCTGCGTCCACCGGCGGCAGAGCGAGATACTGGAAACTGGTAATTCGGGCATGGTCAACACCGGTTGCCGAGCGCTTGCCCGGCTTTTGCACTAGTTTGCGGTCGGTTTCAGGCAAAATCTTGTGCAATTTTACCTGCATACGTGCGTTCTAGCAATGCGGCACACCACCTTTTGCATCGAATGCGCTATTTAAAGACCAGCGAAGCCGCCGCTTTGCTCAACGTGAGCCCGAACACGCTGCGAGCGTGGGAGCGGCGGTTTGGCTTTCCAAAGCCGCAACGATCACCGGGGCGCCACCGGCTGTTCACGCACGGCGAAGTGGCCGCGCTGCGAGACGCGCTCCAGGAGGGGTTGTCGATCTCCTCGGCCGTTTCCCGCGCGCGTGAAGGGTTGGCCGCGGACACGAATTCGCTCGTTGGCGCGCTGATCGCCTATGAGCGTGAGCGGGCCGACTCCGCGATCGAGGCGGCGCTGGCCCTGCGCTCGGTCGAGCGCTCGGTGGAGGAGGTGCTGCTGCCGACGCTGGATGAGATCGCGCGCCGGTACACGGTCGAGTCGGCGGCGTGGGCGTTCGCCGCGCACTGGGGGGCGGACTGGCTGCGGCGGGCGACGCGGCTGGCGCCACCGCCGGTGCGCCCGGTGTCGATCGTCGTCGGTGACGCCTCGCGGGATGAGCTTGATCCCGACGCCCCCCACATCCGCGCGTTCGAGCTGTTCTGCGTGCGGGCCGGGGTCGACGTGCTGAGCCTGTCTGCGCGCGGTGTGGCGGGAATCGGCGACGCGGTGGCGGTGCACCGGCCGAACCTCGTCGTCGTGGCCGGCGGGCATCTTGACGACGACACCGTCGCGCGGTGGGCCTACGCGATCCGGCTCGCCGTCGGGCCGATGCCGGTAGCGGTCTACCGTCGCGGGGGTCAGCGAGTCAGGATGCGCACAACCGGCACCAGCGTGCTGCCCCAGAAGGCAGCCGAGGCCCAGCGGCAGCTGCTGGAGCTGATCGAGGCCGAGCGCCGAGTCAAGACGCTCACCCCCGGCGTCGGCGCCGGGCCGAGCGCGTCTCACAGCGCGAGCGGGTAAAGCGCGCACCGCAGAGGCCGACGCGGACGGTACGACCCCGGCGCCCGGATTCCTGCCTGCGCACCCCTTTCACCAAACTGCACGGCGAGTTGCAAAGCTTGCGGACGACCCGCCAGACCGCGATAAATCGGGTAGTGGGCGGCATCAGAACCAGCGCCAGTGGCATCAATCCGAGTGGCATCAGAACCAATGCCGCGGCCGTGATGCTCGGCATCAGTCCCAACACGCTGCGCAGCTGGGAGCGGCGCTACAGCTTCCCGCAGCCGCACCGCTCAGCCGGCGGCCATCGTCAGTTCGCGCTGGCGCAGATCGAGGCGCTGCGGATGACCCTGGCTGAGACCCACAACGTCTCGTCAGCGATCTCGCTGGCCCGGGAGCGCGGCGAAGGACCTTCGACCTCGTCGCGGCTGGCTACGGCCTTCGCCGCGTTCGACGAGGAGCTGGCCAACCGCCTGCTGGAGGAGAGTTTGGGCCTGCGCTCGGTGGAGCGGACGATCGAGGAGACGCTGCTCGCCGCCGTGGCGGCTCAGGCCGAGACCGAGCACAACAGTGCGGAATATGAATTCGGCTGGCGCCACGCCACCGGCTGGCTGTCGGCCCAGCGGCGGCTGGCCCCGCCGGCGACCCGGCCGCACGGAGTTCTGATCTTCGACGCCTCCGCGCCCTGCGATCTGGATGCGATCTACGCCCAGGCGCTGGAGGTGGTGCTCAGGCGG
This sequence comes from uncultured Actinomycetes bacterium, assembly GCA_937888775.1. Next base: position 29,009 of record CALAQT010000242.1, on the reverse strand, counting down.
TCCGGGCTGCGAACGCTGTCGCTCACCCCCGCGATCGAGACCGCACGGCTCGGCCGCGCGCTGCGCGCGCTCGACCCCAGGTCCGTCGTGCTCACCGGCCGGCGCGTTTCGCTGGACTCGATCGGGCGGCTGGTGTACGCCGTTCGCTCGGTCGCGCCCGAGGTGACGGTGTTCGACTATCGCGGTGCGGTCCCCGACACCGGCGCCAGCACCGTCTGCCGGCTCGGCGAATCGCCGCTCGCGGCTCGCGACATGCTGCTGGCGAAGATCGAAGCTGCTGCGCCCCCGCGCGACTCGCGGGCGATCGCGTCGCTGGCACCCGCCCGGCCGGCCGCCGCAGACCTCTAGGCCCAGCCCGCCCGGCCGCAGTCCAGGCCCGGCGCGCTCGCTTAGTCGGGCGTTGCGCGAAAAGCGGCGCCGGTGAAGGGAAAGCCAGTGGCCTGTCCAGCGCTGTTTCTCGCCACGCGCACGACCACCGCCGGGGACACCCCTCCCCGGCGATCGCAGGTGGGCACAGGGAGCCGAGCGCGGAGACCTAGAATCCCCCGCCGATGCCGCCCGCCCACCGTCCCGTCGATCCTCGCGCGTCGTTTCCCGCTCTGGAGCAGGTCGTGTTGGACCGCTGGCGCGAGCGCGACGTGTTCGCCGAATCGGTGCGGCGCCGTGCGGGGGCGCCCCAGTGGGGCTTCTACGAGGGGCCGCCGACGGCCAACGGCTCGCCCGCAACCCATCACGTCCTGTCCCGCGTGTTCAAGGACATCTTCCCGCGCTACCGGACGATGTGCGGCTACTACGTCGAGCGCAAGGGCGGCTGGGACTGCCACGGTCTGCCGGTGGAGCTAGCCGTCGAGGCCGAGCTGGGGATGAAGTCCAAGGAGGACATCGAGCGCTACGGGATCGCCGAGTTCAACGCGATCTGCCGCCAGAAGGTGCTCAGCCACGTCGAGGACTGGAACCGGCTGACCGAACGGATCGGCTTCTGGATCGACCTCGACGATGCTTACCGGACGCTGGACAGCGACTACATCGAGTCGGTCTGGTGGGCGCTGCGCACGATCCACGACAAGGGGCTGCTGTTCGAGAAGCTCAAGGTGGTCCCCTACTGCCCGCGCTGCGGCACCGCGCTGTCCAGCCACGAGCTCGGCCAACCGGGCGTCTATCAGGACGTGGTCGACCCGTCGGCCTACGTGCGGCTGCCGGTGATCCGGCCGCGCGGCGCCGCGCAGCTGGGCGACGAGCTGCTGGTGTGGACGACGACCCCATGGACGCTGGTCTCAAACGCCGCCGTGGCGGTCGACCCCGATCTCACCTACGTCCGCGCTCGGGCCGGCGACGGCCCGGTTCAGATCCTCGCCGAGGCCCTGCTGGAGCGGGTGCTCGGGGCCGAGACGGACGTGCTTGCCTGGTTTCCCGGGCGCGAGCTGGAGGGCGTCGGCTACGAGCCGCCGTTTGACTACATCCCCACGGAGGCCTACGGCGAGCACGGCCACACGGTGCTGGCGGCCGATTTCGTAACCGACAGCGACGGGACGGGCCTGGTGCACACGGCGATCGCCTTCGGCGACGACGACTTCCGCCTCGGCGAGCAGTACGGGCTCACGGTCGTCAACCCGGTGCGGGCCGACGGGACCTATGACGAGCGGATCGGCCCCTACGCCGGGCGGTGGGTCAAGGACGCCGACGCCGACCTGATCGAGGACCTGCGCGCGCGCGGGAAGCTGCTGCGATCCGAGCGCTACGAACACTCTTACCCGCACTGCTGGCGCTGCGGAACCCCGCTGCTCTACTACGCCAAGCCCTCGTGGTACATCGCCACCAGCCAGATCAAGGACCGTCTGCTGGCCGCCAACGAGACGGTCAACTGGCACCCGGCTCACGTCAAGCACGGGCGCTTTGGCAACTGGCTGGAGGGCAACGTCGACTGGGCGCTGTCCCGCGAGCGATACTGGGGTACGCCGCTGCCGGTGTGGCGCTGCGGCCAGGGCCACGTGCACGTGATCGGGTCGTTCGGGGAGCTGCACGAGCGCTCTGGAGTACGGCTCGAGGATCCGCACCGGCCGTTCGTCGACGAGGTAACGTTCCCGTGCGCGGAGTGCGGCGGCGAGATGCGCCGCGTGTTGGAGGTGATCGACGTCTGGTTTGACTCGGGGTCGATGCCATTCGCCCAATTTCACGCCCCCCACGAGCACAACGGCCATTTCGAGCAGCGCTTCCCGGCTGATTTCGTCTGCGAGGCGCTGGACCAGACGCGCGGCTGGTTCTACTCGCTGATCGCGATCTCGACCCTGCTGTTCGACCGCTCCTCGTATCGCAACGTCGTCTGCCTGGGGCTGATCCTCGACGAGCAGGGACGCAAGATGTCCAAGTCGATCGGCAACACGGTCGAGCCCTGGGAGGTGATCGACCGGTTCGGCGCCGACGCGCTGCGCTGGTACTTCTTCACCTCCAAGCAGCCCTGGGACGGCTACCGCTTCTCGCTGGAGACGATCGGCGAAGCCGTCCGCCAGTTCATGCTGCAGCTGTGGAACACCTACAGCTTCTACGTCCTCTACTCGACGGCAAATGAGCTGGAGCGCGCGACCGGCTCCGATGCGTACACCGACCTGGATCGGTGGGTCCTGTCGCGGCTGCAGGCGACGGTCGAGGTCGTGCGCGACCGGCTGGACAACTTCGACGCGACCGGCGGCGGGCGCGCGATCCAGGACTTCGTCGACGAGCTATCCAACTGGTACGTGCGGCGCTCGCGGCGGCGGTTCTGGGATGGCGACCCGCCCGCGTTCGCGACGCTGCGCGACTGCCTGATCACGGTCTCACAGTTGCTGGCGCCGTTCACCCCGTTCCTGGCCGACGAGATCTACGACAACCTCGACGGCGCGCAGGCCAGCGTCCACCTGACCGACTTCCCCACCGCGGGCCCCCGCGACCGCGCGCTGGAGGAGGCGATGAAGGTGGCCCGGGAGACGGTTAGGCTGGGGCTGGCGGCGCGCGGGCAGGCCAAGCTGAAGGTCCGCCAGCCGCTGCGAGCTGCGGTTGTGGTCGCCACCGGCCGCGAGCGCGAGGCGATCGAGCGAATGGCCGACATCGTGCGTGAGGAGCTCAACGTGCACGAGCTGCGCTTCGTCTCGCAGGCCGACGAGCTTGGCCAGGTGGAGGTCAAGCCCAACTACCGGACGCTCGGACCGAGGTTTGGGAAGCAGATGCCGCTCGTGGCCGCCGCGGTGAACGGCCTGGACGCGGCCCATGCTGCGTCGGCGCTGCGCGTCGGTCAGTCGGTGGCCATCTCGGTGGCGGGCACCGACCACGAGCTCGGAGCCGACGATCTGCTGGTCACGATGAAGCCGCTGGAGGGCTATCAGGTCGAGCGGGAGGGATCCCACGCGGTCGCGCTCGAGCTCGAGATCGACGACGAGCTGCGCGTCGAGGGCTGGGCGCGCGACATCGTGCGGGCGGTGCAGACCGCACGCCAGGAGGCCGGGCTGGAGGTCTCAGACAGGATCGCGCTGACGCTCGACGGCGACGAAGTGCTGATCGGGGCGGCCCGGACGCACGAGACCTACATCGCGGGCGAGACGCTCGCCACCCAGGTCAGCTATGAGTCCTTGGATGGCGCCGCCCCGGTGCTGATCGACGGCCGACCGCTGAAGATCGGCGTCGCGCTGCCCTAATCGGACTCGGGCTGGGACTGGTCGTAGTCGGCGTCGACGTTCATCGCCTGCGTGAACAGCTCGCTGAACGGCTGATCGGTGCCGGCGGCGAAGATCTTGCCCTCGGCCGGGCCGGTCATGGCCATCGTGGTGCCGGTGCTGACGTGCTCGGCGACCTCGGGGAAGTGCATCGTCGAGATGATCAGGACGCGCGCCGGCGCGGGACCCGGGTTGCTGATTCGGTGGGCCCCTGACGGCCCGGGCAGGAACGAGACCACGGCGCCCGGCTCCAGGCGACGGGTTCCATCGGGGTCGCGCAGCCGAGGTCTCCCGGACAGGACGACCAGCAGCTCCTCGTTGCCGTGGTGCAGGTGGTAGGGCGAGACCGCGCCGCCCGCCTCCATCTCGTACAGGCTGCCCCCAGCTCCCGGGATCCCGCCGGGGCGCCGACTCGCGTTGCGCGACCCAGAAACGGAGGATCACTCGACGCCCGCTCCCACTCCGGCTCCCAGATGTTGGGATCGCCCATCGCGCTCAGGGTAGCGCGCGTCTCCCGGAAAGGGAGGCGCGCGCGACGACGGCTAGACGAGCTCGATCTGCTCCTCGATCTTGCGCTTCGGGTAGGCGCCGATCACCGTCTTGGCGACCTCGCCGTTGCGGAACAGCATCAGGGTGGGAATCGACAGGACGTTGAACTTGATCGCGGTCTGCTGATTCTCATCGGTGTTGAGCTTGACGACCTTCAGAGCGTCGGGACGCTCCTTGGCGATCTCCTCGACGACCGGCGAGACCCGGCGGCAGGGGCCGCACCACGGCGCCCAGAAGTCGACCAGCACCGGAAGCTCGGATTCGATCACTTCGGCCTGGAAATTGTTGTCGGTGACGTCTTGCACCGTGCCTGCCATGGTCACTCTCCTTCAGGGATGCTCGCGGAGTTACTTCAGAAAGTATAGCGCTGGTTCGCAATAGCCTACAGGGGCAGATGGCGGATCCCACCAACTCCGAGATCGCACTCGCGCTCGACGAACTCGGCGACCTGTACGAGCTCGATGGGGCGATCGTCCACCGCATCGTCGCCTACCGCAACGCCGCCAAGGCGGTCCGGGACGCGCCCGTCTCGGTGTCGGCGCTCGCGCGCCAGGGCCGCGCCACCGAGTTGCCCGGCATCGGCAAGACGATCCAGGACAAGGTGATCGCGCTCGCCGACGACGGCGCGATCCCCGCCCTGGTAAAGCTGCGGGCGAAGTTCCCGGTCGGGCTGGTGCAGATGACGCGCCTGCCCGGTCTCGGACCCAAGCGCGCGCGACGGCTGTTCGAGGAGCTCTCGATCGACTCGCTGGAGTCGCTGCGAGCGGCCGCCGAGCAACAGCGAATCCGAACCCTCAAAGGGTTTGGGCCCAAGGCCGAGGAGAGCATCCTGGTCGCCCTGGACGCGCACGCAGCGGCGCTGCAGGAGGGCGGCAACGGAGGCTCGGGCGGACGGGTGGTGCTCAATCGGGCGCTGACGGTCGGCGAGGAGCTGATCAGCGCGCTGCGCGCGCACCCGGCCTCCGAGCGCGTCGAGCTGGCCGGCTCGGCGCGGCGGATGACCGATAGCGTCAAGGATCTCGACGTGATCGCCACCGCCAGCGATCCGGGCGCGCTGGCCCGGGCGGCAGCCGCCCTGGAGCTGGTTGAGGCGGCGCAGACGCCGGGCGAGTCCGGCGTGCGCCTGCGCACCCATACGGGGCTGAAGGTCGACCTGCGGATCGTCGCGCCGGACCAGTTTGGCAACCTGCTGCAGCACTTCACCGGCTCCAAGGAGCACAACGTCGCCCTGCGCGATGCGGCGGTGCGCAAGGGGCTGCACGTGTCCGAGTATGGAGTGCTGGACGACGCCGACGGGCAGACGCATCGCTGCGCGACCGAGGCCGAGGTCTACGCGCTACTGGGCCTGCAGTACATCGAGCCCGAGCTGCGAGAGAACCGCGGCGAGCTGGAGGCGGCGGCGGCGGGCCGGCTCCCGACGCTGATCACGATCGATGACCTGCGCGGCGACCTGCACTGTCACACGACCGCCTCGGACGGGACCGCCTCGATCGAGGAGATGGCAGTGGCGGCACTGGAGGCGGGCTACGAGTACCTGGCGATCACCGACCACTCGGCGAGCTTTGGGTTCGGCGACGAGGTCTCGCCCGAACGGCTGCGCGCCCAGATCGAGGCCGTGCGGGCGGTCTCGGTCAACGGAATCCAGCTGCTGGCCGGCTCGGAGGTCAACATCCTGCCCGACGGGACGCTCGACTACGACGACGAGCTGCTGGCCTTGCTCGACTGGGTCGTCGCGTCGGTGCACTCGTCGTTTGCGATGGGCGCCGAGGCGATGACCGCGCGGATCGTGCGGGCGATAGAGCATCCGCTGGTCGACGCGATCGGGCACCTGTCCGGGCGCAAGATCGAGCGCCGTCACCCGTATGAGTTCGACGTCGAGCGGGTGATCGAGGCCGCGGCGCGGACCGCGACGATGCTCGAGATCAATGCCAGCCCTGACCGCCGGGACATGAACGAGGTCAACGCGCGGGCGGCGGCCGCCGCGGGTGTGTCGATCGTGATCGACTGCGACGCCCACCGGGTGGGGGGCTTTGACGCGGCGCGCTACGGGATCGCCACGGCGCGGCGGGCCTGGCTGACCGCCGATCAGGTGGCCAACACCAAGCCGTGGGAGGTTGTGCAGGGCATGCGGTCGCGCAACCGGACTTAGTCCACTAGCTCGCTGGTCGCCGGTCCGGTCGCGGGTGCTCGTCGTCCAGCAATCGTTTGCGACGTCCGGAAGGAAACCGTCCCAAGCGGAGTCCTAGCACTTACAGCCGGCAGCACAGGCTGATTAGACACCGCACCAGGCGTGATCGCGAAGGCGTCACGGGGACCTGGCGTGGGGCAAAAAACGATCCCTACACGGGAAGGATGCATCATTTCTGAGGACAGTTTTTCGGCCGTCCCGGCCGAGGCCCCAATCGCTACGTCGCTCGATGAAGATGTGCACGCGCATTGGCGGCGAGTTGTGGGGCGGCGTTCGTTTCTGAGGGGTATGGGTCTGGCGGGCGCGGCGGCTCTGCCCGCCGGTGCACTGCTCAGCGGCGCAGCGATCGCTCGGGCTGACAGCATCACCGACGGCGACATCGCGATTCTGCGCTTCCTGGCCGCGGCCGAGCTGATCGAGAGCGATCTGTGGATCCAGTACGCGGAGCTGGGAGGTGTCAACGGAGGCAACCCGGCCTACATCGCCGCGCTGGAGAACCTCGACAGCGACATGCCGCAGTACATATCCGACAATGCCGACGATGAGATAAGTCACGCCGCGTTCCTCAACGCATATCTGCGCTCGCACGGCGATACGGGGGTCAGCCTTGATGCGTTCCGCACGCTGCCCAGCAGCAAGGCGACCGGCGCCAAGCAGACCAAGCGGCTGACCAACCTGCAGGTCCTGGACGTGGACACGAGCTGGTACCTGCGCTATCGCAGCACGCTCAATCCGGACCTCGGCGCGACGTTCCCGCAGGCGGTGACGATCAACAAGCAGCCGGCGATTCCGGTAAGCGATGCGGACACGCCGCCGACACTCATGGCCCCGGTGCCACCGGTCACCGCTCAGCAGAATCGCCTGCAGGCGATCGCCAACACGGCCGGCTTTCACTTCGCGATGATCGAGCAGGGCGGCTCGAGCCTGTACAGCACGATGGCTCTCAAGGCGTCGAGCCTGGAGGTACTGCGAATCGTGGTGAGCATCGGTGGCGTCGAGACGAATCATTTCTCGCTGTGGCACGACAAGGCGGGCAACGCGGTAGCTCAGCCGCTGGCGGGTGTGGTCGACCCTGAGACGCACCTGACGTTCCCCGATCTCAACGCCCACGGTGGAGAGGCGACCCAGACCAACCTGATCCTCCCCGAGCCGTGTGAGTTCCTCAGCGCGGACCTGCCCGCCTGCTCGGTCGTGCGCCCGACGCTGGACCAGTTCGCCGGAGCGGTTGCCGCGGTCAACGCCCTCACGGCCGACCGTCTGTTCGACGGTCAGTCACCGCAGTTCTTCAACACCCTGATGGGGCTGGCCACAGCAGCCGACAACGCACAACGCCAGGTCGTCTGACCAATTGGTCGTCGCCGTATTTGCCGTGGCGGCCACTAAACCGCAAATCGGCCGCGACCCGGCGACGGGTCGCGGCCAATGCACCCACCTCACGCAAGGAGAACTCATGTTGACCGGAATCCTCGAGCCCACCCACCTGATCGTCATCCTGGCCGTGGCCCTCGTGTTCCTGGGGCCCAAGCGGCTACCGACCGCCGGCCGTGCACTCGGCCAAGGGCTCAAGGAGTTCAAGGACTCGATCAGCGGCGAGCACCAAGTCAACCCCCAGCTCCACCGAGCGCAGGTCACCGCCCAGCAGGAGTCAGAACCGATTCAGTGACCGCGTCTAACGCCGGCCGCGAGAGCCCGGCCGGGCCGGACGGGGAGGGGCGCTGCGAGCGGCCGGCGGGTGGCTCGAGCGGCCCGGTGAGGGTGGGGGGTCGGACGGCGGGCCGGCCCCCAGCCAGCTCGGGCGCCACCCGCGCTGGATCGCCCAAAACCACAACAGCCCGGCCAGGCACAGCAATGCGGCCACCCAGAAGTTCAGCCTGAACCCCAGGATGTGATTGGAGTAGTCGATCCGCAGGGTCTCCTCGAAGATCCGAAACCCCGAGTAGCCGGCTACGTAGAGGGCGAACAGCCCCGGCGGGCGGATCCGCCGCCGGTAGCCCAGCCAGATCAGGAATCCGGCAAACGAAAGGTCCCAGATCATCTCGTAGAGGAACGTGGGCTGGAAGGTCGCGTACTGCTCATAGCCCGGCGGGCGGTGGAGGGGGTCGATCTTCAGGGCCCACGGCAGCGTGCTCGGCTTGCCGAACAGCTCCTGGTTGAAGTAGTTGCCGATCCGCCCGATCGCCTGGGCGACCAGCAGCGAGGGCGCGGCCGCGTCCATGAACCGCGGGATGTCGGCGCGCTTCAGACGGCGGTGCAGGATCCACAGCCCAGCGGCCGCACCGCCGGCGATCCCGCCCCAGATGCCGAGTCCCCCCTCCCAGATCGCGAACACGCCCCACCAGTGGGACGGAACCTGGCTGGGGGTGGTGATGTCGAAATAGATCCGCCCGCCGACCAGACCAGCCGGGAAGCCCCACATCGCGACCTCGTAGATGAGATCGGGATCGCCCCCGGCCCGCGCCCAGCGCCAGCGTGAGATCGCGATCGCCGCCGCGACCGCCAACACGTACGCGATCCCGTAGGCGTGGAAGAAGAGGGGGCCGACGTTGAAGCCGTTGGAAGACGGGCTGGGGATGTACGCCAGCGGGCTCACGTTCCCCATCCTGGCAGCAATCGCGGCAGCACGCGCTCGGAGATCACGCGGTCGACCTCCTGGCGGCGAAAGGGGGCCAGCAGCCGCTGGGCGCGCTCGTGATAGCCGTCAGACGGATCGTCCAGGGCGGTCCGGATCGCCCCGGCGAGGTCGTCGGCGACGAGGCGGGGGTCCAATTCGCGTGCCAGCGCCAGCGCGGGATATGGTCCGCGTGACGGCGTCGTGACCAGGATGCAGCCATCGGCCAGCGCCTCCAGCGGAGCGATGCCGTAGTCCTCGCGCTTGGGCGCGGCGACGAACACGCGGGCGCGGCGCAACAGCGCGCGGTACTCGGCGGGGGCGAGACGGCCGGCAGCCTCCACGCCGGGGATACCGCGACCCTGCTCGGTGCCCGCCACAACCAGCGTCTCATCGCCCCGCCGCGCGCGCGCCCAGGCGGCCAGCACCAGATCCAGCCGGCGCTTGTCAGGGTCGGCCGCATAGGTCAGCGCGGCGAGGTCCCGGGGGGCCTGGCCGATCCCGTCGCCCGCGGGGGCCCCGGCGGACCCTTCCCCCTGGAGCCCGTCGCCGGTAGCCGAGCTCGCGACCGGAACCGGGACGACGAGCGCGTCCGGGCGCCAACCGGGCAGCGGAGCCAGCGAGGTCTCGCTCATCATCATCACCAGAGGTGCCTGGGCCAACCGGCGGCGCTCCACCGGGCGCTGCCAGATCCCGTGGCGCCCGGGACGGTTCTCGGCGGCGATCGAGTCGATCCAGACGGCGCCAGGACGCGGCCACAGCAGCGCCGCGGTGATCGAGCAGTAGACGATGGCCGCCGGCTGATAGGCGGCGATCGCGCGCCGGCCGGCCTGGCGCGCCGCCAGCGCCTGCACGAGGTCGGTCAGCGCAAACGTGCGCATCGCGGGCGGGCGGGCCGTGATCACCGTCTGCACGTGGGCACCCGCCCGCGCGATCGCGCTGCTGAGCTCAACGGCCGAGGTTCGCCAACCGCTGGTGGCGCCCAAACCGACGATCAGCACGTCGGTGGGTGACCCCGAGCGCGCAACCGTGCTGGACGCCGGTGGAGCCGCGCCGGTCAGAGGAGCTCGCACCGCCCGCCGGGCACTGGTGTCGTGATTCAAAATCTCGGGAGCAATTTCTGAATCACGGCGCTAGTGTCGTGGAGAGGCCTGACGGTGGCCGGAGGCGCCGTTGAGCTCGAACAGGTTGGAGCGAAAGCCGGGGGTGCGCACGAGCTTGATCGGATGCAGCGGCGAGGTCTGCTCGACGTAGAAACGTGCCCCGTCCCGCTCCTCGATCGCGGTCACCGCGGAGCCCTGGCGTCGCCAGGCGAGCGACCAGATGATCGCAAAGCCCGTCGCGATCGCCGGCACCTGAGGCAGGGCGAAGCCGAGCGCGCCGGCGCCGACGGTGCACAGCAGCAGAGGCCACAGACGGTTGAGCACCGTGCGGCCGGGGTTGACCTCAGGCAGCGTCATCTGCATCCGCGCGCTGGCCAGCAGCGAGGCGATCGGCGGCGAAGTCTCACCGCGCCGACCGAACCAGCTCCCGATCAGCCCTGCCAGCACCCACCAGCCGGCGGCCACCGGCACGACGAGATCGTCGCTGGCGCCGGCGGCGCCAGCCAGCGTCACCGCGGCGAGCACGCTGGCGGCCGCCGCGCTGATCAGCACGGTCGCGCGCAGGAAGTCGGCAAACCTCACTGGCGATCACTCGGCGATCAGAGCCGCGAGCAGTTCCTGCACGCCGTCCGGACCGTCAACCACCAGGTCGGCCTCGGCCGCGATCGCCGAAGGCCCCTCCTCGGAGCTGACCCCCACCCGGACCGCTTGCGCCAGGCGACCTTCGGCCACCAGCTCGGTCAGTACCCGGAAAGCATCGAGATCGGTCGAGTCGTCGCCGACGTAAAGCGCCGTATTGATCTCCTGGCTCGCGCCGGCCAGCAGCACCCGGATTCCCTCGCCCTTGTTCATCTTGATCGGGGGCCGGACCTCGAGCACCTTGCGCCCCCAGTGGGTGCGCAGGCCCGCTGCCTCGGCGCGCGCGGCCACGACGTCGATCGCGGCTTTGGCCGCCTCCTCGTCGGCGGCACCGCGCCAGTGAAAGGCGACGATCGCGCCCTTGTCCTCCAGCCTGACGCGACGCCGGCGCAGGTCAGAGGTGTCGGCCTCGCGGCCGAACTCGCGGATCCGGCGGACCCAGTCCTCGACGCCCGGGTCGAACTTTGCCTCCGTCCAGCCCGCGCGCAGCAGCTCGACGCCGTGGGAGCCAAGATACGAGATCGCGCCGATCGAGACCATCGCACGAGCCTCCGAGGCCCGCCGCCCGCTGACGCAGGCTACGAGGCCGTACCGCCGCGCGATCGTGATCAACAGCTGACGCGTGGTCTCCGGCACATGGGCGTCCGCCGCGTTCTCGACAATCGGCGAAAGCGTGCCGTCGATGTCGAGCAGAATCGCGGCGCGCCCAGGATTCGCTCGGAGCGGCGCGAGCGCGTCTGACAGGAGCGCTGACGTCACCGCTCTAGTATGCCCGCTCATGGTGTCCGTCACCACGCCCGAGCCCCGTGGGGCTCACGGCAGGGCGGTGCCGGCCGGCCGCGGCCCGGTCCTGATGCTGCACGGCCAGCCGGGCGGTGCCCGAGACTGGGAGCGCGTGATCGCCGCGCTGGGACCGGATACGCCCGCAATCGCGATCAACCGGCCGGGATGGGACGGCGCCAGCGAGCCGATGGACCTGCCGGGCAACGCGGCCGCCGCGCTGCGCGCGCTCGATGCCGACGGCATCGAGCGCGCGACGATCGTCGGACACAGCCTCGGAGGCGCAATCGCCGCCTGGCTGGCCGCCCACCATCCGGAACGCGTTCGAGCCCTGGTGCTGGCATCGCCGGCCGCCAACCAGGACTCGCTCTACGCCTTGGACCGCCTGCTCGCCGCGCCGGTGGCCGGCTATCTGACCACCGTCGCGGCGCTGGCCGGCGTGGGGCTGGCGCTCACGGCGTCGCCGCTGCGGCGCCTGGCAGCCGGCGGACTGTCGATGGACGAGCACTATCTGAAAGCCGCCAGCCGCCGGCTGCTGGAGCCGGCCTCATGGCGCGCTCACGTGGCCGAGCAGCGCACATTGATCAAGGATCTGCCGGCCCTCGAGCAACATCTGCCACGGATCTCGGCACCGACCACGATCCTCGTCGGCGCGGACGATCGGATCGTGCCCATCGCGTCGGCGCGGCGCCTGGCCACCCAGATTCCCGGAGCGCGGCTCGAGCTGGTCCCCGGGGCCGGGCATTTGCTGCCACAGCGCCACCCCCAGCGGCTCGCCGAGGCGATCGTCGCGGCTCTGGACGGAGCACCGCAGGCGACATAGATGGTCGCATGAGATGCGACTGTGCCGCTCACTCCGGGCTCGGCTCCGGCTGGTCGAGGGCCCTAATCTGAGGCCGGATCTGAGTCCGACCACCGGCCGTCGAGCGGGTGCTTCGCAACTCCTTGGTCGCATATTGCATACTTGCGGGGTACCCGGACCCGAGGCGGCCGACACCGGCGCAGGCCAGCGGCGAACGGCCGGCGGTGCAGGCTGTGCTGCATCCCTCGCCCGCTTACGGAGATATTTTTCTGCCTTGCGCTCGGCCGCCGGCCGGTCTGAGTGATCGATTGTCATCTATTAAACGCCCCGTGGAAACCACCCCAGAGCGCCTTAACTCACGCCCTGATCACATCGGGATAAAGAGTTCTGAGCTGATCGGCCACGACGGCACGGCGGTGATCGAGCCAGGGACGAGGACACGGAGCCAGCGACGCTCACGGCCCGTGACGCGGACCCGGGCGCGGCAGGAGCTTCACTGGGTGGCGCTGGTTTACCTGGGGACCCGCGTTCTGCTGGTGGCGGCGGCGGTGGTACAGGGGCTGATCGGTCACCACAACTTCCTCCACGAACTCGCCAACTGGGACGGCCTCTGGTACCGGGAGGTGGCCAACCACGGCTACCCCCCATTTCCCGCGCATGCGCAGACGACGCTGGGCTTCCTACCGCTGTATCCGATCACGATCTGGGTGGTGACGCAGATCCTCGCCCCGGTGAGCAGCCACGGCCAGATCTGGAACGCGACGGTCGCGGGCCTGATCATCTCCTGCGTCGGTGGCCTGATCGCCGCCGTCCTCGTGCACCGGCTGGCCAAGGGCTGGTGGGACGAGCGGACCGCCCGCCGCGCGACGGCGCTGTTCTGCCTGTTCCCCGGCTCGGTCGTCTTCTCGATGGTCTATTCCGAAGGGCTGCTGCTCCCGCTGGCGGCGGGCTGCATCTTGGCGCTGCAGAGACGCCGCTGGCTGCTGGCCGGCCTGCTGGCCGGATGTGCGACCGCGGTCGAGCCCACGGCGCTGGTGCTGGTGGCGGTCTGCGGCGTCTCGGCGATGCTGGAGCTGGGTCGCCGCGGCTGGACCGATCGCGCGGCGCGCCGGAGCCTGCTCGCTCCGCTGCTGTCGGTGACGGGGATCGCGGCGTTTGGACTGTTTCTATGGGACTGGACCGGGACGCCGCTGGCCAGCTATCAGGCTCAGCACTACGGGTGGAAGGAGAAGACCGATCCGCTGGCGGTGCTGCACATGACCACGCGCCTGCTGAACCGGATCTCGCTCACGCATTTCAACCAGCCGACGCTCAACGCCAACCTCGTCGTCGGCCTGATCGGTGCGCTGCTGCTGATCGGGATGCTCGTGCTGTTGTACCGCGTGCGGCGGGAGATCTCGATCGAGGCGATTGTGTGGACGCTCGGGGTCTCGTTCTTGGCCCTTACCTCCGAGTACACGCCTCCCAATCCACGCCTGCTGATCACCGCATTCCCGGCGCTGATGGTGGTCGCGCGCTTCGTTCAGGGGCGGTGGTTCACATGCCTGCTGTGGGCCAGCGGTCTGCTGCTGGTCGGACTCAGCATGCTGACCTTCTACGGCACGACGCTGCGCCCCTGACCGGCGATCAGGGCGAGTACTCAGCGCGACAGCAGCTCCGCGCGGATCACGGCCGCGTAGCCTAACTTCGTCCTCTGATAGCTGGGGTAGGCGCGTTCCAGCGAGGCCCGCAGCGCGATGAATCGCCGGTAGTTGACCTTGGAGCCGGCGGGTCCGTTCGGCTGACCCTCATGGCTGGAGACCAACCACAAGCGCGGGCATTCGTCGGGCAGCCGGGATACCTGAGCCGCCGCGAGCCCGGCGTAGTCCTCGACGTAGGTCCGCACCACACCCCAGCGCGCGACCGGCAGGATCGAGCGCGGTGCCCGGCTGGCGGCGGCCCCACTGCCTAGGTAATACTGAAATGCCATCCGGCCGTCGGACGGGTAGAACGCCACGCAATCCCCCGGCTGGGCTCGCGCCAGGACATACGCGGTGGCCCCGCGCCAGTCCTCCGGCGAGATGCCGTAGCTGGGCGCCAGCGCCAGCGCCCTGAGGGCGAGAACCACCACGAAGGCCGACCACGCCAGCGCACGCGGAAGGCGCGGGTCGGTGATCCCGATCGCCAGCAGCAGCGTGACGGCGGGGAGTGCCGTGAGCAAGTTGCGAGGCTCAAAGATCGGCTGACCGAAGATCGATTCGGCGAACGCCAGTCCCACCGGGACCGCGAACCAGGCCAGGATCAGGATCTGACCCCAGGCTCTGCGGTCCGGCGCGGATCCACCCGGGCCCGGTCTCGCCCCGCCGCGGACGCGATCACGCACGATCATGATCGCCACCGCGACCAACGCCGCGACGGTCAGCCCCAGCAGCACGTTGGTCACGGCCGTCCTGTGGAAGACGGGCTGCAGGCCGGCCGAGGTGAGTGATTCGAACACCTGCTTGTCCACCGTGTGTGACGGCCGCGGGACCCAGAACAGCTGACCGGATCCGCGACCGAGGGCCAGCAACAGCAGCGGAACGCTCAGCCCGGCGATCGCCGCCAGCGCCCCGAGCAGCCCCACGGCCGCGCGCCGGCGGCCGGTGAGGGCCAGAGCGAGCAGCTGAGCGGGGACAACCAGCAGCGTCATGAAGCTCGAGTAGACGCCGAGCGTGATCAGCACGACGTAGACCAACCACCACCATCGGCGCCAGCGCCCCGTGCCGTGCGCCTGGACGATTGTGATCAGGGCCAAGAACGACGCCGAGGCGAACAGGACCATCGGCGCGTAGCCCCTCGCGCTCTGGCCCCAGAAGACGAGCGGCAGGCTGACCGCCGCCAGCAGTCCGGCCACCCACGCCTGAGGGCGACCGAACAGAGTCAGCGCCACCGCCGCGATCACGCCGACCACAGCGGCGTCGGCCACCGCCGACGCGGCGCGGAGCACGAACAGCCCGTTTCCGAACGCGCCGATCAACACGTGCAGCAGCAGGTAGTAGCCCGACATGTTGCCGCCGTCGTGGGCGATCGCCGATCCGAGCGCGCCGCCGTGCTGAGAGGCGATCGTCACACTCGCTCCCTCGTCGAAGCCGAGGCTGCGTGCCGTGATCTCGACCAGGCAAAGCCCGGCCCCCAGCAGCGTCGGGACTGCGATCGCGAGCGCGTTCAGCGTGCGCTCACGACCGAGCCCGTCACCTTCGGCGACGCCCATAGGGCCCGGTCGATCGCTGGCGGTGCCGGCGCCGGCCGGCGGCTTTCCCTCCGGGGGTGAGACGGTGCTCGTCAGCGAATCCCCCGCCACGCGGGCGTGCGTCGTCTCCACCGATACCAGAGCGCCAAACCGATCGCCACATAGACGCACACCACGGCCGGGGCGCTGGCGAGCGCGAGCGTCAGGATGCCGTTGGGCTTGACCACGAACACGGCCACCGCCACTGCCAATGCCAGCGCCAGCGATCGCTGCGGACCGGGAGCCGCGGCCAGCAGCACCAGGCCCCAGGTGAAATACCAGGGCCAGGCCACCGGACCGCCGGCCGCCGCCGCGATCAGGACCAGACCCAGCAGCCAGGCCAGGCTCTCGATCCGCACCCGCCACAGAAGGACGGCGCCCAGCGCTCCGGTAAGCGCCGCCGCGAAGACGCCAACGGCCGATTCGACACCTCGCGCGTTTACGGTGGCCCCCAGGTCGTGCAACAGCGAGGAGACCGTGTATCCGATCCCGGTGGCCGGGGTGATCGCCAGACGAACCTTGGCCGGCGTGGAGAACAGCGTCGTCGAAACCCAGCCGATCCCCAGCCCCGTCGCGACGCTGATGATCGCGAGGATCGCGGCGAGAACGAGCAGCGCCTTGAGTGCGGCCGTCAGGCCGTCGGAGCGTGTCGGCTGGGCGCGAACCCAGACGACGGCAATGAACACGGCGCCGATGATCGCCGGGAGCTTGATCGTGCAGGCCAGGGCACAGATCGCGATTCCCAGCAGCGGACGGCGCTCGAGCGCCAGCGTCACCCCAGCCACCAGCAGGCCGATCATCAGTGCGTCGTTATGCCCCGCGGCGATCAGCTCGAGCATTGCCAGCGGGCTGAGCACGGCCAGCCACAGCGCGCGGACCGGATCGCCACCGACCGCCCGCGCCAGCCGGGGGACGAACACCACCAGGAGCGCGATCCCGCCGAGCTCCAGCAGGCGGATCAACAGCACCCCGACGATCAGATTGGAGCCGCTGAGGCTGACGATCAGACTGAGCAGGGCCAGCAACAACGGGCCGTAGGGGGCCGTCGTCCCCCGCCAGAACGGAGAGACCGCGGCCAGGATCTGACCCTGACCGTGGCGGCCGAGCACAACCGGAGCCACGTGGTAGGGGTCGAGGCCGAGATGCAGGATCTCCCCCTGGGCCAGGTAGCTGTAGACGTCGCGGCTGAACAGCGCGGGGCCCAGCGCCAACGGCGTGAGCCACGCCGCGCCAATGACCAGCAGCTGCGCCGGGCGAACCCCCGCACCGTCCTGCAGACGCCGACCGAGTCCGAGCCAGGCGACGCACAGCGCCGCCATCCCCAGCCACAGCAGGGTCAGACTGAGCCCCCGGCCGGTACCGATCCGCAGCTCATACCACCAGCTCGCGCCGCCGCCGTCGACGACGCGTGGGCCGGTGAGCGCCACCAGCAACGAACCGGCCAGCCCGAGGCCACCCCAAGCCCAGGCCCGGTGGCGGTCCTGCACCCGACCGGCCGGGGTCGCCCGACGCGATCGAAGCAGGGACTGGTGTTGGTCATCGGCGAGCAGCCGCTCGCCTGACAGAGCCGCGCCCGTGTCGGTCATCAAACCGCCTCCCGGGCCCGCGCAGTGGCTGTTTTCAAGCCTGTGATCGTAGTGGCGCAGCTGTGAAGCGACGCTCCCGTGGCGCGAGCTTACTACTACAGTTTCAGCGTCCGACGCCCCGGGCCGTGTTTTCGCGATCCGGATCAGGACAACCGGCAACGTTCGATGTGTGACCTTCACGGCTATCACGCGGCACTCCCCGCGCTGGCAGAGGACGAGTACATGCTCGGCAGCGCCCGCGTACGCGAATTCGTGGGCGACGTCCGGGAGCGAATCGAGCGCGCCGACTCTCCGCGCCGAGCCTGTGAGCTGATAAGCCCCCTGTTCTCAGCGTTGCTGGCCGATCGAGACTGGCTTCCCGCCGCCTACCAGGCCCCCGCGACACAGGGCGGCATGGGTGGCGGCATCGGCCGGTGGTTGATCGTCCGCGCTCGATCCGGGCGACTTCTACACGCTGCTGGCACCGCGCGACGACGTGCACCGGGTGCGCAGCACCTCCGCGCACACGTCGGTGTCGATTCACCTGCTGGCCAACGACACCGGCTGCAGTGGCGCCACACCTACGACGAGCAGACCGGCGAGGCGAGTCCCTTCCGCTCGGGGTACGTCAACGCCGAATGCGTCAATTGAGAGCCCACCATCGAAAGGCCGCTGACCACGTGAGCAACGAGGAGAAACTGATCACCGGGGTTGACTTCGTCTCGATCCCGACGCACGACTTCGAAACCGCCGTAGCGTTCTACGGCCAGACGCTGGGACTCCGGCGGTCGGCCTACCGCCCGGACCGACACTTCGCCGAGTTCGAGGCTGGCAATCTGACGCTGAACGTGATGGATCCTGAGGCCATGGGCCTGCAGCATCACGTCAGCCAGAATGCGATCGCGCTCCACGTCGAAGATATGGACGCGGCGCGAGCGCGACTGCAGGAGCGAGGCGTGACCTTCCGCGGAGATCCGTTTGACACTGGGGTCTGCCACATGACGTTCTTCGCCGACCCCGACGACAACGCCCTGATGCTGCACCACCGCTACGCGCCTCGGACGCCCGAGGCCTGATCTAAAGCCGTGCCACCGCCCGCCGGGGGGACGGAGCTGGCGAGAAGCAGGATCGGTCTCGGCCTGGCGGCACTCGGGCGCCCGGGCTACATCAACCTCGGCCATGCGGGCGATCTCGCCGGCGGCACCGATGAGCGATCGATGGAGCAAAACGCGCATCGTGTGCTCGACGCGGCGCTGGCCGGCGGCGTACGCTGCTTCGACGCCGCGCGCTCCTACGGTAAGGCGGAGGCGTTTCTGTCCTCGTGGCTGCGGGCCAACGATCTGAAAGCCGGCGAGATCACGGTCGCATCCAAGTGGGGCTACACCTACACCGCCGGCTGGCGTGTCGACGCCGAGGTGCACGAGCGCAAGGACCTGTCGGTCGCCACGCTCAAGCGCCAGCTTCAAGAAACACGCCGGCTCCTGGGCGAGCATCTGAGCCTCTACCAGATCCATTCCGCCACGCTTCAGAGCGGCGTGCTGGAGGATCGCGCGGTGCTGGAGGAGCTCGCGCGCCTGCGTGAGAGCGGCGTGGCCGTTGGCCTGACGGTGACCGGACCGGGCCAGGGCGAGACGATCGAGCGCGCCGTAGAGCTCGGGCGCTTCGATGCCGTTCAGGCAACCTGGAACCTGCTCGACGATTCGGCGGCCCCGGCGCTCGCCGACGCCCACCGCGCGGGGATGACCGTGATCGTCAAGGAGGCGCTGGCCAACGGCCGCCTGACCCGGCGCGGCGATACGCCCGCGCTGGCTCAGGTCGCGAGCGGCCTCGATGCCGAGGCGGACGCGGTGGCGCTGGCCGCCGTGCTCGCCCAGCCATGGGCGGATGTCGTTCTGGCGGGCGCGACCACTGTCGAGATGCTGCACAGCAACCTGGCTTCACTGGAGTGCAAGCTCTCCCCGGACACGCTCGCGGGGCTGGGTGAGCTGCGAGAGGAGCCGGCCGAGTATTGGGACCGGCGCACGGCGCTCTCCTGGAACTAAAGGGGCCACGAGCACTAATTCATGCAATATTTATAAATTTGACTGTGCGTGGTGCGGAAACAACACAAGAAATGCTTGGGCACGTATGAGAACCTCGGAAGCCGTGACCCGTACCGAGCGCACAGCCAACCTTCTCGGCGTCGTCGTCCCGTTCATCGGCGTGCTGGTGGCCGTGGTCCTGCTGTGGAACCGAGCCGTCGACGCGGTCGACCTCGGGATCCTCGTCGTGATGTATCTGCTGACCGCCTTCGGCGTGACGATCGGCTATCACCGTTTGCTGACCCACCGCGCGTTTGCGACCTATCCCGCGCTGGAGCGAATGTTCGCCGTGCTCGGCTCACTGTCGGTGCAGGGCTCCGTCATGGACTGGGTGGCCGATCACCGCAAGCACCACGCACACACCGATCGCGACGGCGATCCGCACAGCCCCCACGTTGGCCACGGGAGCGGGCTCCCCGGCCTGTGGCACGCCCACGTCGGATGGTTGCTCGAGAACCAGGGACAGGCCGACTGGAAGCGCTACGCCGCCGAGCTCTACGAGGATCCGGCGATGCGCCGGATCGGCCGGAGCTTTCCGCTGCTGGCCTACGTCTCGCTGCTGATCCCCACCGCCGCCGGCTTCATCCTGCACGGATTCACGCTGGACGGCGCGCTGCGAGGACTGGTGTGGGGCGGCCTGGTGAGGATCTTCTTCGTCCACCACGTCACCTGGTCGGTGAACTCGGTCTGCCACTTCTTCGGCCGTCGCCGGTTCGAAGTCGACGACCAGTCGACCAACGTCAGCTGGCTGGCCCTGATGTCGCTGGGCGAGTCATGGCATCACAACCATCATGCATTCCCCCGCTCGGCCTATCACGGCCTGCGCCGCTGGGAGATCGACCTCTCGGGACTGACCATCTCAGCGATGCAGCGCCTGGGGCTGGCCTGGAACGTGGTGCGGATCGCGCCTGAGCGCCAGCAAGCCAAGACGGCCGTGAACGCTAGGTCCACCAAAGCGAACCGGAGCTCTGCCGACACGGACAGGACGTCCGCCTTGGATACCGCCGCCTGAGGCGATCCTGGGCGGCGCCCGCGCCTCCCTGCGTTTTTCAGTCGGCGCCAGCGCGGTGGAGGCCGGCGCCGGACCTCGCTGCCAGATGCACAAAGCGCATCAGCACCCGGCGCGCCGCGGCCATCTGAGCCGGGAGCCGAACGCGGCACTCGGAGCGGAAGTCGGCGATCGGGCGACCCGCGGCCTCGATCTCGGCGATGCCGTCCGCCTCGGTGAGCCATCCGTCGAGCAGCATCGAGGGAGTCACCTCCAGGTGCATCTGACTGCCCCAGGCCACCGGCCCGACCCGAAACAGGGCGGTGCCCGGCGGCGAGCTGGCCAGCAACGTGGCTCCCGGCGGCGCATCGATCCTGTCCTCGTGCCACTTCAGGACGGATAGTCCAGACGCCAGCTCGGCGAACACCGGGTCGCGCGGGGCGGCCGGCAGCCGCGCGAGCTCCGGCCATCCGAGGCAGAGGCTGTCCATCGTCGAGACCATTCCACCGGCGGCGACCGCCAGCAGTTGGGCGCCGAGGCACAGCCCCAGGATCGGGACTCCACGTTGCAGCGCCGCGCGCAACAGTGCGACCTCCTGGGCCAGGAACGGATGGCGACCCAAGTCGGTGGCGCTCTCGCGGCCGCCCAGCGACACGACCGCGGAGAGCTCATCGACGGACGGCAGCGGCGCGTCGTCGATGAGGTTGTGCTCGATCACCGGGTACCCGGAATGCGCAAACGCCTCGCCCACCAATCCACTGTGGCGATCGGCGAGGTGGGTGACGATCAGGGCCGGCTTCATCGCGCTCGGATGCTGAAGATAGCCGTCCTCAGCAGGTCCGCGACGGCCGGCGCACGCAAATCTAGACCTTGGTCCGGTAGCGCGAGACCGCCGGCAGCTCGCTCTCGCCCACCTGGCGGTCGAGCCAGGCGTTCATCGGCGCGCAGGCCGCCCAGGTGCGCCGGGCGTGAGCGAGCGCGCTCCGGCGGTCGATGTCGTCGGGCCCGGGCGCCAGCCGCAATCCGCTGATCCTCGGCCAGCACGTGGTATCCGGTTCCCGCCAACAGGCCCGCCGAGGAGAGCTGGGCATACAGCGCCGCCTGGCCTTGGGGTCGTTGGGTGATGACACCGTAGGTTGTCGTCTTGAAAGGGGACTTGTCGGACGAGAAGCGAACGTCGCGATGCTGGCGAAACAGCTTCACGTGGCCGCCAAGCTCCTCGCAGAGCTCTTCCAGCATCGCCTCCAGGGCGCCGCGCACCGAGTGGTCATATTGCGCGCGGTGCGCGGCAAAGTAGTGCTTGGAGTTGTCGAGCTCCAGACCGGACAACCAGTCGAATGCCTCGGCAGCGAAGCCGGCGAAAGCGCACATGGGCTCGGTCTCAGCCACGGGTGCGTCGATCGCGTATCGCCCGCGAGCACGCGGCGATCTGCTCGATCGTGCGTTCCAGCGTCGACCGCGTCGTCGCCGGCGAGTTGACGACGATCCGCAGGTGGCGCCGGCCGCCGATCAGCGTCGAGCTGAGATGCACGTCGCCGGCGGCCATCAGCCGATCACGCACTAGTAGCTGATGGTTGTCGTCGCCGTCGGCGCGAAAGCAGAGGATGTTGGTCTCCGGCTCATAGGGGCAGCTGAACGCTTCGTGTGTGCACAACAGCTCCCACGCCTCGTGCGCCACGTCATAGCGAGCTGCGACGTCGTCGCCGAGGCCACGTTCTCCGCGGGCGGCGAGCTCCAGGAACAGCTTGAGCCCAAGCGCCGCCTTCGTGCATTCGACCGTGCGGGAGAGCAGGTCGACGCCTTCACTGTCGCGGTCGTAGAACAGATAGCTGGCCTGCTGCTGAAAGGCGTGGTCAAGCGCGGTGGCGTCGCGCACGAGCACGGCAGCGCATAGGCCGGCGACCCGCAGCAGCTTGTGCGCGTCCCAGATCACTGAGTCGGCCTGCTCGATCCCCGCCAGCAGCGCCCGGTGGCGCGGCGAGAGCAGTCCCGACGCCCCGTGCGCGGCGTCGACGTGGAGCCAGATGCCGTGTTCTCGACAGAAGGCGGCCGCCGCAGCGACGTCGTCGTGCAACCCGGTCCCGGTAGCGCAGGCCGCCGCGACCAGCGCGAACGGCCGCCGGCCGGCCGTGCGGGACGCGGTCAGGCCCTCGTGCATCCTCGCCGGGTCAAGACGATCCAGATCGTCGGTCGCCAGCGCGACGATCGCGTCAGTGCCGAGGCCCAGGATGGCCGCCGCGCGCGAGAGCGAATAATGGGCCGCGGGCGTCGCCAGCAGCGAGAGGTCAGACGGCGCCCCACACTGCCAGGCCTGGGGCGCGGCGCGGGCCCGAGCGGCGAGCAGCGCGGTCAGGTTGGCCAGCGAGCCGCCGTGTGTGAGCACTCCTCCGGCCGCCGCCGGGTCAAAGCCGATCTGCGCCAGCATCCAGGCCACGACCTCGACCTCGATCGTCGCCGCGGCGGGGCCCATCTCGTAGATCCCCATCGGGTTGTTGGTGATCCCGTGCACCAGATCGCCGATCGCGGCCGGGACGTCAGGCACCGCTACCTGGTGGGCAAGCTCGGCCGGGTGGCCCACACGCGTGGTGAGCGCCAGATAGGACTCCAGGAACCGCCCCAGGGCGACCGTGTCCATTCCCCCTTCCCGAATCCAGCGTCGGAGTTCCAGCGACTCCGACACCGCGCCCAGCGCCGGCAACACGACCGCCGGACCGTGCCCGCTTTCGGCGGCGCGGAGGTAGGGCTCCAGAGCGTCGACTGCGGCGGTGACCGCAGCGCGAAATTCCATCCGGGCATGATGGCGCAATGCTCCGGGGCTGCAGCCACCGGGGCCTGCACTGCCGGGACGCCGACGACCCCGGCTGAGGGCTCACGACGCTTGACCGATCGTCAGCTCCGCGCCCGCGACGGGCAGGCTCATCGCCGCTCGGCGCGCTCCTGCTCCGCGACGGTCAGCTCGGCCGTCGGGATCGCCTCCAGGCGACCGTCGGGGATCGGCTGGCCGCTCTCCACCGAGAGGCCGTAGTTCCCGGCCTCCAGGCGCCCCTCGGCGCGCTCCAGCGCGGCCAGATCGCGGTGCAGACCCTCGGTGCGACCGGCGTCGAACTCGTCCTGGTAAAGGTCTTCGGAGTCCTCGTCGCCCGGTTCCCTACGACCCGAGCCCTCCAGCGGGCCTTCGCCCGTGAGCGCAGCGAGAGCCTGCTCGATGCGCGCCCGCTCGCCGGCCAGCAGTTCTCGCGCCCGTTGCGGATCCATGCGCTGCAGCTTACCTCTCGGCGGCCCTACCGGAGTGGCCGAGGGCGGCCAGAGAGCGAGCCGAGCGTCATCTGTTGCCAGGGCTGCTAAGCTTCCCGCATCAGGCTGGGCATTCGCCCAGTGTCCGTTAGTGCCAGCGCTCGTAGCCTTTGCTTAGCAATCTCCGCGTTCGCAGCACGCATCAACGCCGGAGGAAACAATGGCTACAGGAACCGTGAAATGGTTCAGTGACGATAAGGGCTTTGGATTCATCACTCCTGATGACCAGTCCAAGGACCTGTTCGTCCACCACACCGCGATCATCGGCAACGGTTATCGCTCGCTCGCCGAGGGTGCGAAGGTCTCTTACGACGCCGAGGCCGGCGACAAGGGACCCAAGGCCGCCAACGTGCGGTTGGTATAGCGCTTGCGGGCCTGCTGACCTTCACCGGTCCGCAGGCCCAAGCCGCGCCTAGTAGCCGCGCCCGTTGGGGCGCGAACGCCAAGCCGCGCCTAGTAGCCGCGCTCCTCGGGGCGCGAACGCCAAGCCGCGCCTAGTAGCCGCGCTCCTCGGGGCCGCGAACGCCAAGCCGCGCCTAGGTCGTCGGGCGAAAGCCGGTCGCCGGGCAAGAGCCGCTCCCTTTGATCGAGCGAGCACGTCTAACCGTTCGAAGTCGCGACCGCCCGTAGGTGCTGAAACGGCCGGCCGTCGCGCAGTTCGCGGACCACGGCTTCCACCAGTCCGTCGCCGTGCAGGTCGCGCCCGTCGGTGACCGCTGAGACGATCGCGCGCTTGCTCTGGATCAGCCGGGCCATCGTCTCGTCGATCGTCTCCGCGGCCAGCAGGTACCACGCGGTGACCGCATCGCGCTGGCCGATCCGGTGACAGCGATCCTCGGCCTGATCGTGCATCGCCGGCGTCCATTCGAGCTCCAGGAATGCCACGTTGGACGCTCGGGTGAGCGTGATCCCCTGCGCCGCGACGCGCGTGGCACCGACTATCAACGGCGGGCCGTCCGCGTTCTGGAACCGTGCGATCGCCGCCTCGCGCTCGGCCAGAGAGTCCCCGCCTAGCAGATGCAGGGCGCCGGGAAACCGGGCCAGCACGGCGCGCTGCACCTCGACATGGCGCGCGAACACGACCAGCGCCTCCCCTGAGGCCAGGAAATCCCCGATCCAGGCAAGCGCCGCCGCCAGCTTGCCGCGCGCGGCCAGGCGCTGCAGCGTTCCCAGCTGAGCCAGGCGCTCGGCGCGCAGCGTGGCCGCGATCCGCGCGTTGAGCTCGGAGAGATCGAGCGGCTGCGAGCGCAGCCACTCGATCACGTCCTCCTCGGCCAGGCGGTACTCGGCCGTGTTGGTGAGCGCGACGGGCACCACCACCTGGCGCTTGGCCGGCAGTTGGGGCAGCACCTCCGACTTGAGCCGCCGCACGAAGCAGTGACGACGCAGATGCCAGTGCAGCCGTTCCTCGCTGAGCTGACCGCGGAACTGCGCCGAGAAGCGCGCTCCCGATCCGAAGTCCTCCAGGCGCCCGATCACGCGTAGCTGGGCGATCAGCTCGTCGGCGTGGTTGAGCACCGGGGTCCCGGTCAGGGCGAGCCGCAGCCCGTCGGGAGCCACCGCGTTGGCGAGGCTGCGCACAGCCTGGGTGCGCTTGGCCCGCGGGTTCTTGCAGTAATGGGATTCGTCGATGACCAGCGCTCGGGGGCGGCGGCGAGCCAGCGCGTGGCGATGGGCGGCGACGATCTCGTAGTTGAGGATTGTGATCTCGCCGCTGGGCGGCACCGCACCCCGTCCCTGGACGACGGCCACCGAACGATGCGGCAGCCATCGCTCGGCCTCTCGCTGCCAGCCGAGCTTCATCGACGCCGGGCACACAACCACCGCCGGGTAGGCGCCATCGGACTCCAGGGCCGCCAGCGCTTCGACCGTCTTGCCGAGCCCCTGCTCGTCGGCGATGAACACCCGTCGCGCTTCCAGCGCATAGCGGACTCCAGCCCATTGAAACGGCGCCAGTTCGCCCCCCAGCACAGCGGCGGCCGGTTCGATCGGATCTGCGTGGGCGGCACGCGAGCGGCGGATCGCATCGGCGGCCTGGCGTCGCTGCGCCCGCAGACCCTCTAGCGCCTCCAGTGCAACGCCGGTGACCTGCACGTCGTGGCGGGCGATGAACGCATCCAACGGCTCCGAGATCCAGGGGTCGAGCGGCACGGCCCGGGTCCCCTCAGCACCGGGAAGACGCTCGAACGCGCTGCCCACGTCCGGATCCCAGATCACCTCGAGCCGCAGCTGCTCTCCATTCACGCCCCGGAAGAACACGAGCCGCGCCGGAGCCGGCTGATCGCCGACCTCGACGATCGACAGGCACCGCTCGGCAGCGATGTCCAGCCGCGCGGAGGGCTGCTGGCGCAGCGCCTCGCCCGCCGCCCGGGTGAGCGGCACGAGCAGCTTGCCCTCGTGCTCGACCGCCCCGGCGCGCAGCGCCTCGGGTACCGGGCCGGCCCTGGTGTCGAGCACCCACCAGCCGCGGCCGTCGTGGCGGGCCGTGCGCACGTAACCGATCCAGCGCCGGCGCACGCCCGATAGCCATCCAACCACCTCGCCGCTCGCGCTCAGCTCCGGGTAGCGCTCCAGCAGCTCGGCGACCTTCAGCGCGGTCCAGTCCTCCGCCGGAGCTGACCACTCGCGTCGGTCCCAGTCAAAGCGCCGATGGGGAATCGTGCGCACCAGTTCAACGATCGCCCGGTCGTAGGGGAATGCCATCACCACGATGGGCTCGCCATCGCGGTTATGGCTCAGCTCGACATTCGGGCGCGCGGGAACCAGCTCCATCGGCGTCCTACGCTAGCGGCCCACCGGGACGGGGACCCGCCGGTGCGCAGCCCCGGGTCCGTACGCGTTGTGGCACCCTGGGCCGATGACGATCGACGCCTGGATGCAGCACCCAACGCAACGGTTCTCGGACCTGGAGATGTTCGCCTCGCTGCGCCGCTGGACCGGTCAGGTGCCCGGTCAGGAGATCCCGATCGAGGCGACCGTGACGACGATGGATCAGGGCAGGGTCGGCTTCGGCCTGTTGAGCGCCTGGCACGGACTGCGTGAGGGAGCGCTGATCTCCAATCAGGAGGTGTCCGGGTGGGTCAGCGCCCACCCGGACCGTTTCGCCGGCCTGGCCGCGGTCGACCTGGAGCGGCCGATGGCGGCAGTCCGGGAGCTGCGGCGCTGCGTCACGGAGCTGGGGTTCAAGGGGCTGCGCGTAATTCCGTGGCTTTGGGACGCTCCGCCCACCGACCGGCGCTACTACCCGTTGTACGCGGCCTGCGTAGAGCTCGGCGTGCCGTTCTGCACCCAGGTCGGGCATACCGGACCGCTGCGTCCGTCCGAGACCGGCCGTCCGATCCCCTACATCGATCAGGTCGCGATCGACTTTCCAGAGCTGGTGATCGTCGGCGGCCACATTGGATATCCATGGACGGAGGAGATGATCGCCATCTGCCGCAAGCATGAGAACGTCTACATCGACACCTCTGCCTATACGACCGCGCGGCTGCCCACGGAGCTCGTCGACTACATGAGGACGCGCAGCGGTCGGCACAAGGTCCTGTTCGGCACCAACTACCCGATGATCTTCCACGCCAAGGCTTTGGCAGGACTCGACGCGCTGGGGCTCGACGACGAAACGCGCGCCCTGTACCTGGAGGACAACGCCCGACGCGTGTTCGGGCTGTTCTGAGCTACTGCCGGGCGAGCCGCCGGTTCAGCGAGCGCTGTGTCGCGGCGCTCGGCGTACGCTGGCGAGATGAGCTACCGGGAGCACGCTCTGCCGCCGGCCCTCGTGCCGTGGCTGGCATGTACCTGGGAGCGCCACGCGCTGGAGGCTGTTACCACGCGGGTGCTGCCGGACGGGTGCATCGATGTCGTGTGGATCGAGGGCTCCGGCGCGCAGCTCGTCGGCGCCAACATGACGGCGTTTCTCGTGTCACTTGCGCCCGGGGTGCATGTCGTGGGAGCGCGTATGCGGCCCGGCGCCGTCCCCGCGCTGCTGGGGGTGTCGGGCGAGGCCGTGCTCGATGCCCGCGCGCCCGTCGAAGCGGTGCTCGACAGCAAGCGGGCAAAGCAGGCAGCGGCGCTCGAAGGGCATCCAGATCCGCTCGCCCATCTCGCGCGTCCTGCGCCTCTGGCGAGCGCTCGACGCCGCCCGGGCCGGAGATGATCTGGCGCGCGTTGCAGTCGACGCCGGCTACGCAGACCAGGCGCACTTCACCAATGACTGCCGGGCGCTGGCCGGCGTGCCTCCGTCGCTGGTGATCGATCCTCAGCCGCCGCTGGCCGCGCCAGTTCCAGCCGATGGCCGTTTTCTCCAAGACACGGCGCTCGGCGTGCGCCAGGATTGACCCATGACAGTGCAATCAACACTGAAGCTCGGCTGGGTGATCGTGTACGTCGAGGACCTCGCCGCCACGAGCACCTTCTGCGAGCAGGCCTTCGGTCTGCGCGCCGAGTTCGCTGCGCCCGACGGGTCCTACGCGCAACTTGACACGGGCCCCACCAAGCTCGCGTTCGCCACCCACGCGCTGGGTGAGAAGAACTTCGACGGCGGCGTGCGCCACGCGTCGCTTTCCGAGCAACCGTTCAACCTCTAGATCACCCTGGTCGCCCAGGACGTCGACGCGGCCCACTCCCGTGCCTTGGAGGCCGGCTGCACGGCCCTGGCGGAGCCGCAGGACAAGCCGCACGGCCAGCGCGTCGCCTACGTCCGTGACCCATTCGGAACACTGGTCGAGCTGGCGACGGCGCTCTGAGCTGCCCGCCCGTGCTCGATGCTTCGCGCTGCGCCGATCGCGCGCATGCGGTTGTTGCGGGCGTAGTGCTCGAGCTCGGCGAGTCCGAGCTCCCTCAGCGCCGGCACGTACATGAGGATCACATTCTCATCTGCCGAGCATCTCGGTGTGGGATGATTGTCAGATGTTTGGAGACGACGGAAATCGCGACAGCTTTGAAGAGATGATCCGCGCGATCGCGCGAGAGGTCAGCCGGTCGGTGGAGGACATGGCGCACATCGACCTTGACGACATCGCTGGGTCAGTCGGCGTGGACCCGGAGCGGGCCAGGCAATGGCTCGACGGCGCCGGCCAATGGCTGCGGTCCCAGACCGCCGGACCGCAGGACAGCGCGCCCTCCCCGACCCCGGAGCCGCGCATGCCGGAGCCACGCAAGCCGATTGCCAGCGACGATCCGCTCAGCAGCGCCGGGCCACATCCGCTGGATCTCCCCACCGACGAGCAGGGACTGGCGCTGGCTGCGCTGGAATCCAATCGCTGGACGGTTGAGCCCGGCAGCAACGCGCTCGCCTCCCACGGCGACGGCCCCGGGCCCAACGATGCGCTCGGGCTAGTGCGCGAACTGCGTGTGCGGGACTGGATCGCCGCCGACGGCGAGGTCACGGTCGTCGGCCGTCACGCGCTCGGCCGCTGGCTCGCCGCCGCCGATCCGCGCTGAACCCGGCTCGCCGCCGCTGATCCGCGCTGAACCCGGCTCGCCG
>CALAQT010000241.1 GCA_937888775.1 uncultured Actinomycetes bacterium | reverse complement strand
GTTCAGGCGCGGCTCACCCGGCGCGGGGAGCCTCCACGGCCGCCGCCCTGGGCAAGGCGACCGGCCGGCCGGGCACCACGCCGGTGCCGGTGCTCATGTACCACGTGATCGCACCCCCACCGGCGGGAGCGCCGTTCCCGGGTCTGTATGTCCCAGCCCCCGAGTTCGCAGCTCAGATGCAGGCGCTGAAGTCCGCCGGCTGGCACGCGGTCACGCTTGACCAGCTCAGGGCCTACTGGACACGAGGCGCCCCGCTCGGCCGCGGCCGGCCGATCGTGATCACGTTCGATAACGGCTACCGCTCCCAGTACGTCAACGCGCTGCCGGTGTTGCAGCGGCTGCACTGGGTCGCCGACGAGAACATCCAATTAAGCGGCTTGCCGCCGTCCCAGGGAGGCCTGACCGATGCTCAGGTGCGGGGACTGGTGGCCGCCGGCTGGGAGCTGGACACACAGGGGATCAGCCACGCCGACCTGATCACGCTGAGTCCGAGCGCGCTGCACTACCAAGTCGCGACCGCGCGACAGACCCTGCGCCGGCGCTACGACGTGCCCGTGAACTGGTTCTGCTACCCGTCGGGCCATTACGACGCGACCGTGATCTCGGCCGTCCGCGCCGCCGGGTTCATCGGCTCCACCACGGTCATCCCCGGCTGGGCCGCACCGTCGAATGACCCCTACCGCCTGCCGCGGCTGCGGGTGCTCGGCGGCACCAGCCCGGCGGTCCTGCTCTCGCAGATCGCCTCCGCGCGCTCGGCCTCGCCGCCCCCCAGCGCCTACGGAGGATCCGGGGCGGCGTGAGCACGGGCGGCTCGGGGACGCTCCGAGGGACGCGGCCACGGATGGCGATCGGCCTTGTTGTCACGGTGGTTACGGTCGCGGCCGCGACCGGGGCGATCTATCCGCTGGCGCAGATTGCTCCGGTGGTCTCGCTGAGCGTGGTCTACCTGCCGGCGGTGCTGCTGGTCGCCGCCTACTGGGGCCTGGTGCTCGGTCTGTTCGCGTCGCTGCTGAGCGCTGCGGCGCTGAACTTCTTCCACCTGCCGCCGACCGGCCGTTTCACGATCGCCGACAGCCGCAACTGGGTCGCACTGGCGGCGTTCACGGTCGTCGCCGTTGTGGCGAGCACGATGGCCGAGGCCGCCCGTGGGCGCGCGCTGGAGGCTGAGCAGGGCCGCGGTGAGGCGGACCTGGCGGCCGCGCTGGCCCGGGAGCTGCTGCTGGGCGCCGACACCGGCCAGGCGCTGGCGTCCACCGCGCGGCGGGTGGCCGAGGCGCTGGGGCTGCGCTCAGCCGCAATCGAGTTCGGCGTCACTCCCGGCGACGAGCGGCGCCGGGCGACGGCGCTGAGGGGAGCCGACGGAACCCAGATCGCCACACTGCTGCTGCCGACGCCACTCGATGATCACACCCAGCAGCGGCTCGATGCTCACGTGGTACCCGCGCTGCAGGCGCTGGTCGCGATCGCGCAGCGGCGCGATCAGCTGCAGGCCGAGGCCGTCGAGACCGCCGCGCTGCGGCGCAGCGACGACGTCAAGACCGCGCTGCTGCGGACCGTGTCCCACGATCTGCGCACACCCCTGACAGCGATCGTGGCAGCCGGTCACGCCCTGGGCACCGGGTCACTGACCCAGCAGGAGCGAAGCGAGCTCAGCGCCGCCGTCGTGGAGGAGGGGGCGCGGCTGGCCACACTCGTGGACAAGCTGCTGGATCTGTCCAAGCTGCAGGCCGGGGGTGCCGATCCGCGGTCTGACTGGGTCTCGATCGACGAGGTGGTGACCGCCGCCCGCGACGGCCTCTCGGCCGAGCAGACCGTGCGGCTGACGGTCGACCCGGACGTTCCCGACCTGCGGGCCGACGCCGCCCAGCTGGAGCGAGCGTTCGCGAATCTGCTGGAGAACGCTCGGCGCTACTCAGACGGCCTGCCGGTCTCGGTGCACGCGCGTCGCTCCGGCCATCGCGTCCTGATCAGCGTGGTCGATCAGGGTCCCGGTATCAGGCGCGCCGAGCGCGAGCGAATCTTCGAGCCGTTCTACCGCGGGCCGAGCGCCGCCGGCGCGCAGTGGACCGGCTCTGGACTCGGACTGGCGATCGCCAAGGGGTTCGTGGAGGCCAACGGCGGTACGATCGAGGTCCAGTCCCTGCCGGGCCAGGGAACGAGCTTCGTGGTGTCGCTGCCGATCCCCGACCCTCCCGCCGTGGAGGCGATCGCTTGAGCGCTACGAATAAGCCGCGCGTCCTGGTCTGCGACGACGAACAGCAGATCCTGCGCGCCCTGCGGGTTATCCTGCGCGACGCCGGCTTTGAGGCATTGCCGGCCAACGACGGCGAAGAGGCGCTTGACCTGGCCGCCGTCGAGCACCCCGATGCCGCGATCATCGACCTCGTGCTGCCCGATATCGACGGCATCGAACTGTGCCGCCGCCTGCGGGAGTGGAGCGATATGCCACTGATCGTGCTCTCGGCGGTCGGCGACGAGGACGCCAAGGTGCGCGCACTGGCGGCCGGCGCCGATGACTACATAACCAAACCGTTCGGTCCCCGCGAACTGGTGGCGCGTCTTCAGGCCAACCTGCGCCGGATCGCCCCTGATCCGGAGCCGGCGGTGATCACGGCCGACGGCCTCGTCCTCGATCTGGGGGCGCGCACGGTGCACCGCGACGGCACTGCGGTACATCTGACCCCGACCGAGTTCGACGTGCTGCGCCTGCTGGCGCGCAATCGCGGCCGGTTGATGACCCACCGAGACCTGCTGGCGTCGGTGTGGGGCCCCGGCTACGGGAACGACACCCAGGTTCTGCGCGCCCAGATCGCCAATCTGCGCCGCAAGATCGAGCCGGCCGACGGTCCGCGTTACATCCGAACCGATCCCGGCGTCGGCTACCGCTTCGCCGGCTAGTGTCGGCCACAGGAGGGTTAGGACAGCACGGCACGACCGGCCATTTTGCACGCGCGCGCCGGCGCGGGACAATCTGCGGCACCGGTCATGAGTAACGGGCGACGATCTGGACCCGGAGCGGGCGTGGATGGCGATCGACTGGCTGATCCGGACCTACACCCCGGCCTGACTGTCGCTGGCCGGACTCGACGAGTGCGCGCTGCGGCTGCGCGCCGCCGCGCCGGTTTTGGCCCTCGACGAACTGCTGGCGGCGCTGCACTTGCTCGGCACCGCCCGCCGTGACGCGGCTGCCACGGTGACGCGGGCCGCGCGGCTAAACGACACCAGCCGCGATGGTGCGCGAGCCGCCCAGGCCGCGCTGGCCCCGACACTCAGCGAGTTGCAGGATTCGGCGTTTGGGCTGCTGGAGCAGATGCTGCCGACGGTCGCAATCGCGCTGCCCGAGCCGACCCACGGCGACGGCGTCGCAGTCCTCGCCTGATCGCGACCCTGCCGAACGGCGCAATAGCTCGGGGGGCCGTCCAGGCGCTCTGATTCACAACATCTGTATGGGGCGGCCCGCTTTCTGCACGCGGCCTTGACAGGCGAGCGCGCAGCATGTGGGCATGGACGTTGTGGCCGTAGTTCTCGGAGTGTTGATGTTTGGCGTGCTGCTCGGCCTGATCTACGCGATCGAGCGGATATGAGTGGCGCGGATTTGTTTGGCCTGGTGGTTTCGGTGATCGTCTGCGCCTATCTGCTGTACGCGCTGCTGCGCGGGGAGAAGTTCTAGCCGGTGGTTCTCCACCTACACCTGCCGGTACCCGAGCGGCCTGAGGGGGAGAGCCGCCGATGACGTTTTTGGGTTGGTTGACGATCTTCTTGTTCGTCGCGATCCTGACGGCGCTCGCGATTCCGCTTGGTCGTTACATGGCGGCCGTGTACACGGGCGAGCGCACGTTCCTGGACCGGTTCTTGGGAGGTCCGGAGCGGCTGCTGTATCGCGTGTTGCGGGTTGATCCGACCCAGGGTCAGGATTGGAAGGCGTATGCGAAGAGCCTGATCGTCTTCTCGCTCGCGGGCTGGCTGCTGTTGTACTTCGTTTTGCGTACGCAGACGTTGTGGAGTTTCACCGGGCTCAACCCGATGGGTTTTCATTCGGCGCCGTGGAACGTGACGTTCAACACCACTTCGTCGTTCATGACGAACACGAACTGGCAGTACTACGGCGGCGAGACGACGATGAGCTATTTCAGCCAGATGGCGGGGCTGACGGTTCAGAATTT
Source organism: uncultured Actinomycetes bacterium (assembly GCA_937888775.1). The sequence continues at coordinate 47,029 of CALAQT010000241.1, read as the reverse complement.
CCTTTCGGCCGCTGTCGGGATCGTGGTCGCGGTCGCGTTGATCCGCGGGATCGTCGGGCGTAGCGGTAAGAGCCTCGGCAATTTCTGGCATGACCTGATCCGCACGGTGCTCTACGTGCTGGTGCCGATCTCGTTCGTGGTCGCGCTGGTGCTCGTCTTTCAGGGGTCGATCCAGAACTTCGCCAGCTATCTGACCGTCCACGGGATCACCGGTCTGAGCCAGTCGATCGGGATGGGCCCGGTCGCCTCTCAGGAGGCGATCAAGATGCTGGGCACCAACGGCGGCGGCTTCTTTAACGTCAATTCCGCGCATCCGTTTGAGAATCCGTCCGGGTTTACGAACTTTCTTGAGATGCTGACGGTGCTGGTCATCCCGGCGGCGCTGATCTTCATGTACGGCAGGATGGTGGGCAAGCGTCGTCAGGGGTATGCGATCTACGCGACGGTGATGGTCATGTTCCTCGGGGCGTGTGTCGTTGCGTATGTCGCCGAGGCGCACGGCTCGCCCGCCCAGCATGCCGCGGGCTTGCATACGGGGGTGATCGCGGGGTCGGGCGGCGGGAATATGGAGGGCAAGGAGCAGCGGTTCGGGATCGCGGGCTCGGCCCTGTTTGACGTCGTGACCACGGTCACGTCGTGCGGGGCGGTCAACAGTTCGCTGGAGTCCTTCACCGGGATCGGCGGCGCCGTCCCGTTTGCCAACCTGTCGGCCTCAGAGACGATCTTCGGCGGTGTCGGCACCGGCCTGTACTCGATCCTGCTCTACGTCCTTTTGGCGGTGTTCATCGGCGGGCTGATGGTCGGCCGCACGCCCGAGTACCTCGGCAAGAAGATCGGGGCGCGTGAGATCAAGCTGGTCGTGCTCGGCTTGCTGGCGACGCCGCTGATGGCGCTGTTCTGCACCGCGATGGCGGTGGCCGGCAAGGCCGGCCGAGCGTCGATCTTCAGTCCCGGCCGGCCGCAGGGATTCTCTGAAACCTTCTACGCCTACCTTTCCCAAGCCAACAACAACGGCTCGGCGTTCCCCGGCTACACCGGCTTTATCCAGCCCAACGCCGGCAACCTCGGCTCCCACGGCGTCACGTTCGCCGACCTGCTCGGGGGCTTTGACATGATGATCGCGCGCTACGTGCCGATCCTGTTCGCGCTCGCGGTCGCCGGCTCGCTCGCCGGCAAGCGGATCAGCCCCGAGGGCCTCGGGACGATGCGGACCGATAACCCGACGTTCGTGGTGCTGTTGATCGGCGTGATCGTGCTCGTCGGCGCGCTCACGTTCTTCCCCGCTCTGCTGCTCGGTCCGATCGTGCAGGGCCTGACCCCCCAACTCTACTGAGAACTGACATGCGACGAGACATCATCACTTCAGCGATCGGGATTGTCGTGCTGACCCTGATACTGGGGATCCTCTACCCGCTGGTGATCACCGGGATCAGCCAGGTCGCGTTCCCGGGCAACGCCAACGGGCAGCAGATCAAGCTGCACGGCAAGCTGGTCGGCTCAAAGATCATCGGCCAGCAGTTCGCCGATCAGGTCGTCAAGAACGGCAAGCCCCAGGTCGACAAGAACGGCAACCCGGTCACCGTTCCCGACCCGCGCTACTTCCAGACCCGCCCGTCGGCGACCGTGCCGGCCGACAACGCAGCCGCTAGCGCGTTCTCCAACGCCGGTCCGAACAACATCGCGACCGAGCAGGCGATCGCCGCCAACATCCAGGCCTACATCGCGCTGGACAAGGCCCCGAACGGCACGCCGTACTATCCGGGCGGCCTGACCGCGGCCAAGGTTCCGGTCGACGCGGCCGACACTTCCGCGTCGGGGATCGACCCCGACATCTCGCCGGCCAACGCCGACATCCAGGCTCACCGGATCGCCACGGTCCGCAAGCTGTCGCTCTCGAGGGTGATGTCTTTGATCTCGACCTACACGCACGGCCGCGGGCTCGGGTTCTCCGGTGAGCCCGGCGTCAACGTGCTGCAGCTCAACCTCGCCCTTGACCGCGTGACTGGGGGCCGCTGATGTCACTGCACACTCCCGCGCCCGCGTCTGACCCCCGGCCTGCGGCCGCCCCGCGCGAGCGCCAGGCCGTGTCGCTGTTCAGACGCGACATCGTCCGCCGAGCGCTGATCGACAGTTTGATCAAGCTCGATCCGCGGGTGCAGATCCGCAACCCGGTGATGTTCGTGGTCGAGATCGGCGCCGCGATCACGACCGTCACGTGGCTGATCCAGGTGTTCGGCGGCGGCCCGCTGGGCGGTGGGCACGAGCCGGCGTGGTACACGTTTACGATCTCGATCTGGCTCTGGTTGACGGTCGTGTTTGCCAACATGGCCGAGGCGTTTGCCGAGGGCCGCGGCCGCGCGCAGGCCAACACGCTGCGTTCGATGCGCCAGGAAACCGTCGCCAAGCTCAAGGACGGCTCGACCAAGCAAGCCTCCGAGCTGACCAAGGGCGATCTCGTGGTCGTCATCGCGGGTGAGCTGATCCCGGGTGACGGGACCGTGATCGAGGGGATCGCGTCGGTCGACGAATCGGCGATCACGGGCGAATCAGCGCCGGTGATCCGCGAATCGGGCGGCGATCGCAGCGCCGTGACGGGCGGCACCCGCGTGTTGTCTGACCGGATCGTGGTCGAGATCACCCAGGAGCCCGGCCACTCGTTCCTAGACCGGATGATCGCGCTGGTCGAGGGCGCCGCGCGGCGCAAGACCCCGAACGAGATCGCGCTCAACATCCTGCTCGCGGGGCTGACCCTGATCTTCATGATCGTCGTCGCGACGCTGCGCCCGTTCGGACTGTTCGCCCACACCCCGATCTCAGAGACGACGCTGATCTCGCTGCTGGTCGCGCTGATCCCGACCACGATCGGCGCGCTGCTCTCGGCGATCGGGATCGCCGGCATGGACCGGCTCGTCAGGCGCAACGTGCTCGCGCTCTCAGGCCGCGCGGTCGAGGCCTCCGGCGACGTCGACGTGCTGCTGCTAGACAAGACCGGCACGATCACGATCGGCAACCGCCTCGCATCCGAGTTCATCCCGATGCCCGGCGTCTCAGAAGCCGAACTGGCCGAGGTCGCGCAACTCGCCTCGCTCGCCGACGAGACGCCCGAGGGGCGCTCGATCGTCGTGCTCGCCAAGCAATACGGGATCCGCGAGCACAACATGACCCAGCTCAACGCCGAGTTCGTGCCGTTCACCGCCCAAACCCGAATGAGCGGCGTCGACCTCGACGGCCGCCGGCTGCGCAAGGGAGCCGGCGACGCCGTGATCGCGTTCGTCACCAGCGAAGGCGGCCGCCCCCCCGCCGAACTACAACCCGTACTAGACCGCATCGCCCGCGAAGGCGGAACCCCCCTCGGAGTCGCGCGCGACTCGCAGGTGATGGGCGTGATCTACCTCAAGGACACGATCAAGGAGGGGATGCGCGAGCGCTTTGACCATCTGCGCGCGATGGGGATCCGCACGATCATGATCACCGGCGACAACAAGCTCACCGCCGCCAAGATCGCCGAAGAATCCGGCGTCGATGACTTCCTCGCCGAAGCCACCCCCGAAGCCAAACTCGCCCTGATCAAAGAACAACAGGCCGCCGGGCGGATGGTCGCGATGACCGGCGATGGCACCAACGACGCCCCCGCGCTGGCCCAGGCCGACGTCGGCGTCGCGATGAACACCGGCACCCAAGCCGCCCGCGAAGCCGGAAACATGGTCGACCTCGACAGCAACCCCACCAAACTAATCGAAATCGTCGAAGTCGGAAAACAACTACTAATCACCCGCGGCGCACTGACCACCTTCTCAATCGCCAACGACGTCGCCAAATACTTCGCCATCCTCCCCGCCATCTTCGTCTCCACCTACGCCGCCACCAAAAACGGCCAAGGACCCCTCCACGTCCTCAACATCATGAACCTCGGCACCCCAAGATCCGCCGTCATCTCCGCGATCATCTTCAACGCGATCGTAATCCCGATGCTGATCCCGATCTCCCTCAAAGGCGTCAGCTACCGCCCGATCGGCGCCAGCGCCCTACTCCGACGCAACCTCTGGATCTACGGCCTCGGCGGACTCATCGCCCCCTTCATCGGCATCAAGCTAATCGACCTCATCATCCACAACCTGCTCGGCGCGTAGTGGCCCTGGTTACCGTGAGCACATGCTCGGCGACGACCGCAAGGGGCGCTACAAGATCTTCCTCGGGATGGCGGCCGGGGTCGGCAAGACCTACCGCATGCTCCAGGAGGGCCACGCCGAAGCCGAAGCGGGGCGCGACGTCGTGATCGGCTACCTCGAGCCCCACGGGCGCGCCGACACGGTGGCGCAGGCCGAGCGCCTTGAGATGGTCCCGCGGCGGCGCGTGAGCTACCGCGACACGACGATCGAGGAGATGGACCTGCCGGCGATTCTGCAACGCGCGCCGGAGCTGTGCCTGATCGACGAGCTGGCGCACACCAACGCTCCCAGCGTCGAGCACGCAAAGCGCTTCGAGGATATCGCGGACGTGCTGGCCGCCGGGATCGACGTGTACTCGACGGTCAACGTGCAGCATCTGGAGAGCCTCAACGACCAGGTCGCCGAGTTGACTGGCATCCGCGTCCGCGAGACGGTGCCCGACGCGGTGCTCGGCTACGCCGACGACGTGGTCCTGGTCGACGTCACGCCCGATACGCTGATCGAGCGCCTGCTGGCCGGGAAGGTCTACCCGCAGGCCAGGATCGAGCCCGCGCTGAACAACTTCTTCAAGCTTGAGAACCTCTCGGCCCTGCGCGAGGTTGCCTTGCGCCAGGTGGCCGAGGAGGTCGAGGCCAAGCGCCTGCCGGCCGAGACCGCCGGGCGCACCAACCACGAACGGCTGATCGACTCCGCCGGCCCGCAGGCGATCGGCGAACGGCTGCTGGCGCTGATCACCCCGCAGCCAAAGTCCCAGCGCGTGGTGCGCCGCGCCTGGCGCTCGGCACAGCGCCTGGGCGCCGAGCTTGACCTGCTGTGGGTCGCCGACCACGAGCCCGGCGACGCGGATGCAGACCAGCTCGACGCGCTGCGCAAGCTCGCGAGCATGCTCGGGGCCCACCTGCTGGTCGAGCGGGGCGAGGACGTGGCGCTGGTGACCCAGCAGGTGGCCAAGGAGCGCGGAACGACTTACATCCTGATGGGCACGCCGAGGGCCCGGAGCCCACTGCGGCGGCTGACCAAGCCGCCGCTGCCCTCACGCCTGCTCGCACTGCTGCCCGGCGTCGATCTGAGGATCGTCGCCGATCGCACCCGGCGTTCCAAGGAGGAGGACTCATGATTGCACTGATTGTCGTGCTGATCCTGGCGGTGCTGGCGCTCGCCGCCGTCGCGCTGAAGCTCGCCCCCCGGCGGCGCTCCGTCTCCCTGCCGGTTCCGGCGCCGGGTGGAGGTTCGCGGCGGATCCTGTTCCCGTTCGTCGCCCACGCCCTGTCCCAGCGTGCGCTCGATGCGGCGCTGCGTCTCGCCCGCGCCGACGACGCGACGCTCGTGCCGGTGTTCCTGGCCTGCGTGCCCTTGCACCTGCCGCTCGACACGCCGCTGCCGCGCCAGTCCGAGATCGCGATGCGACTGCAGGAGGCGATCGAGCAGCGCGCCGCGGCGTTCGAGATCCCGGTTGACGCGCGGGTCGAACGCGGTCGAACCGCGCGCCACGCGCTGCGCCAGACCATCGCCGACGAGCCCTTCGACCGGATCGTGATCGCGGCTGCGACCCATGGCGCCCACGGATTCGGTCCCGATGACGTCGCCTGGCTGCTGGAACACGCGCCGGGCGAGATCGTAGTCCTACGACCGGGCGAGGAGGAACGGCTGGTCCCTCCTCCGCCGCGGCGTCGGATAAGTTCCGGCGCCCGGCGGCGCGGCGGCCATGACCCCCACGCCCGGCGCCGCCGGCTGGTCAGCTTTTAGCGCCGTCACGAGCTGGCGGCCTCCCGCTGCGCCCAGTGCAGCTAGTTGCCTCGGCGTCTTAGGCGCCGAGTCAGGCTGCGGGCGGCTTCCAGCGCTCCGATGGGCGAGGATTCTGACCTAAGTCGTGTAGGCCTGCTCGATCATTTGAGCCGCGGCTGCGACCGCCCGGCTCGCCGCCTCCATCTGCCCCACGATCCGTTCGCGGGGGCCCGCCACCGAGATCCCGGCAGCGATCCGCCCCCGGCGATCAAAGATCGGCGCGGCGACGGCGGCCGCACCCTGATCAAGCTCTCCGTCGGTGGCGGCCAGGCGATCGGCGCGGATCCGCCCCAGCGCGCCGGCCAGCTCCGGTTGGCCGGCGGTCTGCAACAGCCGCTCGCGGTCGGGTGCCTCCAGGAACGCGGCCAGGATCTTGCCCGAGGCGCCGCGATGCATCGGCGCGCGCCTGAACAGGGTGTAGCTCAGCCGCACCGAATGCAGCTCGGTCTCGACGACGTGCAGCACGATTGCCTCCAGCCCACAGGGCGCGGTGAGGATCGCCGTCTCGCCGACCTCTGCCGACAGCCGCGCCATTACGGGCGCGGCGGGAGCCACCAGCCGTTCGCGCAGTCCGTCCTCGGCCGTGCGCCCAAGCGCCACCAGCCGCGTGCCGAGCGCAACGGTGCGGTCGGGGCCACGGTGGATCAGGCCGTGCTGCTCGAGCTCGGCCAGCAGGCGGTAGGCGGTGCTGGTCGGCATCCCAGTGTCGCTGGCCAGCTGGACAACGGTCAGCTCACGCGACTGCTCGCCCAGCACGGTCAGCAGCGCCACCGCTCGTTGCAGGGCTCCCGCGGGCACTAATGCACCGCGGCCTCAGATACCCGGCGGCTCATGCTCGGACAGCGCCGGGCGCTCGCCCGCGACGCTCGCCACCAGGTCGGCGAGATCGCCCGTCCCGACCAGCAAGGCCAGGCCCTCGACGTCGGCGTTCCAGTCGGTCTCGTCGACCAGCGTGCCGGCGTAATCACGCACGATCGCGTACGCGCGCGAGGTGCCCTTGCCCAGTCGCCCCGGCCCCTCGCGCAGGTCGATGGCCTGCGCGGCGACGATCAGCTCCAGCGCGACCAGCCGGTGGCAGAGACTGACCAGGCTGGAGGCGGTGCTGACCGCCAGCGGCGCCATCGAGGCGTGGTCCTCGACCCCCTCGGCGAGCTGGCCGCGGTAATCCAGCGATACGGGGTTGGCCAGGAACCGCGCCTCGGAGGCCAGCGCCGCAAACGAGCGTCCGAGCGGGCGCAAGCCACCGGTCACGCCCTCATGGTGGGCCAGGCCGGTCGGGAGCCCGCTGAAATGCGACCACAGCAACTTCTGCACCCGCTCGTTGGCGACCTGGGCGGCGTGGGCGATGCCCAGGCGCATGTAGTCGAACGCCATCGCCAGGGAGGTCACGTCGAAGTTGCCGACCGATACGATCGCGTCCTCCTCGATCAGCACCAGCGGATTGTCGGCGGCCGAGTTGAGCTCGATCTCCATTATCCCGCGCGCGACCGACAGCGCGTCGTAGACGGCGCCGTGGGTCTGTGGAACGCAGCGGATCGAGAGCGGATCCTGGAGGTTGCGCGCCGCCCCGGGACGCCACAGATCGCTGCCCTCCAGCAGCTCTCGCAGCCTCGCGCTGGCCGTCGCCTGGCCGGAGTGGGGCCGCACGCGGTCGGCCGCCGGGTGGATGATCGAGAGGTTGCCGCCGAATGCCTCGATGCTGAGTGCCGCGGCGATCTGCATGCTTTCGATCAGATCCGCGGCATCGACCAACACCAGTGAACCGCGGCCCATCGTTACGCCGTTGGCGCTGATCAGCCCGAGCGCCTCCTTGGGACCGAGCTTGATCGGCTGCAGTCCGGCGCGCCGCAGCGCCTCCTCCCCCGGCAGCGCGTCGCCGTGGTACTCGGCAAAGCCGCGCCCGATCAGCACCTTGCCGATGTCGGCCATCTCCGACAGGTCGCCCTGGCCCACCGAGCCAACCATCCGCACGATCGGATGGATCCCGGCGTTCAGCAGGGCCACGAGCAGCTCGATCAGCTCGCGCCTCACCCCCACGCCGGCCTTGAGCATGCCGTTGATGCGTGACAGCATCATCGCCCGCACGACGTCGGTGGCCAGCGGCCGGCCGTAGGAGGAGACCTGGTCGGCAACGGTCGCGAACGAGAACGCACCGATCTTGTCCAGCGGAATGTGATTGCGCGCCAGCGAGCCGAGTCCGGTATTCAGGCCATAGACCGATTCCCCGCTGGCCAGCACACGGTCGACCACGTCGCGCGCGGCGCGCACGCGCACCAGCGCCGCCGGATCCAGCGAAACCCTGGCGCGGTTCCGGGCGACGGCCAGAACCCGGTCCACCGTGAGGCCATCGCCACTCAGGCAGATGCTCTCGCTGGTTGAGACCATCGTCATCCTTGACGGCCAGAATATCCTAATTCAATCTCATTTATCGAGAACATCGCCGGCCGCGTCCTGACGCCAGAAGGAACCTTTCCCCGCGCCGGTCTGACGATCGCCGATGGCCATATCGCCGGCGTCGGCGACCCCGCCGCCGACGCTCTGGACTTCGGTGACGCGCTGCTGCTCCCGGGCGCCGTGGACGTCCACGTGCACACCCGCAGCTACGCGCAGGAGGGAATCGAGCGGGCCACCCGGGCGGCGGCGGCCGGGGGCGTGACGACGATCGTCGACATGCCCTACGACGCCGGCGGCCCGATCGACACTGTGGCGGCACTGCGGGCCAAGATCGCCGACGTAGCGCGCGAGGCCCACGTCGACGTCGCGCTCTGGGCGACGGTGCCGCCGCGCGGACCGATCGACGAGGTGGCGGGGCTGGTCGACGCGGGGGTCGCCGCGTTCAAGCTGTCGACGTTCGAGACCCACCCCCAGCGCTTCCCGCGGATCCCGGATGGGCAGCTGCTGGCCGCGTTTGGAGCGATCGCCGCCGCGGGCGGACTGGCCGGAGTGCACGCCGAGAACGACGAGATCGTGCGCGCCGGGATCGAGGCCGAGCGCGCGGCCGGCCACGGCGGCGATCCGCTGGCTCACGCGCGCTCGCGTCCGCCGGTCGCCGAGCACGAGGCGATCGCCCGCTGCCTGGAGCTGGCCCGGGCGACGGGCGTGCGCCTGCACATCTGCCACGTTTCCACCCCGCGCGGCGTCGAACTCGTCGCCTCAGCGCGCCGCGCAGGGCTCGACGTGACCACCGAGACCTGCCCGCACTACCTGCTGCTGGACGAATCCGAGCTCGCCCGGCGGGGCGGCGAGGCCAAGATCAACCCTCCCCTGCGCGCCGCGCCGCTGGCGATCGACGGCATCGATCTGGTCTCCTCAGACCATGTCGGCTGGCCGCGCCAGGCCAAGCACGGCCCCGACATCTTCAAGCTCGCCTCCGGAGCGCCGGGACTGGAGCTGCTCGTACCCCTGGTTCACGATGCGCTCGGTGCCGCGGCGCTGGTCAAGCTGGTGTGCGAGGCCCCGGCGCGGCGCTTCGGACTGTGGCCCCAGAAGGGAAACCTGCTGCCGGGCGCCGACGCCGACCTGCTGGTGCTCGACCCCGAAACCGAATGGGAGATCGACCCGGCGACGCTGATCACGCCGGCAGGTTGGAGCCCGTACACCGGGCGACGGCTGCGCGGCCGCGTGATCGCCGCGTTCTCCCGCGGGGTCCAGGTGTGGGACGGCGAGTGCGTCGTGGCGCGACCCGGTCACGGCCGTTTCGTTGCCGCATCGACCGGGCGCCAGGCGGCGGTCGCTCATGTCTGAGCGAGACGATCCCGGGGGGAAATCCCGCCAGGAACTTCCCCCGCGGTGCCGGGGGTGGCGCCAGGAGGCGATCCTGCGCCTGCTGGAGAACAACCTGGCGATCGCCGAGCGGCCTGAGGAGCTTGTCGTCTACGCCGCCCACGCCAAGGTCGCACGCGACCGGCCCAGCCTGGAGGCGATCATCGCCTCGCTGCAGGAACTGGGCGATGGCCAAACGCTGATCGTGCAGTCGGGCAAGCCGATCGGGGTACTGCCGACCGGCCCGCGCTCTCCCGTCGTGCTGTTGGCCAACGGCAATCTGGTCGGGCGCTGGGCCACGCCCGAAGTGTTCTACGAGCTCGAGCGGCGCAACCTGATCGCTTGGGGCGGCCTGACCGCGGGCTGCTGGCAGTACATCGGCGCCCAGGGGGTCCTGCAAGGCACGTATGAGACCTTCGCCCAGGTGGCCCGCGAGCACTTCGGCGCCACGCTGGCCGGCCGCCTGGTTGTCAGCGGCGGACTGGGCGGAATGGGCTGCGCGCAGCCGGTGGCGATCAGCCGGATGTTGGGCGGCAGCTCGCTGATCGCCGAGGTCGACGCCGGCCAGGCGCAGCGGCGCTTAAGGGAGGGCACGGTGGACCTCGTGAGCACCGACCTCGACGAGGCGCTGGACGCGGCACTACGAGCCCGCGGCGAGCGCCGGCCGCTGGCCGTCGCCCTGATCGCCAACGCCGCCGAAATGCTGGACGGTCTGCTCGCCCGCGGGGTCACTCCCGACGTGGTCACCGACCTGACCGCCGCCCACGACCTGCGCAGCGGCTATCGACCGGCCGGAATCGATTCACAGCAGGCCGATGCCCTGCGCCGCGGTGACCCGGGCAAGCTCGAGGCGCTGGCGCTGGCCACCATGGTCAGGCACGTGAATGCGATGCTCGCATTACGCGACCGCGGGGCGGTGGTGTTCGACTACGGCAACAACATCCGCCCCCACGCCGCCGCCGGCGGCTTGCCGGAGGCATTGAGCATCGACATCTTCACGGCGCGTTACCTGCGGCCGCTGTTCTGCCGCGGGATCGGGCCCTTCCGCTGGATCTGCGTCTCCGGCGAGGACGACGACCTCGACCTGATCGACGACCTCTGCCTGGAGCTGTTTGACGGCGTGGCGCGGATCACCGATTGGATTGAGCTGGCCAGGGCCCACGTGACCCGCCAGGGCCTGCCGGCCCGGGTCGCCTGGCTGGGTCATGGCGAGCGGACGCGGCTGGCGCTGGCCGTCAACGAAGCCGTGGCCGACGGCCGCCTGCGGGCGCCGGTCGCGTTCACGCGAGACCACATGGACGGCGGCGCGATGACCCACCCCAACATCATCACCGAGGCGATGCCCGACGGATCGGACCCGATCAGCGACTGGCCGTTGCTCAACGCGCTGGTCAACACGGCCGCCGGTGCCGACCTGGTCGCCCTGCACGCCGGCGGCGGCGGCTACGCCGGCTATTCGCAGAGCTCGGGCGCCACTGTCGTGGCGACCGGCAGCGCCGATGCCGCTGCCCGGCTGCAGGCGGCGCTGGGTGCCGACACGACGCTGGCCGTGCTGCGCCACGCAGACGCCGGCTGCCCCGAGGCCGTGGCCAGCGCCCGCGAGTACGGGCTGGGGCTAGGGTCTCAGGCGTGAGGGAGCTCGATCTCGACGCGGTTGCCGCCGCGGTCGCCGGGGGCTCGGTGCTGGCGGCGGGCGGCGGCGGCTGGGTCGACCACGGCCTGCTGGTGGGCACCACGGCCGTGCGCTACGGCACCCCCCGGCTGGCCACCCTGGATGAGATCTCACCCGACGCGATGGTCGCCACCGTGAGCGCGATCGGCGCTCCCGCCGCGGTTGGATGGGAGATGCAACCCCGTGACTACGTGCGCGCGCTGCAGCTGCTGATCGACGCGTGGCCCGATCCGATCATCGGGACCGTCACGGCCCAGAACGGATCCTCGACCACCTGCAACGGGTGGGTCGCCTCGGCGGTGCTGGGGACACTGGTGATCGACGCGGCCGGCGACGGCCGCGCGCATCCGACCGGCAAGATGGGCTCCTTCGGGCTCGCCGCCGACGACGACTACCAGACCGTCCAGGCCGTTGCCGGCGGCAACCGGGCGCAGAACCGCTACCTGGAGACCGTCACCCGCGGCACGGTGCGACACACCGCCAACGTGCTGCGTACCGCCTCTGATCAGTCCGGTGGCTTCATTGCCGCCGCCCGCAACCCGGTCCCCGCCTCGTTCGTGGCTCAGCACGCTGCGGTCGGCGCGATCAGCTTCGCGCTCGACCTGGGGGAGGCGATCCTGGCCGCCGAGAGCCGGGGCCCGCAGACGATGATCGAGGTCACCGCCGAGCATCTCGGCGGCTCGATCATCGCCGCGGGTCCGGTACGCGGCCGCGAGTTGCGGACCGAGAATGCATTCGACATCGGCACCGTTTCGGTCGGCGAGCTGGAGCTCGGGTTCGTCAACGAATACCTAACCGCGGAGTCGGGCGGCGAGCGGCTGGCGACCTTCCCGGACGTCCTGACCACGCTCTCGACGGCGACCGGCCGGATCATCTCGATCGCGAACCTGCGCGTGGGCGACGAGGTGGCCGTGCTGCACGTGCCCAAGGCGAATGTGCCGCTCGGCGACGGCGTCAGGGAGCCCAGCGTCTATCCGGAGGTAGAGGCAATGCTCGGCAAGCCGCTGGCCCAGTACGCCCTTGCCTGACGAAGCCCGGATCTTGGCCCGTCTGGAGGCGCTGTGGCAGATCGCCCATGGACCCGGCGGCGGCGCGGACCGTCCCGCGTTCTCAGCCGCCGAGGCTCAGGCGATGCTGCTGGTCGCAGGCTGGGCCCGCGAGGCGGGCTTGCTGCCTGGCGTCGATCGCCACGGCAACCTGTGGGCCCTGCCCGCCGATTGGACCGGACCGCTGGTCAGCGCCGGCTCCCACGTCGACACCGTGCCCGACGGTGGCCGCTACGACGGCGCACTGGGCACCGTCCTGGGGCTGGAGCTGGCCCACGAGTTGCGCAACGGCACCGCAGCCGGCGCCCGGCCGGCACTGCTGATCTGCGCCGCCGAGGAGGCGCCGCGCTTCGGTGCCGGCACGATCGGCTCCCGGCTGCTGGTCGGGACCTTGTCGCCCGACAGCCTACGGGACATGCACGACGCCGAGGGCATCACCGCGGCGCAGGCGAAGGCCGGCTATCTGGACGCGCTGGGCGAGCTTCCGGAAATCGACGCTCCGGTCGGCAGAGTGCTCGCTCACGCCGAGATCCACGTGGCCCAGCGGCGCTCGCTGCGCGAGATCGGAGTCGTAACGCGCGTCGCGTCGCCCAGGCGCTCGGAGATCGAGCTCGCCGGACGGGCGGGCCACTCGGGCGAAGTGTCGATGGAGGACCGCCGCGATGCGCTCGCCGCCGCGAGCGAAGTCGTGCTCGCGGTCGAGCGCGCGGCGCGAGCCGAGCCACCCGAGACTGTCGCGACGGTCGGGACAATCGCGGTATCGCCGGGCGCGCTGAGCGTGATCCCGGCGAGGGTGCGACTCGGGCTCGACGCGCGTGGGATCGATTCGGTATCGCTGCAGCGGCTCGACGCCGCGATCACCGCGGCGGTCACCGAGATTGCGGGGCGCCGTGGCATCGAGGCGCGAGTTCGCCTGCTGCGTGCCGGCGAACCGGTCACGCTCGACGGCGAGCTGGCCCGCGCCGCGCTGGCGCTCGCCCGCCGGCACGGGATCGCGGCGACGGAGACCTGGTCGGGCGCGGGACACGATGCCCAGCATCTGAGCGCCCTGATGCCGGCACTGCTGCTGTTCGTGCCGTTGCAGGGCGGCGAGAGCCACACGCCGTTCGAGGATGCTGACGCGACCGACATTTCCCACGCCGCGCTGATCGCCAACGAGGTGCTGAGCACTGTGGCCGCTCGGACGTCCTGAGCGCGAGCCGGCGGGCCGGCGGAATCGCCCTGGCGGCTATTCCATTGGGTGATTGCGTGGAATCGCTCGGGGGGGCGATTCCATTGGGGGCAATCACCCGGTTTCGTTAGGCCCCAGTTGCGGCCAGCATCCGGCCTTGACATCGCGCCCCGGATTAGCAAGCATGCCCGATCCATCCGCTGAACGTCGTTCCGCCGGTGGATCGAGGACGCGAATGACGACGACTCTGACGGCCCCGTCCACACCCAGTCCACGCGTCCGCTCCGCGGGGATAGCGACGGTCCTCGATGTGCTCGATGCGCTTGACGGCAGGGGCATGCTGAGCCTCTCCGAGCTCTCGCGCGAGACCGGCGCGGCGAAGAGCACCTTGCACCGCGTGTGCTCGATGATGCTCGAGCGGGGCTGGATCGCGCGCGACGAGGGCACTGGAGCCGTCGGCCTCGGGCCGCGGAGCGCCTGGCTGGCCCGGGCCAACCCCGCGGCGGCGCTCGCCAACGGCTTTCACTCGGTCGCGGCACGGCTGGTGCAACGCCACAATGAGACCACCTGCCTCGTCGTGCTCGATGGCCTGGACAGCCTGTTCGTGGCCAAGATCGAGACCACCCACCTCGTGCGATTGATGCTGACCGTGGGCAGCCGCCTACCCGCTTTCGCGGCCGCGTCAGGGCGCGTCCTGCTCGCCGACCTGCCCACGGCACGTGTGGACGAGATGCTGGCCGACACCGAGCTCGTGACGCCGACCGGCCGCCGCCTCGACGGCCTGGCGGAGCTCCATCGGATCCTCGCCCGGACGCGCGAGCGCGGATACGGCGAGAACCTCGACGACACCGCACTCGGGCTTCACTGCATGGCTGTCCCCGTCGGGCCGCCGGGGCGGGTGGCCGCGGCGCTCACGGTGTGCGTTCCGAGCGGCCGGATGACGTCCGAGCGAGCCGCTGAAATGCTGCCCGACCTGTTCAGCGCGGCGCGGTCCCTGGCCCCGCTCGCCGACGCACCTCCCCCCTTGACCCGCGAGTTGGATCACACTTCTGACCTCAGCGTCGATCCCGCGTCAGCGGCCGGCGCAGGATCGATCGCTAGAGAAAGGTAGTCAGCCATGGAGAGTCACGACGCCGCCAAGCTCGACCAGATCCGGGCGGGCCGGAGCGAGCTCGAGAACCACTACGTCGACGAGCTCCTGGCGGGGCGCCTGGACCGCCGCCAGTTCGTGCGTCGCGGCGCGGTGATCGGCATGTCAAGCACCTTGATGGGTGCGATCCTCGCCGCCTGCGGCGGCGCGAACAGCAGCTCGAGCTCCTCCTCATCGTCGTCCGGAGCGGCGCCCGCGGCGGGCACCCCCAAGAAGGGCGGCACGCTGAGGGTGGCAACCCAGGCGCCCTCGGCGGCGGTCAACCCGCTCACCGTGTCCGACGCCGGTGGCCTGGCGATGCTCAACCAGACAGGCGAGTTCCTCGCTTTCGACAGCAACCTCAAGCTCGCGCTCGAGCCGATGCTCGCCCTGAGCTGGAAGCCGAACAGCGACGGCTCCGTCTGGACGTTCAAGCTGCGCCCGGGCGTCACCTTCCACAACGGCCAGGCGATGACGGCCGACGACGTCGTCTACACCTTCCAGCAGCTGTCGGATCCGAAGAACGCGTCAAATGCGCTGTCGGCGCTCGGGGGCGTGCTCACGCCGAGCGGCGTGAAGAAGGTCGATTCGATGACCGTCGCCTTCCACCTCGCGGCTCCCAACGGCAACTTCCCCTATCTCGTCTCCTCCGACAACTACAACGCGATCATCGTCCCCAAGGGCACCGATTTCAGTAAGTGGCAGAGCACGTTCATCGGCACGGGCGCGTTCAAGCTTCAGAGCTATACGCAGAACGTCGGCGCCCAGTTCGTCGCCAACCCGGCCCACTGGGGCGGCGGACCCTACCTCAACGGCACCAACTTCACCTTCTACACCAGCCAGCCGCCTCAGGTCCTCGCCCTCCAGGGCGGCCAGGTCGACGCCCTCACCCAATTCGTCGTGCAGGGGGCGCAGGGGCTGCTCAACAACCCCAGCTACACGATCATCACGCTGAAGTCCTCCAACCACCGCGAGCTGTCGATGCGCACCGATCAAGCGCCGTTCACCGATCCGCGCGTGCGTCAGGCCGTCGCCCTGACCATGGACCGCGCGGGGATGGTGGCGGCGCTGCTGGCCGGGAAGGGCCTGCTCGGCAACGACAGCCCGTTCTCGCCGGTGTTCCCCTCCACCGACACAGCGATCCCCCAGCGCACGCAGAACATCGCGATGGCCAAGCAGCTGCTGTCGGCCGCCGGTCACGCGAGCGGTTTCAGCACCACGCTCTTCACCGAGATCTACCAGGAGATTCCAGCGCTCGCCCAGGTCATGAAGGCCGATCTGGCCAAGGCCGGCATCAACGCCAACCTGAGGGTCGAGACCCAGACGCAGTACTACGGCAAGTCGACGATCGGCAACTCGGATTGGCTCGACGGCGCGATGAGCCTCGTCGACTACGGCAGCCGCGGCGTCCCGAACGTGTTCCTCACCAGCCCGCTCACCTCGACGGGCACCTGGAACGCCGCGCGGTTCAAGGATCCGACCTACGACAAGCTCGTCAAGCAGTATGTGGCCGCCGTTGACCTGCAGATCCAGAGGCAGATCGCCGGCAAGATCCAGACCCTGCTGCTGGCGCAAACGCCGATCGTGATCCCGTACTTCATCGACGGGCTCACCGCCACCAAGTCCAACGTGCAAGGCGTAAATCCAACGTCGATCTCGCAGATCTATCTCGACAAGGCGTACATAACCTGAGAGCATCGGCCGGGCGTCGCAGCTTCGCCCAGCCGCGCCGCGACCGTCCCGGAACATGACCAAGTTCATCGCCAAGCGCGTCGGGCTCGCGCTGATCACGCTGCTGATCCTCAGCGCGATCGTGTTCATGCTGGGCAACCTGCTCCCGGGCGATCCGGGGCGCGCGACGCTGGGCCCGCTCGCGCCCGCGAGCGCGGTGAGGGTGCTCGACCATCAGTACGGCACCGACAAGCCCCTGCTCACCCAGTACTGGCTGTTCATCAGCCATTTCGTGCAGGGAAACATGGGCAAGTCCTATACCTACCAGGCGGCGGTGAGGCCGCTGCTGTTCACGGCGATCGGGCACTCGCTCAAGCTGGCGCTACTGGCGTTCGTGATCGTGGTGCCGCTCGGCATCTTCGCCGGAGTGTTCGCGGCGCTGCACGTCGGCAAGACATCTGACCGGGCGATCGTGGTGGTGGGGACGTCGGCGACCGTGACCCCCGAGATCGTCTCGGGCATCTTCCTGATCGTCGTGTTCGGGATCTGGCTGAACGTGCTGCCGATCTCGGCCACGGCGCCGCCGAGGGCGGGCTTCTTCACCCAGATCTACCACCTGATTCTGCCCGCGATCCCGCTCGTGCTCGTCCTGTTCGGCTACATCGCGCGTATGGCCCGAGCGGGGACTGTGGAGGCGCTCGGCTCGGACTACGTCCGCACGGCGGTGCTCAAGGGGCTGCCGCGCCGCACCGTGATCCGCCGCCACGTGCTGCGCAACTCGCTGCTGCCCACGATCACGGTGATCGCCAGCCAGACCGGCTACCTGATCGGGGGTCTGGTCGTGGTTGAGACGTTGTTCCACTACAACGGGGTCGGCACACTCCTCCTGAGCGCGGCCACCCAGAAGGACTTCCCGATGCTCGAGGCCGGGGTATTGACAATCGGCATCGTGTACATGGTGGCCACGCTCGTCGCCGACCTGCTGTACTCGTACCTGAATCCGCGGATCCGCTTCCAGGGCGTCGAATGAGCATCGACGTCGTCCCCGTCGAGTCCGCGGGAGCCGTTGCCGCCGAGCGCACCGGCCCGGCACCCCGCGGGGAGCTTGTGCGCGAGATCGTGCGCTCCAAGACGTTCATCGTCGGCGCGATCATCGTCGGGTTCTGGATCGTATGCGCGATCTTCGGCTACGCGATCGCGCCCCACGATCCCGCCGCGGAGAACCTCAACGCGATCAACCAGGCGCCGTCGAGCGCGCACTGGTTCGGTACCGATCAGCTCGGGCGCGACATGCTCTCGCGGGTGATCACCGGCGTGCGCGACATCCTCATCATCGCTCCCCTGGCCACGATCATCAGCACCCTGCTGGGCACCGCATTCGGGCTCATCATGGGGTACTTCCGCGGGCTCGTCGACGAGTCGATCGCCCGCGTCCTCGAGGCCTTCCTCGCGCTGCCGCTGATCCTCATCGCCGTGACCGCGATCACCGCTATCGGGCGCAGCAACCTGGTGATCATCCTCGTGATCGCCGTTGTGTTCACCCCGCTGATCGCGCGCACGGTGCGCACGTCGGTGCTGCTCGAGCGCGAGCTCGACTACGTAGCCGCCGCGCGCCTGCGCGGCGAGAAGGCGCCGTACATCATGTTCGTCGAGATCCTGCCCAACGTGATGTCGCCGATCCTGGTCGAGTTCACCGTGCGGATCGGCTACGCCGTGTTCGCGATCGCCACGCTCTCCTTCCTCGGCTTCGGCGTGCAGCCGCCGTCGCCCGACTGGGCCCTGGACATCTCCACGAATTACGCCCTGGTGAGCGCCGGCTACTGGTGGGAGGTGCTGTTCGACGCCATCGCGCTCGCCTCGCTGGTGGTCGGCGTCAACCTGATCGCTGACGCGGTCGAGGGGGCGATCGACCAGTGAGCACCGACACCGACGCGGCTCCGCCGGCGATCACTCCGGTGTCGACCGACGCGCTGACCGTCGAGCACGTCGACGTCGCCTACCAGGTGCGTCGTCGCGAGCAGGCGGTGCTGCGCGACGTGTCCTTCCGCATCGGACGCGGCGAGTCCTTCGGCCTGGTGGGGGAGTCGGGCTGCGGCAAGTCAACGATGGCGCTCGCGATCGTGCGCTACCTGGCCCGCAACGGCCGTGTGAGCGCCGGCTCGATCGCCATCGATGGACAGGACGTGCTCGCGATGAACGAGGGGGCGCTGCGGCGCCTGCGCGCCAGCAGGGTGTCGATGGTCTACCAGGAGCCGGGCCGCGCGCTGAACCCCTCGATCCTCGTCGGGCGCCAGGTGGCCGAAGCGTTCGAGATCGCCGGCAAGTCGGACAAGGAGGCGCTCGAGCTCAGCGAGATGATGCTGCGCAAGGTGCGCATCTCCGACCCAGCCAGTGTCATGAAGCGCTACCCCCATCAGCTGTCGGGCGGCATGCTCCAGCGCACCGTGGTCGCCATGGCGCTGGCGTCCGAGCCGTCGCTGCTGATCCTCGACGAGCCGACAACGGCGCTCGATGCCACCGTCGAGGCCGAGGTGCTCGATCTGATCAAGGCGCTGCGCCAGGAGTTCGACACCTCGCTGCTGTTCATCAGTCACAACCTCGGCGTGATCGCCAGGATGTGCGACCGCGTCGGGGTTCTGTACGCCGGCGAGCTCGTCGAGGAGGGACCGGCGCTCGACGTCCTACACGACGCGCGCCATCCCTACACCGTCGGCCTGCTGCGCTGCATCCCGCGACGCGACGCCGACAAGAACCGCCACGCGCTGGACACCATCCCGGGCTTTCTCCCGCGGCCGGGCGAGACCCCGAGCGGCTGCATCTTCGCCAGCCGCTGCGGACTGGTCGAGGATCGCTGCCGCACCGAGGCGCCGCCCCTGTATGAGGTCGGCACGGCGCGGCGCTCGCGCTGCCACTTCCACGACCAAGCGCAGACGCTGCCGCGCGTGGAGCCGGCGCAGACCGAGTCGGTCAAGCCCAAGTCCATTAGCGCGAAGCCGCTGATCAGCGCCCGCGACGTGGGTAAGACCTTTCGGTTGTCGGGCCAGGAGATCCGCGGGCTCACCGACGTCAACCTCGACATCCTGGCCGGCGAGACGCTCGGCCTGGTGGGCGAGTCAGGCAGCGGCAAGACGACGCTCGCGCGCGTGCTCATGGGCCTCACCGCGCCGGACGCCGGGTCGTCGGTCGAGCTGGACGGTCGCGCGCTGGCCTACTTGACCAAGCAGCGCAGCGCCGGGGAGCAGAAGGCCCTGCAGATCGTGTTTCAGAACCCGGACTCGGCGCTGAACCGCCGCCACTCGGTGCGGCGGCTGATCGGCCGCTCGCTGTCCAAGCTCGGCCACTACACCGGCGAGGCGCTGCAGACGCGGCTGCTGGCGCTGGTGGCGTCGGTGCGGCTGACCGAACGCTACCTGCCGATGCGACCCAGCCAGCTGTCGGGAGGGCTGAAGCAGCGCGTGGCGATCGCTCGCGCCTTCGCCGGCGATCCCCGGATCGTCGTCTGCGACGAGCCCACCTCGGCGCTCGATGTGTCGGTGCAGGCCGCGATCCTGAACCTGCTGAACGACCTTCAGGGCCGCGAGGATGTCGCCTACCTGTTCATCAGTCACGACCTTGGCGTGGTGCGCTACCTGTCGGATCGCATCGCCGTCCTCTACCTCGGTCGCCTGATGGAGCTCGGGCCGGCCGACAAGGTCTTCTCGTTCCCGCACCACCCCTACACCGAGGCGCTGCTGTCGGCGGTCCCCAGCATCGATGCGGTCGACCGGCAGCGCATCCGCCTCGACGGTGATATCCCCAGCGCCGCCAACCCGCCCAGCGGCTGCGTGTTCCACACGCGCTGCCCGCGCAAGATCGGCGAGATCTGCGAGACCAACGAACCGCAGCTGCTGGAGGCCGAGCCGGGCCACGCGATTCGCTGTCACATTCCGATCGAGGAGCTGCGACGCATCCAGGTCGGGCCGCCCTCGGCGGAGTCGCTGCCGATGGTCCATGCCAACACAGACGGCTGACCGTCGCCGGCTCGCACCGATGAGCGAGTCATGCGACGCGATGTCGCCTTCCGAGCCCGTCCAGATGCGCGCGTGCGTGCTGCGCGATCCCGGCCGGCCCGTGGCTGTCGAGACGGTGACGCTGGCGCCACCGCGCAAGGGCGAAGTGCTCGTGCGGGTGGCGGCGGCCGGCGTCTGCCACTCTGATTTGCACCTCGCCGACGGCCGGCTGGGAGACGGCCGTTGGCCGATGGTGCTCGGCCACGAGGGCGCGGGAATCGTCGAGGCGGTCGGCGAGGACGTCACCGGCCTGGCACCCGGCGACCACGTCGTCTTCTGCCTGGTGGCCTCCTGCGGCGTCTGCCCCGCCTGCCGCAGCGGACGTCGGACACTGTGCGAGCCGGTGGGACGCACCTCGGTCGCCGGCACGCTGCTGGACGGCAGCTCGCGGCTGCGGGCGGCCGACGGCACGGTTCTCCAGCACGGACTGACGGTCGCCTGCTTCGCCGAGCACGCCGTCGTGACGGCGGCGGGGGCGATCCCGATCCCCGACGAGATCCCGCTGTGGCAGGCCGCGCTGCTTGGCTGCGGGGTGATCACCGGCTTTGGCGCGGTCAGCCACGCGGCCGGCGTGCGGATCGGCGAGCGGGTCTGCGTGATCGGCTGCGGCGGCGTGGGGCTGCAGGTGATCGCCGCCGCTGGCCTGGCCGGAGCGGCGACGATCATCGCCGTCGACCGGCGACCGGACAAGCTGGGGCCCGCGTTGCGGCGCGGGGCGACACACGCCGTCGACGCCAGCGCCGTCGACGCCGCGGCGGAGATCCGGTCGATCACCGGCGGCGGGGTTGACCACGCGTTTGAGGTCGTCGGGTCCGGGGCCACGATCCGCACCGCCTGGGACGCGCTGCGCCCCGGCGGCACCGCGGTCGTCGTCGGGCTGGCGCCGGCCGGTGTCGAGGTCTCGCTGCCGGCGATCGAGTTCCTGTCGGAGAAGTCGATCATCGGCAGCTACTACGGCAGCGCCGACCCCGCCGAGACGTTCCCCGGCCTGATCGCGCTGATCCGCTCGGGACGGCTGGAGCTCGCCGACGTGGTCACCCACCTGATCGAGCTTGACGGCGTCGAGGCGGCGTTTGAGCGACTGCGCCACGGCGAGGGCGGCCGTTCGGTCGTGATCCTCGACCCCGAGCTGGCGGGAGCCCGGAGCTCGTGATCAGGCCCACCAGACCACAGGTGCATTCCGAGCGCCCGGTCAAGCCCGGCTTGGGCTTCGACGGGCTGATCGGCGAGGGCTGGAGCGGCGTCGATCCCGACGGCGCCCATGTCAACGTGGTGCTCGCCGAGCGCGGCACGCCGACCGCTGCGGCGCTGCTGACCACGTTCACCTCCCCCGCCCCCGGACACGCGCCGATCCTGGTCGTCGTCGGCGAGGACAAGGCGCACTACGAGCCGGTCTGGCCGCCGACGATCATGATCAACAAGGAGACGGCACTCGAGCCGCGCCACCAGACGATCACCTGGGGCGCCGGACAGCTGGGGATCGCCCAGGGGGTGCTCGACGCCGTCGCCGAGGAACTGCTCGTGATCAGCGTGGATCTGCTCGTGTTCGTGGCGATCTACATCGACTCCGGCGCCACGGACGAGACCGCCGTGCGGATCGCCAGCCGAGCAGCCACGCTGAAGGGCATCCGCACCGCCGTGATCGGGCGTGACCCGGATGGCGCCCGCGCGCTGGTGGAGCGGCGCGACTCGCTGCGCAGCCCGTTCTACGGCGGCGACTGACCGGGCGCAGCCGTGAAGATCACCGCGATCGCCATCCAGCGCCTGCGCCTGGACCTCGACCCGCCGTTCTTCGCCGCCTGGGATCCCGATCCGCGGACGCGTTTTGAGGCCACGATCGTGCGGGTGCAGACAGACGAGGGCATCACCGGCATCGCCAGCGGCGACACGATGGCCGGCTTTGCCGAGTTCGAGCACCTGTTCATCGGCCGCGACCCGCTGTCTCTGGCCACCCACGCGCGCACGCTGGAGACGATCTCGTTTCACGCCGGGCGCTATTGGCCGCTGGAGGCGGCCCTTTGGGACCTGGCCGGCCGGGCGCTGGGGGTTTCCGTGGCCCGGCTGCTCGGAGGTGCCGCCGACCGGATTCCCGCCTACGCTTCGCTCGGCGAACTGCGCACGCCTGAGCAGCGCGCGCAGGACGCCCGGGCGCTGGTGGCCGAGGGCTTTAAGGCGGTCAAGGTCCGGATCGCCCGGGACCGGATCCCGGAGGGCATCGCCGTCGTGGCGGCGATCCGCGATGCGGTCGGCGACGGGCTGGAGATTCTGGTCGATCTCAACCAGTGGTGGCGGATGGCCGGAGACATCACCCCGAGCTTGGGGCCCGCCGACGCGCGCCGCGTGATCGACCGCCTGGCCGAGCACGGCGTCCTGTGGGTCGAGGAGCCGCTGGCCGGGGACGACCTGGCGGGCATGCGGATGCTGCGCGAGACGACCGGCGTTCGGATCGCCGGGGGCGAGATGGCGCGTAGCTTCAACGAGCTGCGCGAGGCGCTTGATCACGACGTGCTCGACGTCTATCAGCCCGACGTCGTGCTCGCGCTGGGGATCTCCGGAGTGCGCACGCTGGCCGAGCTGGCGCTGCGGCGCAATCGCTGGTTCACGCCCCACACCTGGACCAACGGGATCGGCATGCTGGCGAACCTGCACGTCTGCTGCGGCGTCGGGGGCGGCCCGTTCATCGAGTACCCCTACGACCCCCCCGGTTGGACGCCCGAGCGGCGGGACTTCATGCTCGCGCAGCCGCTGCGGATCGGGGCCGACGGCTGCCTGGCGATCCCGGCGACGCCCGGTCTGGGCATCGAGCTCGACGAGGAGGCGGTCGCCCACCATGCCCGCGGTGCGGACGCGTGAACCCCTGCGAGCTGACGATCCGCTCGCAGGCGTTCATCGACGGCGAGTTCGCACCCGCCGCCGACGGGCGCACGTTCGCCACCGTCTCACCGCGTGACGGCCGTGAGCTGGCCCAGGTGGCGAGGGGCGACGCGCAGGACATCGACCGCGCGGTCCGCGCCGCCCGCCGGGCATTCGAACGCGGCGACTGGGCGCTCGCCGACCCGGCTCAGCGCGGGCGCGTGCTGGTGGCACTGGCCGATTTGATCGTGGCGAACCTTGAGGAGTTGGCGCTGCTCGAGTCGCTTGACACCGGGCACCCGATCAGCGACGCGCGCTCGGTCGACGTCCCCAACGCCAGCCGCTGCTTTGCCTGGTACGGAGAGGCGATCGACAAGGTCTACGGGCAGATCGCCCCCACCGCGCCCGACGTATTGGCGCTGATCAGCCGCGAGCCCCTGGGCGTGGTCGGCGCGGTGGTGCCGTGGAACTATCCGCTGATCATCAGCGCCTGGAAGCTGGCGCCGGCGCTGGCCGCCGGCAACTCGCTCGTGCTCAAGCCCGCCGAGCAGTCGCCGCTGAGCGCGCTGGCGCTGGCCGAGCTGGCGGGCGAGGCGGGGATCCCGCCCGGCGTCCTCAACGTCGTCCCGGGCTACGGCGAGGAGGCCGGCGAGGCGCTCGGTCGCCACCCCGATGTCGACAAGATCGCCTTCACCGGCTCGGTGGCGGTCGGGCACCGGTTCCAGCGCTACGCGGGCGAGTCCAACGGCAAGTCGGTGTCGCTGGAGCTCGGTGGCAAGAGCCCGCAGCTCGTGCTCGCCGACGCGCCGGACCTTGACGCCGCGGCCAGCGCAATCGGCTGGGGGATCTTCTACAACGCCGGGCAGACCTGCCACGCCGGCTCCCGCGTGATCGTGGCGCGCTCGATCGCCGATGAGCTCGTGGCGCGCCTGCAGGAGCAGGCCGGGCGGTTCGTGCCCGCCGACCCGCTGGTGCAGTCCACGGTGCTCGGCGCGCTGATCAGCCACGAGCATCTCGACGGCGTGATCGGCCATGTTGAGCGCGCCCTGGCCGACGGGGCCCGGATCATCGCCGGCGGAGAACGGTGCGAGCCGGTGTCCGGCGGCGCCTACATGGCGCCTACATGGCGCCGACCCTGATCCAGACCGAGGATCCGTCACTGCCGATCGTCCAGCAGGAGGTGTTTGGCCCGGTGCTGGTGATCCAGCCCGCCGACGACCTCGACCACGCGCTGGCACTGGCCAACGACACCCGCTACGGGCTCGCGGCCGCCGTCTGGACCGCCAACATCACCACCGCCGGTCGCCTGGCACGCTCGCTGCGGGCCGGTACCGTGTGGGTCAACACCTTCGACGCCGCCTCGCTGGCGACGCCTTTCGGGGGCATGAAGGACTCCGGTCACGGCCGCGACCGTTCGCTGCACGCGCTCGACGCCTACACGCAGCTGAAGACGACGTGGATCTCCCTCGCGTGACGCGGGTCGCCTTCATCGGCCTCGGTCACATGGGCGGCCACATGTGCCGCAACGTGATCACCGCCGGCTTTGACGTGTGCGCATTCGACCTCGACGCCGGGGCGCTCAGGCGAGCGCGGGAGACGGGCGCCAGACCGGCCGGCTCGGCGGCGCAGTGCGCCGCCGGGGCCGACATGCTGGTCACCAGCCTGCCGGGGCCACCCCAGGTCGAGCAGGTGCTGACCGGATCCGGCGGGGCGATCGCAGCGCTGGCGCCAGGCGCACTGGTGATCGAGATGAGCACCAGCTCGCTGGAGGTCGGGCGCCGCGCGCAGGCGGCGGCTCGCGCTCGCGGCGTGGAGATGATCGACGCCCCGGTCGCCGGTCAGACGATCAGGGCCGAGTCAGGCACGCTGGCGATCTACGCCGGCGGTGACAGCGCCGCGTTCACCCGCGCGCTGCCGATGCTGGAGGCGATCGGCGATCCTCAGCAGATCTTCCACCTCGGTCCCCACGGCAGCGGCTACGCGGTCAAGTTGCTGCTGAACCTGACCTGGTTCGTGCACGCGGTGGCGACCGCCGAGGCGATGGCGGTGGGGGTCAAGGCCGGCGTCGACATCGACAAGCTGCACACCGCGCTGGTCAACTCGCCGGCCAATTCCAACTTCCTTGAGCACGACGTACGCTCGGTGCTCGACCGCGGCGATTACGATGAGGGCTTCGCGATGAAGCTCGTGACCAAGGATCTGGGACTGGCCGTCGACCTCGCGCGCGTCGTCGGCGTGCCGGTCGAACTGGCGGCGCTGGTGGAGCAGATCCACGTCCGCGCCCGCTCACGCTACGGCGACCAGGCGGGCGAGATGAGCGCGATCCGCCTATATGAGGAGCTGGCCGAAATCGAGTTGCGATGGCATACGTCGTCGTAGCGAAATGGATCGCCAACGAGGGCGAGGAAGCCGCGGTCGCCGCCGCAATCGAGGCGCTGGTGGAGCCGTCGCGCGCCGAGCCGGGCAACCTCGTCTACCAGCCCCACCGCGATCCCCAGGACCCGCGCGTGTTCATGATCTACGAGCAGTACGCCGACGAGCAGGCGTCCGCCGCCCACGGCGCTTCAGCGCACTTCCAGCGACATGCGGTCGGCGATGCGATCCCCCGGCTGGCCAGCCGCGAGCGCAGCTCCTACGAAACCTGGTGACCCTCCAGCGCCGCCCCTTCCGACGGGCTGCCCGGGACTGACGGTCCGTCAGCCGCGACTTTGGCGTTTCCCGACCGAGGGGTGGTCGCAAAACGCCAAAGTTCCGCTGGGGATTCCAGCGCGGCGCCCGCGACGGGCTCGCCCAGCTGCAGTACCAGCCAGATTCGATCGGGCGCCAGCAGCATTTCGGGCTCGGTCAACACGTCGCCGTCCAGCACCACCAGATCGGCGAGCCGGCCGGGCTGCACGGTGCCGATCCGGTCCTCCAGTCCCAGCGCCTGGGCCGCGGTCTGCGTGGCCGCCACGAGCGCCTCGGACACGCTCAGACCGTGGTGGACCATCCGCAGCAGCTCGAGCGCGGTGTCCTCGCCGGTGAGGCCGTCGCGATCTGAGCCGAGCGCGATCTTGACCCCGGCGGCCCGCGCGGCCCGCAGGCTGCGCGCACCCTGCTCCAGGTTGTGGTGGGCCAGCGCGACGATGCTCGGCAACATCTCGGGCTCGAGCTCGGCGCCGTCGGGATCGATCGCGGTGCCCAAGCCGGCCATCCAGTAGTAGCCGCTGAGCGTCGGCACCAGCACCTGCCCGCCCGCCGCCATCGCCTCCAGCAGCTCGGGACGCTGGTTGAGATACATGCCGTGCTCGATCGTGTCCATCCCGTGCTCGATCGCCGCCGCGGTCCCGGCCAGGCCCTCGGCGTGGGCCGCGACTTTGACCCCCATCCGGTGGGCCTCGTCCACCAGCGCCGCGAACTCGGCGTCGGTCAGCTGCGTCGGCTCGGGGTCCTCGAGCTCGTTGGAGCGCGCGCCGGTACTCATCACCTTGACGAAGTCGGCCCCGGCGCGGAGCTGCTCGCGGACGGCCTTGCGGATCTCCTGCGGCCCGTCGGCCTCCCGGTACATCGCCCCGTAGAAGCGCCCGCCCGGAGCGGTGGCCGAGATGATCAGCCCACAGGTCAAAAGGCGCGGACCACGGAAGGCCCCATAGCGCATCGCCTGCCGGGCCTCCTGGGGCTGGTGGGCCTGGCCGCCGACGTTGCGCAGCGTCGTGGTGCCCATCCGCAGGATGTCGCGCAGACCGGCCTGGAGGAAGTGCGCGCTGGTCCCGGCCAGGATCGGCTCGGCCCCAGGGGCCGGCACGGGCGGCCGGGCCTGCACGTGAACGTGGACGTTGATCAGCCCCGGGATCAGCGTGCGGCCGCCGAGGTCGATCACCCGCGCCCCCTCGGGCGCCGGTTCCGACGCCGCGCCGACCCGCTCGATCGTCCCGTCCTCAATCAGCACGGCGGCCGCTTGACGAATCGCGGCGCCGGTGCCGTCGAACAGGCGCGCGTTGGTCAGCCACCGCCGGCCCGGTGCAGCGGGGGGTGCGGCGAGCAGGGAGGGGTGGCGATGGGGCATCTCTCAGTCCGGGATCGATGGCTTCAGCACCGCTGACAGGCGCGCGAGGTCGGGGCCAAGCGAGCGGCGACGCTCGATCGGCGGGCACGCCTGCAGCACCTCGGCCAGCAGCGCCGGAGCGCACGGAGCGCCGTTGATCAACTGCGCACGGCGTAGTGCGATCTGGGCCCGCGCCCGCGCATCAATCGCGACCCCCTCCCCCTCCCAGGCGACCCGCCGGAAGGCCTTGAGGTCGATCTCGGCGCGCCGCCGCAGCATGACGGTCATCGCGCACTCCGCAGGCTGGCCGAGCCCACCCCCGCGCTGACGACCCCCGCCGACGCGCACGTGGCCAGCGCCAGCGGGAGGTCGGCCGGTGCGACGCCGGCCAGGTCGGGATGGTGAAGATCGAGCTCGATCTCGGCCGGCGGGCCGCTGCACCCCAGACTGGCGCGGCCGTTGACGAGGATCTGACCCCACAGGTCCCCATCGGCCGCCGCCAGCAGCGCGAACCGGGTGTGCCCCTCGCGGCGGGCCAGCGTCTCTAGCTCGCGCAGCTCCTCAAACGGATCGATCCGGATCTGCTCGTCGGTGCCGATCGCCAGGCGCACACCGGCGTCGCGGTAGCGCAGCGCAGGCAAGAAGCCATCGCCGAGGTTGCCCTCGGTCGTCGGGCAGGTGACCACGATTGAGCCACTGGCCGCCAGCCGCTCAACGTCATGCTCGTCGACATGGATCGCATGCACCACGCTGGTGCGCTCGCCGAGAAAGCCGCAGCGGTGCAGCAGCTCGATCGGCGAGCAGCCATGCTCGGCCTGGCATTGCTCAAGTTCGCGCCGCTGCTCGGAGGCGTGGACATGACGAACCAGACCGTGTCGCTGCGCGTACTCGGCTACGGCCTCGATCCAGTCGGCGGGCACGGCGCGGACGCTGTGCACGGCGACGCCGACGCTCACTCCGGGGCGGCCGGTAGCCCAACCGCGCAGCGCATCGACACGGCCCAGGAATGTCTCCACGTCGGGGTCACAGAAACGGCGCTGCCCTGGGTCGGGCTCGCGGCCGGGGCCGCCGCGGTGGTAGGCGGCCGGCAGCAGCGTGATCTCCAGGCCCTGGGCGACGGCCGCGTCCGCAAGCGCGATCGCCATCGCGTTGGCGTCCGCGTAGGGCTGTCCGTCGGGCTGGTGATGGACGTAGTGGAACTCCCCCACGGCGCCGTAGCCGGCCGCGGCCATCTGGGCGTAGACACGCTCGCCGACGGCACGCATGCTGTCGGGATCATGGCCGGCGGCAAGCCGGTACATCTCGTGGCGCCAGCTCCAGAAGTCGTCGCCGGGATGCAGGCGCTCGCCGATACCGCGCAGATCAAGCTGGAAGGCGTGGCTGTGGGCATTGGCCATCGCCGGCACCGTCGCGGTCCTCGTCGCCGGCTGATCCTGCCCGGACCTCATCGCAGGCCGATCCTCGCCGCGGCACGCTCGTCGCGGACGTAGACCGGCTCGCCGGCGATGAACGCGAGCTCCACCGGGTTGTGGCCCAGGCGGTAGGCCACGTGCTCGGCCGGTGCGTCGAGCAGCACCAGGTCGGCCCGCTTGCCGACCTCGATCGAGCCCAGGGTCCGAGCCATCCCCAGCGTCCAGGCGGCGTTGAGCGTGGCCGCCGCGAGCGCCTCGCGCGTGGTCATCCCGTAGAGCCGGACCGCGAGGCCGATCACCAATGGCATCGAGACGACCGGCGCCGTGCCCGGGTTGGCGTCGGTGCCCAGCACCACGATCGCCCCGGCGTCCAGCAGTTCCCGTCCCGGCGCGCGGTGCTCGGCGCCGAGGAACTCGGCGGCCGGGAGCAGGACCGCCGCGCAGTCGGCCTGCGCCAGCGGCTCGACATCGTCGGGGTGAAGCGTGGCGAGATGATCGACGGAGCGGGCTCCGGCCGCCAAGGCGACCGGCACCGAGCGGTAGCCGCCGAACTGCTCGACGTGGCAGCGCAGCGCCAGTCCCGCCCCAGCCGCCAGTGCGCCCATCCGCTCCAGGTGAGCGTTGGAGAACGCGACCGACTCGACGAAGATGTCCAGCGCACTCACGCCTCCCGGCGCCAGCACCTCCGGGAGCATCCGCTCGACCTCGTCCATCCACGTGTCGGCGGTGTAGCCGCTGGGGACCGAGTGCGCCAACAGCGCAGTAGAGGTTGTGGTCTGGGCAACCTCGGCCGCCAGCGCCTGGGCGAGTCGCAGCGAACGCAGTTCCTGCTCGCGGGACAGGCCGTAGCCGGACTTGCACTCAAACGTCGTTGTCCCGGCCGCCAGCATCTCGGCCGCCAGCCCGCGTGATTGCACCAGCACCTGCTCGTCGGAGCTCTCACGAAGCGCCCGGGCCGAGGACGCGATCCCACCCCCGGTGCGGGCGATCTCCTCGTAGCGCACGCCGCCCACCTTCTGCTCGTACTCACCGGCGCGCCAGCCCGCAAACGGCAGATGGGTGTGGCAGTCGATGAACCCCGGCAGGATCGCACAGCCGTGGGCATCAACGGCAAGGCCGGCCCGCGGGTCGGGCTCAAGCGCGGCGATCACGCCGCCGACCGCCGTGAGACCTCCAGGCGCGAGCGTCTGGCCCGCGAGATCGGCCCCGCGGAGCTGATCCAGACCGTCGCGCGGCGGGCGCAGGATCTGAGCCGCCCCCGTGAATGAGACCGTGCCCGTGCTCAACGCACGTCGGGCTCGGGATCGAGCATCGGCATCTTGATCGACCGCTCACGCGCGGCGGCCAGCGCCTCAGGGTAGCCGGCGTCGGCGTGCCGGACGACGCCCAATCCCGGGTCGGCGGTCAGCGTGCGGCGCACCCGCTCGCCGGCGGCGGAGCTGCCGTCGGCGACCACCACCTGGCCGGCGTGGATCGACTTGCCCATCCCCACCCCGCCGCCGTGGTGGATCGAGACCCAGCTCGCCCCGCACGCGGTCATCAGCATCGCGTTGAGCAGCGGCCAGTCGGCGACCGCGTCAGAGCCGTCGCGCATCGCCTCGGTCTCACGCTCGGGCGAAGCGACCGAGCCGGCGTCCAGGTGGTCACGGCCGATCACGATCGGCCCCTTGAGCTCGCCGCTGGCCACCATCTCGTTGAAGCGCACGCCGGCCCGGTCGCGCTCGCCGTAGCCCAGCCAGCAGATCCGGGCCGGCAGGCCCTGGAACTTGACGTGCTCGGAGGCGAGCCGGATCCAGCGCGCAACGTGCTCCTGCTCTCCGAACAGATCCAGGATCGCGTGGTCGGTGGCGTAGATGTCGGCCGGATCGCCGGACAGCGCCACCCAGCGAAACGGGCCCTTGCCCTCGCAGAACAGCGGCCTGATGTAGGCGGGGACGAAGCCCGGATAGGAGAAGGCGTCCCGATCGCCGTAGGACTCGGCCAGACCCCGCAGGGCATTGCCGTAGTCAAACGCCTCTGCGCCGGCGCTCGCCAGCGCCCGGATCGCGGCGACGTGCGCCAGCGCGCTCTCGCCCACCCGGCGCAGGTATTCGTTGGGGTCGCGGCGCAGCACCTCGGCCTGCTCGACGGTGATGCCCGCCGGCACGTAGCCGTTGAGCGGATCGTGGGCGCTTGTCTGATCGGTGACGACGTCGACTGCCACACCACGGCGCACCAGCTCCGGCAGCACCTCGGCGGCATTGCCGGCCAGGCCGATGGAAAGCGCACGCCGCTCGCCGCGCGCGGCATCGAGGCGCGCCAGCGCGTCGTCAAGGTCGGCGGCGCGCTCGTCCAGATAGCCGGTCTCGATCCGCCGCTCGATCCGCTGCAGGTCGACCTCGACGCACAGCGCAGCGCCACCCAGCATCGTGATCGCCAGCGGCTGGGCGCCGCCCATCCCGCCCAGGCCGGCGGTGACCACGAGGCGTCCCTCCAGACTGCCGCCGAAGCGCTTGCGTGCGGCGGCGGCAAACGTCTCATAGGTCCCCTGCAGGATCCCCTGGCTGCCGATGTAGATCCACGACCCTGCGGTCATCTGCCCGTACATCATCAGCCCGGCGGCGTCGAGCTCACGGAACTTCTCCCACGTGGCCCACTGCGGCACGAGGTTGGAGTTGGCGATCAGCACGCGCGGCGCCTGGTCGTGGGTTTCGAACACCGCCACCGGCTTGCCGGACTGCACCAGCAGCGTCTCGTGATCGCCGAGGCGCGCAAGCTCGCGCTCGATCGTGTGGTAGCTGGACCAGTTGCGTGCCGCCTTGCCGATCCCCCCGTAGACGACCAGATCCTCGGGCCGCTCGGCCACGTCGGGATGAAGGTTGTTGCGCAGCATCGCCAGCGCCGCCTGCTGTGGCCAGCCCCGGCAGGTCAGCTCCATATCGGCTCCGGTGTCAGCTCCATGTCGGTTCCGGTGTCATCCCGCGCGGACGCTACCGCAGCGCGCCGCGGCGTGTTAGGTCCGGTAGGGCAGGCGGATGCCTACCCCCAGCACGCGGGCTTTGGCCAGCAATGTCTGCCCAGCCAGCAGCGGGTTCGGCTTGGTCAGCCGCGTCGCCTCCACGATCACGTCGGCGTCACGCACGCACTGCTCCCAGGTGGCCACCGCACGCACGTCCCGGTCAAGCAGGTCCAGCGCCGGAGGCGCCCGCGGCCAGACCGCTGAGCCGGACCGGCATCGCCGCCCACACCAACTCGGTGGCCAGCGGCTCGCCGACCGCCATCGCGCGGCCGCGGACGGTCCGCAGCGACAACGCCGCCGCCTCGGCGCCGTCGATCGGCTACTCGACGCGCGCACCCAGCCCGGTAGTGAGGCCGTAGACGGGCGTGCCCGTAACCACCGCCGGCCCTACGACCGCATGTGCGGCGTCCATCCGAACCCGCGCGCCGGGGTCCAGCGCGACCTTCAGGTGGTGTCGGGCGACCGCCGCCGGCGACGCCGGATCGAGGTCGCCCCCGGTGATGCGCAGGCGGCCGTCCACGTCGCCGGATCGAGGTCGCCCCCGGTGATGCGCAGGCGGCCGTCCACGTCGCCGGATCGAGGTCGCCCCCGGTGATGTGCAGGCGGCCGTCCACGTCGCCGGACGATCCTGATCGACCATGGTTGCGACGCTGCGCCGTCACACGGCCCGGCGTTGCTGCGCGACCTTCCGTTGCGCCTTAGAGTCACACCGATGTCGCGTCCCCCAGCTGTCGAGCACCCGCCGCGCGCAACGGCGCCACCGGTGCTGCTCGACGGCGCGACGCTGACCCCGGAAGCCGTGGCGGCAATCGCGCGTGACGGCGCGCCGGCGGAGCTGGCGCCCGAGGCGCACGCACGCAACGACCGGGCGCGCGCAGCGATCGTCGCCCTGCTGGCGCGCGGGGATGATCTCTACGGCGTCACCACGGGCGTCGGCGCGCTGCGGGCCTACCGGGTGCCCAAGAACAACCGCGAGCAGTATTCGCTCAGCCTTCTGCGCAGTCACGCGTGTGGTGCCGGGCGTCCGCTGTCAGTGCACCTGGTGCGCGCGGCGATGGCCACGCGGGCCAACCAGATCGGCGCCGGGGGCGCCGGGATCGCGCGGGAGCTGCTCGACGTGCTGGTAAGCGCGCTGAACGCCGGCCTGACTCCGTTCACGCGTGAGCTCGGCTCGCTGGGCACCGGCGATCTGACCAACCTGGCCGACATCGGGCTGGCCCTGCTCGGCGAGGGACAGGTCTGGCGAGAAGATCAGCTGATCGACGCCGGCACCGCTCTGGCCGACGCCGGCCTGGCTCCCGGTCGCCTGGGACCGCGGGACGGGCTGGCGTTCATGAGCAGCAACGCCGTGAGCATCGGCCACGCCGCGCTGCTGGTCGTCGATGCCCGCCGCCTGCTGCACGCCTGGCTGTCGGTGGCGGCGCTCTCGTTCGAGGCCGCGGCTGCCGATCCGATCGCGCTCGACGCACGGATCCACTCCGCCAGCCACCGCCCGGGGCAGGCGGCGGTGGCGCGCGAAATGCGAGCGCGGCTGGAGGGCCTTGAGGCGCGTACCCGTAAGCCCGGGCCGCTGGGGATTCAGGATCCGTATCCGTTCCGGGCCCAGCCGCAGGTCGACGGTACCGTGCACGATGCGCTGCGCGCGCTGGCCGAGACGGTCGGGCACGAGCTCAACTTCGCCGGCGAGAACGCGCTGATCGTCCCCGGCGACGACGTCGCGCTGCCCAACGGCAACCCCCACGCGGCACCGCTGGCCAATGCGATCGACGGCCTGCGCACCGCGCTGGCGCAGTCCGCCGCGCTGATCGCCGCACGCGTCAGCGCGCTGCTCGACACCAGTCTCACCGGTCTGCAGCCGTTCCTGGCTCGGCGACCGGGACCGGAATCCGGGGCGCTGGTATTGGAATACACGGCCCATGCTGCCGTCGCCGAGGTCCGGTCGCTGGTCACCCCGGTCGCCGCCCAGACCGTGTCGGTGTCACGGGGCGTCGAGTCACATTCCAGCCTGGCGCCGATCGCCGCCCGGCGCGCACACCAGACGCTCGACGCGCTGCGGGTGGCGGTCGCCACCGAGCTCGTGGTCGCAGTCAGGGCGCTGCGGCTCGCCGGGCAGGAGCCGGTCGGAGCGGGGACCCGGCCGCTGTGGCAGGCCGCGATCGCACGGCTGAACCCCGACCTCAGCGACCGACCGCTTCATCCTGACGTCGAGGCGGCGCGAGCGCTGCTCGAGGCGTGGGAGCCCGGCTGGCCGCTGACCAGCGCAGCCCCGGCAGGCCTCGCAGCACCCCCGCAGCGCTCGGCGGAACCCCACGGAGCGCCGTTAGCGCCTGAGTAGCATCGAGGATCGCATGGTGGCGCGATCCGACCAGCAGCCCGGGCCCTCCCTCACCCGCCGCCGCCGGCTGCTCGTGCTGGGGATCTGCTCGATGAGCCTGCTGATCGTCGGCCTGGACACGACGATCGTCAACGTCGCGCTACCGGCGATCCACCGCTCGTTTCACGCCTCGCTGTCTGGACTGCAGTGGACGATCGACGCCTACACGTTGGTCCTGGCGAGCCTGCTGATGCTTTCGGGCTCGACCGCCGACCGGATCGGCCGAAAGCGCGTGTTCCAGATCGGACTGCTGGTGTTCTCGCTCGGATCGCTGCTGTGCGCGCTGGCGCCGAGCCTTGAGCTGCTGGTCATGGCCCGGGTGCTGCAGGCGATCGGTGGGTCGATGCTCAACCCGGTGGCGATGTCGATCATCCGCAACGTATTCGAGGATCCGGGGGAGCGGGCGAAAGCGATCGGCGTATGGGGCGGCGTGATCGGCATCAGCATGGCGCTAGGTCCACTGGTCGGCGGAGCGCTGATCGATTCGGTCGGCTGGCCGGCCGTGTTCCTGGTCAACGTGCCCGTCGGTCTGCTGGCGATCGGGCTGACGGCGGCGTTCGTGCCGGAATCACGCGCACCCCACCCGCGGCGGATCGATCCGCTCGGTCAGGTGCTGGTCGTGGTCGCGCTCGCGGCCCTCACCTACGCGATCATCCAGGGACCGACCAGCGGCTGGCTGTCGGCCCAGATACTTGGGCTGTTCGGGCTCGCCGTGGCGGCCTTCGCCATCCTGATCGCCTATGAACTGCGCCGCGAGCAGCCGCTGCTCGAGGTCCGTTTCTTCGCCAGCGCCCCGTTCTCGGGAGCGAGTTCGATCGCGGTCTGCGCCTTTGCCGCGATGGGCGGATTTCTGTTCCTCAACACGCTCTACCTGCAGAACGTGCGCGGTTTCTCCCCGTTTCACGCCGGCCTGTACACGCTGCCGATGGCCGGGATCACGCTGGTGATCGCCCCGCTGTCCGGGCAGCTGGTCAGCCGCCGGGGCGCGCGCCCCTCGCTACTGATCGGCGGGGTCGGGCTCACGGCTAGCGCGATCATGCTGACCAGGCTGACCCCGACGACGTCGGTCGGCTACCTGCTGATCGCTTATCTGATCTTCGGTTTCGGCTTCGGGCTGATCAACCCGCCGATCACCAACACGGCGGTGTCGGGGATGCCCGCGTCCCAGGCCGGCGTCGCGGCGGCCGTGGCCTCCACCAGTCGCCAGGTAGGCCAGACGCTGGGGGTCGCCGTGTTCGGCGCGCTGGCCGGCGGCGGCATCGCCGGCCGGCTCGGCAAGGGCTTTGCCGCCGCCACGCATTCGAGCTGGTGGACGATCGTCGGCCTCGGGGTCGTGGTCGTACTCCTGGGGCTGATCACCACCACCAACTGGGCCAAGGAGACCGCGCGGGGGACCGCGGACCGGTTCCGGGAGCCAGTCTCACCGGCACCGGCGCGCTATGAGCCCAGCCGGGTGCCGGCCGGCTGATTGATCGCCGGGGGTATCCTGCTCCTCATGCGCGACGCCGGTGCAAGCCCCGTCAAGACTCCCAATGTCCATCCGCGCTGCCTCAACGTCCCCGGCCGCAGCGAGGACGGCTTTGAGGAACTCTGTCACCTCGTGTCCGAACAGGATCCGGACACCGCGCTCTGCGGCCAGGACGTCACCGGCTATCCGTGGAACCCACCCTGGCCGCGCTGCGAGGCGTGTCTGGCGGTCGCGCGCAACGAGATGAACTAGGCGGCACGCCGCCCGCGATCGTTCACTCATCCCAGCCTGGGGCATTCGCCTCCGGCGAATGCCCCAGTGGAATCCGCGCCGGCCGATTCCACAATCCGCGCGGGCCGATTCCACAATCCGCGCGGGCCGATTCCACAATCCGCGCCAGCCGATTCCACAATCCGCGCCAGCCGATTCCACTGTCAGCTGGCAGCGGTACGGCGGTAGCGGGCGACCGCGAGCGGCGCGAACACGGCGATGATCACCAGCGCCCAGACCACGGCGCCCCACACGTAGTTGCCGGCCGGTTGCCCGATCCACAGGTGGCGCATCGCGTCGACGACGATCGTGAACGGATTGATGTTGGCGAACGCCCGCAGGACCGAGGGCATCGTCTGCGGGCGAACGAACGCCGAGGAGATGAAGGTGAGCGGGAAGACCGCGATGAATCCGGCCGAGTTGGCCGCCTCCGGCGAGGAGACGAGCAGGCCAACGAGCGCGAACACCCACGAGAACGCGTAACCGAACAGCAGCAGCAGCCCGAACCCGGCGATCACCTCCAGCGCGCCCGCGTTGAACGAGAAGCCGATGATCACGCCGGTGATAAGCAGCACGCAGACCGACAGCAGGTTGGTGGCGACGTCTGAGAGCGTTCGTCCGGCCAGCACCGCGGGTCTGGCCATCGGCAGCGAGCGGAAGCGATCGATCAGCCCCTTGTGCACGTCCTCGTTGAGGCCGAGCGCCGTCACGAAGCCGCCGAAGGCGATGTTCTGGACGATGATGCCGGGGATCAGGAACTCGACGTACGGGATGCGCCCGGTGTTGATCGCCCCGCCGAAGACGTAGCGAAACAGCAGCACGAACATGATCGGCTGGACCGTGAAGGCGAGCAGCAGGTCCGGCGCGCGCGGCAGCCGAACGAGGTTGCGTTCGGCGATGATCAGCGTGTCGGAGATCAGCCGCCTCACTGCTCCTCCTCCCCGGCCCGCGCCTCCTCGGCGGCGTGCCCCGTCAGGGCCAGGAAGACATCGTCAAGCGTCGGCCGGCGCAGCGCGATGTCGTCGACCCCGATCTCCGCCTCGCCCAGCCGCCGCACCGCGTCGACGATCACGCCGCTGTGTCCCCGCACCGTCACCGAGACCAGGGAATCCTGCGAGATGGGCGGCTCGTCGGATAGCGGCGCCAGCGCCCGGACGGCGCGCTCGGTGTCCTCTGTCTGCTCCAGGCGGACCTCCAGTCGCTCGCCGCCCACGCGGTCCTTGAGCTCGTCTGACGTTCCCTGGGCGATCACCTTGCCGTGGTCGATCACGGTGATCGAGTCGGCCAGCCGGTCGGCCTCGTCCAGGTACTGCGTGGTCAGCAGCACCGTGGTTCCGTCGGCCACCAGCCCCTCGATCGTCTCCCACAGGTTCAGACGGCTGCGCGGATCGAGTCCCGAGGTGGGCTCGTCCAAGAACAGCACGGGCGGTTTGGCGACCAGCGCCGCGGCCAGGTCAAGCCGCCGCCGCATCCCGCCTGAATAAGTCTTCGTCGGCCGCGAGGCGGCCTCGTCCAGCTCGAAGCGCTCCAGCAACTCGTTGCCCCGGGCCTTGGCCTCGCGGCGGGACTTCCCGTACAGGCGTCCCACCATGGTCAGGTTTTCCAACCCGGTCAGGTTCTCGTCCACGGCGGCGTACTGACCGGCCAGGCCGATCTGCTGGCGCAGCGCCGCAGCGTCGTGCACGACATCCAGACCGACGACCCTGATCGTGCCCGCATCGGGCTTGAGCAGCGTCGTGAGTACGCGCACGACCGTGGTCTTGCCCGCGCCATTGGGTCCCAGCAGCCCCAGGACCGTGCCGCGCTGGGCATCGAGGTCGACGCCGGCGACCGCCCGGACCTTGCCGTAGGACTTGACCAGCCCGCGGACCATGATCGCCTCGTCATCGTCGCGCTGCGCCGCCGGGCGGTCGTGGGCGATCGCGGCCATCCGCGGAAGTTACGCCATCGCGACCGATCGCCGCGTGCAGCCGATGGCGCTTGCGGGCAGTGTGAAGGGATGGCAAATCTCCTCCAAGATGAGCCCGGGCTGTTCGCCGGGCACTCCCCCGACCAAGAGCGACCGCTGCGCAGCTACGGCGCGTTGATGGGCACCTTCGTGACCCTGGCCAGCTGCTTCGCGGGTTGGTTTCTGACCTCCGGGCGCGACCTGCCCGATCGGGTGCAGGCCCGCGATCTGCTGCTGCTGACCGTTGCCACCCACAAAATCGCGCGGCTGATCGCCAAGGACCGCGTGACCAGCGTGGTGCGAGCCCCGCTCACGCGCTTTGAAGGCAATGACGGGCAGGCGAAGTCAGCGAACAGGCGCGTGGCCGCGGTCTGCAGCGCGCGATCGGCGAACTGCTCATAGCCCGCTCGCCACTAATTCCGTCGCGAACCCTGAGCGCGCCGGCCCCGGTTGACCTTCACCGCCACCCCGATCGCCGCACCCAGGAACAGCGCGCCCACGTAGGCGGGGGGCACCAGCAGCATCACCGCGACGCCCAGCATCGCGAGCCATATCGCCGGACGGTAGTCGCGCCAGGTGCCAATCATGCTGGCCAGCCTACTGCCATCGCAGCCCGGCGCTGAGATCGGCGGCGACCCGCTTCTGGACCGCGGTCACGGCCCGGAAGGCCTCTCTGAGGTGGCTGCGGGTCAGCGAGCTCAGCTCGGCAGGGTCGACGTAATCGTCGGGCGCGACCCCCGCGCGCAGCTGCGACACCTGATGCCCGAGCCGGAGATCGGTGATCAGATCAAAGGCGTCTAGCAGGTTGCGAGCGTGGACGGCCGAGAGGACTCCGGCGCGTTGCGCGGCGTTCAGGCGCTCGCTCGTCGACGCGCTGGTCAGCCCGGCGGCCATCCCCGCCCATCGCGCCAGGTCGACGATCGGGGTCATGCCACCGTGCTTGAGATCCAGGCGGCCACGGTGCTCGCCCGTGTGCTCCACCACGAGCCCGCGCAGGAAGCCCGTGGGTGGCCGGTGCGACAGCGCAAAGCGCGCCAGCATCCGCAGCAGCGCCGGATTGCTCGGTGCCAACCGGAACGTGTCGGCCACCGGGGTGCCGGTGTGCAGGCCCCAGACCGGCCGGCTGTCGACCAGCACCGATACGAGGATCAGCGCCTTCTCCTGGGTCGGGTCGGCGATCCAGCTGCGCACCGCGCGCTGCCATGAGGCCAGGGGGCGGATGAACAGCGGGTCGGATGCCGTCGCGCCGTGCGCATCGGGCGCCAGCCCGCAACGCTCCAAGCCCTTGACCACTGCGCGGGCGACCGTCTGCAGGGCGGGCCTGACCGCGTTGTCCTCGAGCTCGCCGAACCACACGATCGCGCTGTCCATGTCGGAGCTCGGAAGCGCTTCGCGCCGCGCCTGGCTGCCCAGCGCCAGCCAGGCGAACCTCGCCTGCGGTTCCGGGCCCGAGGCCAACGCCAGCTCCAGCAGCCGACGGGTCAGCGCGTCGACGACCACGGCATAGACCGCCATCGTGTTCACGGCGGCCACCCGCGCGTCGTGGAGCGCGATCACGGTCGGGCGCAACTC
The DNA here is from genome assembly GCA_937888775.1 of uncultured Actinomycetes bacterium. The sequence goes on along the minus strand of CALAQT010000241.1, from coordinate 7,656 downwards.
CGCGGCAGCGCCCACGAGTTCATCGACGCTGTGGGCATTGGAGATCCGCCGCCGCAGGAAGAACCATGAACGCGCATGCACGGCCAGGAGATCCATGTCCTCCACGACGCCGAGCACCTCGCCGTCGGCGGTGACGACCGGAAAGTGATGAAAGCCACGGTCGAGCATGTCAAGCAGCACCTCGCCGCCGGGCCGCTCCGGGCTGCACGTATGGGCCGGCGTCGTCATCGCCGCCGATACGGGCGCGTCAGCCGGCAGTCCCTCGGCGAGCACCCGCGTGCGCAGATCATGGTCGGTGACGATCCCCAGCGCCCCGCCGGCGTGCTTGACCACCAGCGATGTCGAATGACCGGCGGTCATCAACCGGGCCGCGTCACGAATCGGTGTGTCAGGCTCGCAGACGACCGGAGGCGACCGGATCAGGGCTCCCACCGGCTGGCTAGACGGGTCCTGGAACGGCTCGTGCTCACGGTCGCCGGCGACGACGGGCTGACTGAGCAGCGAACGCGCGACGTATCTGAGCCCCTCAGGGCCCGACAGCAGTCTCTCGGCCACGGGCGCGCTGATCCGATAGCACTGCGTATCCTCCTCGGCCGCGCGCGCTTCGAATTCCGTCGGATAGCCCGACAGCATCGACGCGTGGCCGAACATCTCCCCTTCGCCGAGCAGGTCCAGCACGCGGCCGTCGGCGACGATCTCGACCGCACCGCGGCGCACCACCCGCAGGTGCTCCACGGCCCGAGCACCCTGCGAGAAGATCGGCTCGCCGGCGCGATGGGATTCGATCTCCACCGCGCCCGCCACGCGCTGCAGGTCCTCGGCCGCGAGCGCGTCAAACGGCGGATGCTCGGCGAGGAAGCTGACCACCTCCGGCGCCGCGGTGGCGCTCATGGCGTGCGCCTAGTGCTCCTCGCCGAATGCGACGATGTTCGCGGTCAGAAGCACTAGCCCGGAACGCGACCGCTGAGCTGCACGGCCCCGTGACGCTGATCGGCGGCGATGAGCGCGGCGCACTTCTCGCCGACCATCATCGTCGTGATGCAGGGGTTGATCGCGGGCAGGAACGGCAGGATCGACCCGTCGGCGATTCTCAGGCCGCTAACCCCACGGACCCGCAGCTGCGGGTCGACGACCGCCAGCGGATCCGAGTCGGAGCCCATCTTGGCCGTGCAGGCCGGGTGATAGACGGTGTTGTGGGTCTTGTGCATGTAGTCGACCAGCTCGTCGTCTGACTGCGCGTCAGGACCGGGCGCCAGCTCGGCTCCGGCCCACTGGGCCATCGGCGACTGCGAGACGATCCGCCGGGCCAGCCGGATCCCGAACGTCATCACACGCTCGTCGTGTCCGTCGGGATCGGTGAAGTAGCGCGGATCGACCCGCGCACGGTCACGGTAGTCGGACGACCGCAGCCGGACCGTTCCGCGCGAGCGCCCGCGACACACGTTCGGCGTCAGGCAGAAGCCGTTCTCGGTGGTGGGATAGCCCCAGCGCGCGGTATTCATGTCAAACGGCACCGAGCCGTAGTGCATCATCAGGTCAGGCCGATCCAGGCCCTCCTCCGAGGTCGCGAACAGCCCGATCTCCCACCACTGGGTGGAGTGGCGGATCATCGGCTGCTTGGCGTCCCACTGGACGATCCCCTCGACGTGGTCGTCGAGGTTGGCGCCGACCCCGGGGGCGTCCACCAGCGTCTGGATGCCGAACTCCTGCAGGTGCTCGCCGGGGCCGATCCCCGACAGCATCAGCAGCTTCGGGGTGTCGATCGCGCCCGCGCTGAGAATCACGTCACGGTGGGCGCGGACGCTGGCCTGGGTCAGCAGGTCCGGGGTCAGGTACTCCACCCCGGTCGCGCGCCCACCCTCGATCGCTACGCGCTTGACCCAGCAGCCGGTCCTGATCTCCAGGTTGGGGCGCTGGCCGATGATCGGATGCAGGTAGGCGTGCGAGGAGGACATCCGCGTGTTGTCGGCAGCGGAGTTGATCTGAAACCAGCCCGCCCCATTGGTCACCGTGTAGCCCTCGTTGAAGCGGCTGGTGGGCAGCCCTGCCTGTGCCGCGGCCTCCAGGATCGCCACGCCGCAGGGGTCTTCGGGCGGGACGGTGCGAATGTTGACCGGGCCGCTGCGACCATGGTTTTCACCGGGCCCGTCATTGGTCTCGAGCCGCTTGATCGCCGGCCAGCACTCGGCCGAGCTCCAGCCCTCACAGCCCATCGCCGCCCACTCGTCGAGATCCTCCTTGGGGGTCCAGAAGGCGATGCAGGAGTTGTGCGACGAGCAGCCACCCAACACCTTGGCCCGGGCGTGGCGCATGAAGCTGTTGCCCCGCTCCTGCGGCTCGATCGGGTAGTCCCAGTCATAGCCACTGTCGAGCAGGTACATCCAGTCCTCCAGGCGCAAGATCGCCTGATCGTCGACGTCGGACGGTCCCGCCTCCAGCAGGCACACGGTGACCGAGGGGTCCTCGGACAGCCTGGCCGCCACCACGCAACCGGCCGTGCCGCCGCCGGCGATGACGTAATCGAACTCGCCCGCGTCGATCACGGCGCCATCTCCCCGAGCGGCGTGTGCTCGCCGGCCAGCACCGGAACCTCGGCCCGGTGCTCGGCCAGCACCTCGGGCGGCTTGCGGGTCTGGACCAGGAAGTAGTACAGGCATCCGACGATGAACGAGGCGCCGATGAACTCGTACGCCCCGAAGCGGAAGTACCACTTGGTGCCGTAGACAACCGAGCGTGGCCAGGCGATCTCGAACGCCACCAGGGTCCCGTAGACCACGGCGAAGATGTTGACCGGGAGGCCCCAGCGGCCCAGGTTGAAGTAGGGCCCATGCTCGGGCCGCGGCCACTCCCCGCGCAGGCGCCGGCGCAGCATCGAGCCGGTGACCGCCAGATAGGGCAGGTAGAACATGATGATCGCCACCGAGGTCAGCGTCAGGAACGCGGACTGGTTGGCCAGGTTGATCCCCAGCAGGGCCAGCGAGCAAAAGCCGACGAACAGCGCTGGGATGATCGGCACGCGGGCGCGTCCGGACACGCGCGCCAGATGTGACCCGGCCGGGAGGCGTCCGTCGCGGGCCATCGAGAACAGCATCCGGATGCAGGCCGTGCAGACCGCCAGCGTGCAGACCGTGATCGCGATCGCCGAGTCGATCAGGAACACGTTGCCCGTGGTGTTGCCGAGCGCCTGCTTGATGATGTAGGGCAGGCCGAGCAGGCCGATGTTCTTGTCGTGGATGTTCTTGACCGACATCAGCGCGAACAGGATCAGCAGCGCGCCGATGATCGCCGCGGTGATCAGCGCCCGGATGATCGCGGGCGGCGCCGCCCGTCTCGGGTCGTTGGTCTCCTCGGCCAGCGTGCCCGCTGTGTCGAAGCCGTACATCACGTAGGCGCTCATGATCCCGCCGATCAGGAAGGCTCCGAAGTAGCCCCACGAGTGCCCGACGCCGGTGCCTAGCGTGTGATTGACGATCCCCGGGCCGCGCTGGAAGTGGAAGATCAGCAGGATCACGAGGATCGTCGAGCCGATCAGCTCGGCGATCACGCCGAAGTTGTTGATCCGGGCCATGATCTTGACCCCGAGCATGTTGATGACGGTCGCGAATACGACCAGGATCGCGCCCAGGATGAGCGCATTCTTGGCCCCGTTGGGGGTGCTGTAGGTGCCCGCGTCGGCCGCGCTGCCGACGAATTGGAACGATGTCGTCACCTGCGGCAACACGACCTGCCAGGCGACGGCCACAGCCGCGACGGTGACGATCGAGCCGATGATCAGGATCCAGCCGGTCATCCACGAGGCGAAGTCGCTCCCGATCCGCTTGGACCACTGGTAGACGGAGCCGGCCAGCGGGAACTGGCCGGCCAGTTCGGCGAAGCACAACGCCACCGCCATCTGACCCGCGAGCACCACCAGCCATGACCACCACACAGCCGGTCCGGCGTTGTTGAAGCCGAACCCGAACAGCTCGAAGACGCCGGTCAGGATCGAGATGTAGCTGAAGCCGGCAGCGAACGACGAGAAGCTGCCCAGCGAGCGGTCGAGCTCCTGTTTGTAGCCAAAGCCGGCAAGTTCGTCGCTGTCGCCACCCGACCCGGCGCTGTGCGGCGCCTCTGCGGTTGCCATCGATCAACCTCCCCTTCCGCGCCGAACACGCGCGGATCGTCGGACACGGTTTGACGCTCGGCCATCGGCGCGTCGCCCACTGTTGAAAGCCATTGACCCGGTGCTGATGCGGCTGTTATATATCAGTTGTCGAATTGTGTCAACGAGCACTCGGCCGCAGCCTCGATCGCGGTCTCAGACAGGGAGCGAGAGATGGTCACAGGCACGGCGCAGCAGATGTACGTGGGCGGGGAATGGCGAGCCAGCCTCAGCGGCGAGACGTTCGAGTCGATCAGCCCGGCCACCGGCGAGCTGATCGGCACCGTCCCGCAGGGCGATCGCAGCGACGCCCAGGCGGCGATCGACGCCGCGCGCACGGCGGCCGACGGGTGGGCCCGGCTGACCGCCTTTGAGCGCGCGGCGAAGATGCACGCCGTCGGCGACATCATCGAGTCCCGGCGCGATGAGCTGGCCCGGACGCTGACCCTCGACCAGGGCAAGCCGCTGGCCGCCGAGGCGTTCGACGAGGTCCACGAGCTGGTGGAGTACTGGCGCATGGCGGCCGAGGACGCCAAGCGACTGGGCGGCGAGCTGCCCAACTCGTTCTCACCCGGCAAGCGAGTGCTGCTCGCCCGTCGCCCCCGCGGCGTGGTCGGGGTGATCAGTCCCTGGAACTGGCCCTACACGATGCCGGCGGAGCTGGTCGCGCCTGCGCTGGCGTGCGGCAACGCGGTCGTCTGGACGCCGGCTCCAAGCACCGCCGTGTGCGCGGTCGCGCTGGCCCAATGCATCGCCGACGCCGACCTTCCGCCCGGGGTGTTCAACCTGGTCACCGGGCCCGGGTCGGTGGTCGGCGACGAGATTGCGCGCAACCCGGGTACCGACGGCATCGCGTTCATCGGCTCCACCGCCACCGGCCGGCTGGTGGGACGAGCGGCCGCGGGCAAGGCGACGCTGCTGGAGATGGGCGGCAACGGACCGGTCGTGCTGCTCGAGGACGGCGACGTCGACGCGGCCGTCGCGGCGACGCTGACGGCCTGCTTCTTGTGCGCCGGGCAGAGCTGCACCGCCGGCGAGCGGATCCTCGTGCACCGGGCCGTGTATGACCAGTACGTCGAAGGGCTCGCGCGTGCGGTGAACGAGCGGATCGTGCTCGGGGACCCGTTCGACGAGCGCACGACGATGGGGCCGCTCAACAACGAGCCGGTGGCGAGCAAGATGGACGAGCACGTCGGCGACGCGCTGGCCCGCGGCGCCCGGGTGCTGAGCGGCGGCGCCCGCGGCGAGGGCTTCCCCACCGACCTCTACTGGCAACCGACCGTGCTGGCCGGCGTGCCGGGCGACGCGCGGGTGGCGGTCGAGGAGACCTTCGGCCCCGTAGCCCCGGTTGTGGCGATCGATTCGCTACAGGAGGCGATCGACGCCGCCAACGCTTCTCCCTACGGCCTGCTGGCGGCGATCTTCACCGCCGATCTCGCCCGGGGCCTGGAGTTCGCCGACCGGGTCCGCACCGGCTGGGTCAACATCAACGAGTCCAGCAACTACTGGGAGGCCCACCTGCCGTTCGGAGGTCGCTCCGGTAGCGACAGCGGGATCGGCAAGGTGGGCGGGTCTCACGTGATGAGCTCATTCACCGAGCTGCAGACGATCGTGATCACCCCCGACGGCCGGCGTCGATGACTGACCGATCGCCGTCCGACGCGGCCGGCCCCCAGGCGGTCGATCAGCTCGCACAGGCGTTGGCGCTCGTGCTGGAGCGCGCCCCCCGCACGCTGACCGAGCTCGCCGATGCGGTCGGCCTCCCCGCCGTGGATCTCAAGCCGCTGCTCGACGCCTGCGCGCGCCACGGGCTGCTGGCCTGGGATGTCCACCGGGTTGGCCTGCGTCCCGGACCGACCGCGCTGCGCTTTGCGCGTTCGGGCGTGGGGCGCGCGGATCTGGTCGAGCTCGCGCAGCCGAGCATGCCCCGTCTGGCGCAGGAGTCAGGCGAGACGGCGACCCTGATCATTCCGCTGCCAGCGGGCACCGAGGCGATCGCCCAGATCGACGGAAGCCATCTGCTCGGCGCCACCAACTGGCTCGGGCGCCAGCTCGGCGTGCACTGCACGGCCGCGGGCAAGGTGTTCCTCGCCTTCGGAGCCGCCGAGCTTCCAGACGGGGAACTGGCCCAGCTCACGCCTGACACGGTCACCGACCGCCAGGCGCTCCTGAGCGAGCTCGAGGAGGTCCGCCAGCGCGGCTACGCGACGATCGTCGACGAACTGGAGCCGGGTCTGTCCGCGGTGGCGGCTGCGGTGCGCGACCGCGGCGGCGCCGTGGTCGCGGCGCTGAGCGCCTCGGGCGCCTCACTGCGCCTGGTGCCGCAGCGCCTGCGGCTGCTCGGCCGCGTCACGCTGGAGCAGGCGCACGAGATCTCCACCCGCCTCGGTCACGATGAGCCGCTCGGCAACCACCTGGGGATCCGGCCCGGCGCCTAGCAGACCTCAGAGCACCGAGCGGATCTCGCTCTCGAAGGTCTCGATGTGCTCGGCGAGGACCTGGCGCGCTCGCGGGGCGTCGCCGGCCGCGATCGCCCGCAGCAGGTCGTCATGTTCGTGTACGCGCGCGAACAGATGCGGCAGTCGGTCAAGCACCAGGTACCAGATCCGCAGCGAGAGGTTGAAGTAGCGACCCAGCGTCTCCTCCAGATACGGGTTGCCCGCGCAGTGGTGGATGAAACGATGCACCCGGGTGTCGAGCGCCATCAGCGCCTGCACGTCGTCGCTGCCCTGGCTCTCGGCGAGCTCCGCGACCAGTGCGGCCAGCTCGACGCGCTGAGCGTCGGTGATCCGCTGGGCAGCGCGGAATGCGGCGTGGCCCTCCAGTTGGGTCCGCACGTCGGAGATGTCGGCTAGATCGGTGATGTTGATCTCCGAGGCGAACGTGCCGCGGCGCGGGAACACCGTGACCAGGTTCTCCAGCGCCAAGCGCTTGATCGCCTCGCGCACGGGAGTTCGGCCGATGCCCAGCTCGTCCCCCAGCAGGTCCTCATCGATCGGTGCGCCTGGTGCAATTGCGAGCGTGACGATCCGATCGCGCAAGTCCGCGTAAGCCCGATCTGCCAGCAGCTCACGCGGTCCGTTGGCCGGCCGGGAGGGCTGGGTGCTCACCGCTCAGACCGACGGCACAGGACGTGCCGCACATTGCACAGGACGTGCCGCAGCGACACACGGCACAGGACGTGCGACACACGGCACAGGACGTGCGACACACGGCAGAGAACGTGCCGCGCACTGCACACGATGTGCAGCGCACACGACTGATATATGAGTCATCGCAGCACGAGTCTAACATTCGGGTTATCGCTCGCCAAGGCGCAGATCACGGCTTTGGCGGCGGTGATCTGCGCACCGATGACCCGGGAGCGATTCCCCGCGGGCCGCCTCAGGTCGGCAGCTGAGTGCAGGCGATCAGGCGCGAATCGGCCACCGCGGCGCTCCGGTGCGCGTGAATCTTTAGGCGGAAGTTTTTGAGGGTTTGAGGCCCGATCCCCAGTGTTTGTGGGGGTCGGGCCT